>JAJYLP010000048.1 GCA_021787615.1 Pseudomonadota bacterium
CGAGCCCCCGCCGGCCGGCGCGGCCGAGCCGCTGGGCGCCGCCGCTGCGCCCCCGCCGGCGGCCCCCCCGATGGAGTTCACCACGCTGCCGCGGGCGGGATTCTGGCTGCGCATGCTGGCGCTGCTGATCGACGTGGTGCTGGTCGGCTTCGCCCTCAGCCTGATCGGGCATCACGGCACCAACGGCATGCTGCTGGTGCTGGCCGCATACGGTGCGGTCATGTGGAAGCTCAGGGGCACAACCGTCGGCGGCATCATCTGCCACCTGCGGGTCGTGCGCATCGACGGTCACCCGGTCAACTGGGAAACCGCCATTCTGCGCGCGCTGGGGTGCTTCCTGTCACTGGTCGCCGCGGGGCTCGGGTTCTTCTGGATCGCGTTCGATCGCGAGCACCAGGCCTGGCACGACAAGATCGCCGGCACCGTGGTGGTGCTGGTGCCCAAAGCACGCGGGTTGATCTGACATGAGCACGCCACTCGATCAACACACCGGCTCGGTGCTCGCGCCCTCGGCGGCGCCGGCGGAGCAGGACGATTCGCGCACCTGGATCGCCCGGGAGGACGCCCGCCACCCAGAGCTGGCGCAGCGGCGCCCGCGCCTCGCGCGCAAACGCGGGCTGATCCTGGCCGGCGCCGGACTCGCGGCCGCGGTCGCCGCCGCAGTGTGGATGCACGTGGCGGCGAAGCCGCCCGCGCGAGTTCCGCTCGCGAACCGGCCCGACGTGCCGCTGGTGAGCACCCTGGTGCCGGGAGTGCAGCCGGTGAGCACACAGGTGCTGGTCACCGGCACCATCTCGGCGCGCCACAATCTGCCGATCGGCGATGGCGGGCAGGCCGGCCGCATCGTCAAGGTCTATGTGCAGGTCGGGGATGTGGTCCGGCGCGGCCAGATCCTCGCCCGGCTCGATGACTCGGTGCTCAAGCCCCAGGTCGCCGAGCTCGCCGCCTCGCTCGCCCGGGCACGCGCCCAGGCGACGCTGTCGGCCGCCGAGTACCGGCGGGCGCTCGAGATCGGCCCCGACGGCGGCCTCTCGCGGCAGAACATCGAGCAGAGCCAGGCCACCGCCGCGATGGACGCGGCCAATGTCCAGATGGTCGCGGCGCAACTGCAGCAGAAGCGCGCGCAGCTCGCGCTCACCCGCATCGTCGCGCCCGTCTCGGGCATCGTCCTGACCCGCGCTGCCGAGATCGGCCAGGTCGCCAGCCCCGGCGGCCCGGCGCTGTTCACTCTCGAGGACGCCGGCCGGGTGGAGCTCAAGGGCCAGGTGCCCGAGCAGGATCTGGCCTCGCTCAAGATCGGCCAGCCGGCCAAGGTCTACCTGATCGGCTATCCGCAGCCGTTCCCGGGACGCATCTGGTTGCTCGGCGCGACCGTCAATCAGCAGACCCGCCTCGGCCAGGTCCGCATCGCGCTCGATCCGAGTCCGGCGCTGCGGCCGGGCGCCTTCGCGCGCGCAGTGATCACCGAGAGCCACGCCGAGCGCCCGGTACTGCCCCAGACGGCGGTCATGACCGATTCGGCTGGCTCGTACGTCTTCATCGTCGATCGCCAGGGCATCATCGTGCGGCGCCCCGTCGCGCTCGGGGGCGTGATCGCCTCGGGCGTCGTCATCGCCGGGGGCCTCACCGGGCGAGAGCGGGTGGTGACGCTCGCAGGCGGCTTCCTGCAAAGCGGCGAGACCGTGCGGGTCGCGCCCGAGAAGGGGGCACGCTCGTGAGACGCCTCTCGGCATGGGCGATCCGCCACCCGCTGCCGCCCATCGTCCTGTTCGTGGTGCTGCTGTTCGTCGGCGCAGTGTCCTTCATGCGCCTGCCGGTCACGCTCAATCCCCACCTCTCGTATCCGATCGTGTCGGTGCAGATCACCGAGCCGGGCGCCGCTCCGGAGGAAGTCGAGACCCAGATCGTGCGCCGCATCGAGGCGGCGGTGGCCGGCATCGGGAATATTCACCATATCCTCTCGACGGCGTACCAGGGCGGAGAAGAGACCGACGTCGAATTTCAGATCGGCACGCCCATCGACCGCGCCGTCACCGAAGTGCGCGATGCGGTCACGCAGGTCCAGGCCGACCTGCCCAACGACATCCTGCCGCCGGTGGTGCAGCGGGTGAAGATCGACGGCGGGCCGATCGTCTATTACGCGGTCAGCTCCACCAGCATGAGCAACCGGGCCATCTCCTGGTTCATCGACAACACCATCACCAAGAGGCTGCTCAGGGTTGCGGGCGTGGCGCAGGTGTCGCGCTACGGCGGCGTCGACCGCGAGATCCGCGTCGAGCTCGACCCGGGGCGCATGCAGGCCCTCGGCATCACCGCCTCCCAGGTCAACCAGCAGTTGACCAACCTCAATATCGATCTGCCCGGCGGCCGCGCCGATCTCGGCGATGGCGAGCAGACCATCCGCGTGCTCGGCGGCGCGCGCACCGCGTGGCAGCTCGCGCAGACGCAGATTGCGCTGCCCGGCGGCCGGTTCGCGAAGCTCAGCAGCATCGCGACCGTGCGCGACGGCGCCGCCGAGGTGCGCAGCATCGAGCTGTTCGACGGGCGACCGGCGATTTCCTTCGCCGTGCAGCGCTCGCGAGGGACCTCGGACGTCTCGGTGCTGCGAGGCGTGCAGCAGGCGGTCGGCAAGATCCGCAAGGAATACCCCGACGTCAACATCCACCGGACGTTCACCTCGGTCACCTACACCGAGCAGATGTACCACTCGGCGCTCGAGGCGCTGATCGAAGGCTCGATCCTCTCGGTGCTCGTGGTCTGGCTGTTCCTGCGCGACGTGCGCGCGACGCTGATCGCGGCGCTGGCGATCCCGCTGTCGGCCATCCCGGCGTTCGCCCTGATGAAATTCATGGACTTCACGCTCAATCAGGTGAGCCTGCTCGCGCTGTCGATGGTCTCCGGCGTGCTCGTCGATGATGCGATCGTCGAGATCGAGAACATCGTGCGCCACAAGCGCATGGGCAAGAGCGCCTTCCAGGCCGCGCTCGATGCGGCCGATCAGATCGCGCTCGCGGTCGTCGCGACATCCTGCACCATCATCGCGGTGTTCGTGCCCGTGAGCTTCATGGGCGGCATCATCGGCCAGTACTTCAAGCAGTTCGGCCTGACGGTCGCCGCCGCCGTGATGTTCTCACTGCTGGTCGCGCGGCTGCTCACGCCGGTGATCGCCGCCTACACCCTGAAATCCGAGCCGGAGCCGGAGCACCACGACGGCCCGTTCATGGCGTGGTATCTGCGCGTGCTGAACTGGTGCGTGCACCATCGCTGGAAGACCATCGTGCTGGGCGTGGTGTTCTTTGCCGCCTCGGTGTTCGGCCTGGCGGTGATGCCCAAGACTTTCATCCAGCAATCCGATATGAGCAACGCCTCGCTGCAGATCGAGCTGCCGCCCGGCGTGCAGCTCGCCGACACCGAGAAGGTAGCCAACGAGGCGTACCGCATCATCGCCCGCCAACGCGACGTCACCTCCATCGACGAGTCGGTCGGCGTCAACAGCAGCGTGCGCCAGGCCAATCTCGGCATCACCCTGGTGCCGCCCGATGAGCGCAAGCTGAGCCAGGAGCAGTGGCAGAACCGGATGCTCACCAAGCTGCACAGGATTCCGAATGCTCAGATTTATTTCCAGAACTTCAACGGCGACAGCGACGGCCACGACATCACCATCGACCTGACCGGCGACAACCTGACGCTGCTCGAGCACACCGCCCGCAAGGTGATGGCCCAGATGGCCGCGCTGACGGATCTGCGCGACGTCAGCTCCGAGGACGGGCTGCCGCGGCCCGAGATCCGCGTCCGGCCGCGGTTCGACCTGGCTGCCAATCTCGGCGTGACGGTCGCCGACATCAGCCAGACCATCCGCATCGCCACCATCGGCGATCTGCTGCAGAACGATGCGAAGTTCACCCTGCCCGACCGGCAGGTGCCCATTCTGGTGAATCTGAAGCGCTCAGCGCGCAGCAATCTGACCACGCTGGAGAATCTGCCCGTGCCCACCGCCAGCGGCGGCTCGGTGCCGCTGAAGGCCGTGGCCGACTTCGGCTTTGGCGAGGGTCCGACCCGGATCCACAGCCGTGATCAGCGCCTGCGCATCGCCATCGATGCCGACCTGAACGGCGTGCAGCTGGGCAAGGCGATGAAGCAGATCCATGCGCTGGCGGCGCTGCGCCATCTGCCGCCGGGGGTGCATCTGGCCGAGACCGGCAACGTGCGGCTGATGTCCGAGCTGTTCACGGATTTCATGATTGCCATGGGCACCGGCGTGCTGCTGGTGTTCGCGGTGCTGGTGCTGCTGTTCGCCCGGGTGCTGCAGCCGGTCACCATTCTCTCGGCGCTGCCGCTGTCCATCGGTGGCGCGGTCGCGGCGCTGTTCATCGCCCACGAGCCGCTGTCCCTCGGCGTGATGATCGGCTTTCTGATGCTGATGGGCATCGTGGCCAAGAACTCGATCCTGCTCGTGGATTTCGCCATCGAGGAGATGCGCGCCGGCAAGGATCGTCTGACCGCGCTGCTCGAGGCGGGTCACAAGCGCGCGCGGCCCATCGTCATGACGACCATCGCGATGGTGGCCGGGATGCTGCCGGTGGCGTTCGCCATCGGCGACTCGTTCCGCGCGCCCATGGCGATCGCCGTGATTGGCGGCCTGATCGGCTCCACCGCGCTGACTCTCGTGGTCGTGCCGGCCGGGTTCACTGTGGTCGACGATATCGAGCGCTGGATCGGGCCGAGGCTGGCGCGGGTGCTCATCGCCGAGCCGGGTGCGTCGCAGCAGGGCGCCCCCCCGGTCGATGCCACGCCGGCCGCCCCGGCGGGTTAACATACCCTCCAAGGGGGAGGTTGCGGACATGAACCATCGAATGACTGCCGGTATGGGTGCCGTGGGCCTGCTGGCGCTCGCCACGCTCACGGCCTGCTCGGTCCGCGTGGCCGACACCAGCTCACGTGGAACGCTCTCCATCGCCGCAAATGAGGTGCGCATCTCGGTCCCCGGCGCTCCGAAGGCCTACGTGCAAAGCGGCGGCGGGCTGGTGATCGGCGGGCGTACCGTGCCGCTGACCCCGGCGCAGCAGAAGCTGGCGCAGCGCTATTATCAGTACGCGCTCGGCATCACGGCCGCCGGCAAGGCCACGGGCGAGGCGGGCGGGCACTTGGGCATTGCGATCGTCGGATCGCTCTTCTCAGCGCTGTGGCACGACAACTCGGCGATCATCAATCGCACGGCGCACGCGGGCGCGGCCAAGGTGCGGGCAAACGTGCAGACGCTGTGCGCGCAGATGGCGGGGCTCGAGACCGTGCAGAACATGCTCGCGGCCTCGCAGCCCTCGTTCACCCCGTACCGCATCATCCGCCAGAAGGACGTAACGCAGTGCTTCAAGGGCAGCGAGCGGCACAGCGTCAGCAAGAGCTGATCGCTCGCGCCCGCGCCGCAGCACTCCTGGCCGGCGCGGGCGTGCCTCCCTCGCGTGGGCCGCAGCTGACCTGCTCGACGGCCTGACCGCCGCGCCTTCTGGTCTTATTGCATGGTCGATTTCGGCGCAGCCCGCCCGGATCGATGTGTTGAATCATCGCGACGGGTGATGCGAGCGGCCGGCGCGCGCAGCAAGCGTCACGGTCGGGTGGAATTTCTCCGGCCGGCCGATGCGCGCGCACAGGCGCCGCAGGCCGTTGGCATAGCGCAGGGCGCTCTCGGGGAAATCGTAGCGGCGGAGCATCTCATAGGCCATGCGCACAGGCTCGCGGTGCGTGAAGCGCGCCGGGTCGAGCCGCCCGCGCTGGAAGCGCTCCAGGTCCGGGCACGCCTCAATGCGCTTCATCGGATTCACGCAGCCTGTGGGCGTCCGCCGCGGTGAGCTCGAGGCCGTAGATCCGCTTCAGCGCCCTGATCTTGCGCAGCGTCTCGGCGGAAAACGGCGCGCGCCCGTCGAAGGCGTGCAGCACCACTCCCTCGATGAGGTCGCCGAGCGACAGATCGAGGTCGGCGGCCAGGGCCTTCAGCACCTTCAGCACGCGGCTCTCGATGCGCACGCCGGTCTGCACTCGCGTCACGGTCTTCATGGCCGGATGGTACCATTGTACCCTGGTACCGTCGAGCGCGCGGGCCGCCGCGCCGGCGCATCGCCGCGGCGCGGCGGTGCGGCGATCGGTAAGATGTGCTCTGGCATCGCATCGGGAGCCCGGGCACGACCGGCCGGCGCCGCCCGGGGAACCCCCGCGGCGCTTAAGGGTCAATCCGGCTCTCGGGAACACTCTGGAGGCACCCCGCCATGACCGGCACCGGCCCGCTCGTCCAATCCGCCCCTCCCGCGAACCGCGCCGGCGGAGCACAGACCGCCTTCACCCGGCTGCGCGAGTACCTGCGCACCCAGATCCTGGGCCAGGAGACGCTGGTCGAGCGGCTGGTGGTGGCACTGCTTTCGGACGGTCACCTGCTGGTGGAGGGCCCCCCGGGACTCGCCAAGACCCGCGCCATCAAGGCGTTGGCGCACGCGGTGGAGGCCGATTTCCAGCGCGTGCAGTTCACCCCCGATCTGCTGCCGGCGGACCTGACGGGCTCTGACATCTACCGCCCCGAGGAGGGCTCATTCCGCTTCCAGCGCGGACCGCTGTTCCACAACCTGATCCTCGCCGATGAGATCAACCGGGCGCCGGCCAAGGTGCAATCGGCGCTGCTCGAGGCGATGGCCGAGCGCCAGATCAGCGTCGGCGCGGCCACCTACCCGCTGCCGCCGCTGTTTCTGGTCATGGCCACCCAGAACCCGATCGAGCAGGAAGGCACCTATCCTCTGCCGGAGGCGCAGCTCGACCGGTTCATGCTGCACACCCGCATCGACTATCCCGACCGCGCCACGACGCTCAAAGTGATGGCGCTCGCGCGCAGCGAGGCGATCAGCCAGCGGGAGATCGCCCCGCCGGCGCAACGGGTCAGCCAGGAATTGGTCTTCGCCGCGCGGCGCGAGGTCCTCGGCCTGACGCTGTCCGATGCTGTGGCCGAATACATTGCCGCGCTCGTCGATGCGACGCGCCGGCCGGAGCCCTACAGCGCGCAGCTTCGCCAGTGGTTGCGCTGGGGCGCAAGCCCGCGCGCAGCGATCGCCATCGAGCGCGGGGCACGCGCCCTCGCCTGGCTCGACGGGCGGGACTTCGTGAGCCCCGAGGACGTTCAGGCGATCGCCCCCGATGCGCTGCGCCACCGGCTGCTGGTCGACTACACGGCCCAGGCGCAGGGCGTGAGCGCCGAGAGCTGCGTCAACGAGCTGCTGAGCCGGGTGCCGGCCCCGTAAGGTCATGGTCATCCCCACGCTCGAGGAGCTGCTGGCGCTGCGCGGCGCGGCGCATGGCCTGTCGCTGCAGGCACGCAAGCAGGCGCGCGTGGCGCTGATCGGCGCACACGCGAGCGCGCAGCGCGGCCGCGGCCTGGAGTTCCAGGAGGTGCGTCCCTACACCCCGGGCGATGACCCGCGCACCATCGACTGGCGCGTGACGGCGCGACGCGGCCGCCCGCACACCAAGCTGTTTCACGAGGAGCGCGAGCGCCCGGTGTGGTTGCTGGTGGATCTGCAGCCGGGCTGCTTCTTCGGCAGCCGCCGGCAGCTGAAATCCGCCCTTATCGTGCGCGCCGCGGCGCTGCTCGCCTGGATCGCCGCCCTCGGCGGCGATCGGGTTGGGGCGGTGATCTCAAACGGCGCCGCGCCCGCGCGCATCCTGCCGGCGCGCGGGCGTCTGCAGGGCGTGTTACCGCTGCTCGAGGCGCTGCTCGCGGCCCAGCCGACGGCCCCGGGAAGGCCGGAGCCACAATCGCTGCACGCGGCCCTGCGCATCGCGGCGCAGTTGATCCGTCCGGGCAGCCAGATTCTGGCGCTCAGCGATTTCTGCGCGCTCGCCGCCGAGGACGATGGTTCGTGGCTGCCCGTCGTGCGGCACAACGACATCCGGCTGTATTGGGCCACCGATCCGCTCGAGGAGCAGGGACTGCCGCCGGGCCGCTACCGCGCCGGCCTGCCCGGCCGGCTTGCGGTGCTGGACGGACAGCGAGCGCGCCCCGCGTGGCGTGGGCTGTGGCAGGAGCGCGAGCGGAATGTGACGCGATTGTCGCACCGCCTCGCAGCCCCGCTGGTGCGCCTCGATACCTCCGTTTCGGTCGAATCGGCGCTGCGCCCCGCGCTGCTCACCGGGTTCTCGGCCGCATGAGCCCGGACTGGCTGACACAGCTCGCGCCGGCGCACGCGCCACCGCCCCCGTCCGCTTGGCCGCCGGCACCGGGCTGGTGGGCGCTGGCAGGCCTCGCACTGGCGCTCGCCGCCACGGTGCTGTGGTGGTGGCGTGATCCCCGGCGGCGCCGGGTGCGCGCGGCGCTGCGCGAGCTGCGGCGGATCCGCGCCGCGGACCCCGACCCGCAACACAGCGCGCGCGCCATCGAGAGTCTGCTGCGCCGCTACGCCATGGCGGTGTTCGGGCGTGAGCGGGTCGCGCGCCTGACCGGCGAGGCCTGGCTCGCGCTCCTCGGGGCAGAAGGCGGCGCGCCGCTGGCCGGCGAGTACGGCCGGGACCTGCTGCGCGCGGCCTTCGGCGGACCGGCGCGCGATCAGCGCCACGAGTGGCTGGCCGGCGCTGAGGGGTTCGTGCGCGGCGCGGGCCGCAGACCCGCACGGGAGCGCGGCTAGTGTTTCATTTCGCGTGGCCGTGGATGATCCTGCTCGCGCCCCTTCCCTGGGTCATGCGCCACCTGCTGCCCGCGACCGACGCGCGCGGCGCAGCGCTCTTTGTCCCGATGGCGGCGGAGGTGACCGCCGCGGGCACCGGCGCGCCGCGCACCTCCCGCGGCGACGGGGTGCTGCTCTCGGGCACCTGGGCGCTGCTGATCGTGGCGGCGATGCGGCCGCAGTGGCTGGGCGCGCCGGTTCCGATGCACACCGAGGGGCGGCAGATCATTCTGGCAATCGACTGCTCCGGCTCCATGGCCACCGAGGACATGGCCGGCGGGCAGAGCCGCCTGCAGGTGGTGCAGCAGGTGGCCGGGCAATTCATCAACGGCCGGCACGGCGATCAGGTCGGCCTCATCCTGTTCGGCACCCGGCCCTATCTGCAGGCGCCGCTCACCACCGACCTGCGTACGGTGCATCGCTTTCTCGACGAGGCCGTGGTGGGGGTCGCCGGTCCGCAGACGGCCATCGGCGATGCGATCGGGCTGGCGATCAAGACCCTGCGCCAGGTCAATCGAGGCGCGCACGCTCGCCGTCAGCCGTTGATGATTCTGCTCACCGACGGGGGCAACAATGCCGGAGTCATGCCGCCGCTCGAGGCGGCCCGCCTCGCCGCCGAGACGGGGCTGCGCATTGACACCGTCGGCGTCGGCGCGGCCGTTCAGCGGTCGTTCTTCGGCGTGAGCGGCAACACCGACCTCGATCAGCACCTCCTCAAGCAGATCGCGAAAATCACCGGCGGCCGGTATTTCCGCGCCACCGATCGCGGCGCCCTGCGCGCGGTCTATCGTCAGATCGACCGTCTCGAGCCGGTGGCGGGCGATCGGCGCTGGCTGCGCCCGGCGACCGAGTGGTTCGGCGTGCCGCTCGCGCTCGCGCTGCTGCTGAGCCTGCCGGCGGCCTGGCGCATGACGCAGCGGGCGTAACGTCATGCCGCACGGCTTTCACTTCCTGCACCCGCTGTTTCTCCTCGCGCTGGCGCCATTGTGGGCGTTCACGGCGTGGCTTGCCCGCCGCTGCGCGCGCGACGGCGTGTGGCCGCGTCTGGTGGACTCCGCACTGCTGCCGCTGCTGCGTCTCGGCGGCGCAGGGAGCGGCCGCTCGCCTTGGCCGCTGATCGGGGCCATCTGGACGCTTGCCGTGGTGGCGCTCGCGGGCCCGAGCTGGCAGCGGCAGCTCACCGCCGCCTACCGGCTGCCGGCCGCATGGGTCATCGCGCTGCAGCTCTCGCCCTCCATGCTGGCGAGCGACGTCCCTCCGAGCCGGGTCGCGCGGGCGCGATTCGCCGTCGATGATCTGCTTTCGGCCGCGCACGATGCGCGCGTGGGGCTGGTGGCATTCGCCGGAGACGCCTACACCGTCGCGCCGCTTACCTCGGACGTCGCGACAGTTCGCAATCTCAGCCGGGCGCTCTCGCCGAGACTCATGCCGGAGCACGGCGCACGACTCGCCCCGGCGCTCACGGCCGCTGCGCGCCTGCTGAAGTCCTGGGCGGGCCGCGACCGGCAGATCATTGTGCTGATGGATGCAGTGCACGATCCCGCGCGGGCGATGCAGAGCGCCGCACAGCTGCACCGGGAGGGCATCACGGTCGATGTGGTCGGCGTCGGAACCACCGCTGGCGCGCCGGCGCCGGATGCCAACGGGGGATTTGTGCGCGGGCTGGGCGGCAACGTGCGCATGACACGGCTGCACCCCGGCGAGCTGCGCCGGATCGCCGCGGCCGGCGGGGGCGAGTTCGTCATGCTGGATCAGCTGGCGCAGCTGATCACTGACCTGCACGCGGCCGGGATCAGCAGTCTCGGCAGCGCACGCGCCGCGCCGCGCGTACGCCTGTCGAGCTGGCTGAACGACGGCATCTGGCTGCTGCCGCTGATCGTGCTGCTCGCGGGTCTGTCGGCGCGGCGGGGATGGGTCTGACCGTGCGCGCCGCGCCGCTGCTCATCCTCGGCTGTCTGGTCAGTGCGCCGGCGCTCGCCGGGGTGTGGTCCAATCTGTGGCGAACACCCGATCAGCAGGGTCAGGCGCTGCTCGCCGCGGGCCGGCCGGCGCAGGCGGCGGCGCGCTTCACCAGTGCCCGCCGCAAGGCTTATGCGGACCTGGAGGCCGACCGCTATGCTCCCGCGGCGCGCCTGCTCGCGCCGTTCAAGGACGCAACCTCCGAATACAACCGCGGCAACGCGCTGGCGCACCTGGGGCATCTGCGCGCCGCGCTCGCCGCTTACGATGCGGCATTGAAACAGGCACCGCATGACCGGGACATCCGCCACAACCGCAACCTGATCAAGCGCATCCTCGCGCACCGCCCGCCGCGTCCCAAGGCGCCGCAGCCGGGCGGCGCGGGTCAACAGCAGAATCAGGGCGGCTCGCACGGCGCCCGCTCCGCACCGCACTCCGGGCAGCGGGGATCGGCACACTCCAAGGGAAACTCCGGGCGCAGCGGCGGCGAGCAGCGTGCGGGTCACGGGCCGCGCCTCGGCCAGGGACAGAAACCCGGACAGCGCTCGGCGCGCAACGGCAAAGCCGCCGCACGCGCCGGCGCACACCGCCAGGGGCAGGGATCGCACGCTGCGGCGCGAGCCGGCGAAAGGTCCGGCGGGAACCGTACCCCGCAGGGCCGCGCGTCGGCCAACCGACCCCGTGCGGCAGCGCATCCCGGTGTGCGCAGCCCGGGCCAGGCTCGACGGGATGCGGCGCTCGCGGCCGCGATCGCGCGGCAGCGGCGCGAAGGCCCCGGTGCCGGTGCCGCCGGAGCGCAACGACGCGGCCCGCATGCCGCAGCCGGCAACCTGCGCTTGCGCGCCGGCGGGGAGCGCACGCCCCCGGCGAAGCCGGTCAGCGAGAAGACGCTGGCGCTCGACCAGTGGTTGCGGCAAATCCCCAATGACCCGGCCGGATTGCTGCGGCGCAAATTCCTGATCGAATTCATGCTGCGCCATCCGGGAGCGAACCCGTGACGGGACGTGCGGCCGGTGCGCTGCTCGCTCTGTGTTTGTGCGCGGCCGTGGCCCCGGCGCGGGCCACGGTCACCGCCGCGCTCAGCGACAGGCGGATCGCCTCGGGCACCACGGTACAACTCACCCTGACGTACGACGGCCTGACCACGAGCGAGCCGCAACTCACCTCGCTGGGCAAGGACTTCGACATCCTGGGGACCAGCTCGAGCACGAGCGTGCAGATCGGGACCGGCGGCAGCTCCGAGACCACCCAGGTCGTGCTGACGCTCGCGCCGAAGCGCACCGGACGACTGACCATCCCGCCGATTGCCTGGGCCGGCGAAGTCAGCCAGCCCCTGAGCCTCACGGTCGTGGGCGCCGGCTCGGGCTCGAACCGCGCGTCGGGCAACGGCGCCGTGTCCCGGGTGCCGGTCTTCATCGTCACCCGCGTCACGCCGACGCGGCCGTACGTGCAGGCGCAGGTGCATCTGACCGTGCAGATCTACACCGCCGAGCAGCTGTACCGGGCCGACCTGAATTTCGCAGGCAACGGCGCGGTGCTCGTCAAGAACGTCGGCACCGACCAGTACAGCAGCGCGGTGCGCGCCGGATGGACCTACCAGGTCATCACGCGCCGCTTCGTGCTGTTCCCGCTGCACAGCGGGCGGGTCACGCTGCCGGGCCCGGTGCTCGACGGTGAGGTGCTGGTGCGGCAGCAGAGCGCCTCGCCGTGGAGAGGCTACCCATTCAGCGGCTTTTTCAGTGGTATGACGCAGAGTGCGCGCCCGATCGAGGTGCGCGGCAATCCGATCGTCCTGTCGGTGCGCCGACGGCCGGCCGCGGCGGCCGGCCGCTACTGGCTGCCCTCGAGCAAGCTCACGCTCACGGCTCAATGGAACCCGCACACGATGAGCGCGCGAGCCGGCGATCCGCTCACCGTCCAGCTCGATCTGCAGGCGGCCGGCCTCACCGCCGCGCAACTGCCGGACCTCTCGAGCCGGCTCACACCGCCCGCCGGCGTGGCCGCCTACCCCGACCAGGCCAAACTGGTCAACACGAAGCAGGACACGGGCATCGTCGGCAGCCGCGACCAGACCATCGCGTTCATCGCGAGCCGCCCCGGGCGCTACGCCCTGCCGCCGATCAGGATCCGCTGGTGGGACACGCGCACGAATCAGCTGCGCGCGGCGACGCTGCCGGCGCAAATACTGAACGTCCTGCCCGCCCTCGGCACGGCCTCTGCCTCCCACGCTCCCGTCCAGGCGACTCCGCCAGCGCCGAGGAGCGCGTCCCCGCCGCCCCGACCGTCTCCACGCCAGCCGCGCGTCGCGCCCGTGCGCGGGCTGACACTCTGGCAATGGCTGACGTTGGCCATGGCGGCGCTCTGGGCGGCGACCGCGAGCGGCTGGCTCTGGTCACGCCGCCGCAAGCCTCGGCCACCGCCGGTCGCTGCAGCGCCCCCGAAGCATTCCCCGCGTCCGGATGCGGCGACCGAACGGACGGCATTTCGCGCTGCATGCAAGCGCAACGACGCGCCGGCCGCCCGCCGTCATCTGTTGGGTTGGATGGCGGGCGCCTGGGACGTGCCCGCCACGAGCCTCAACCCGCTCGCCGCCGCAATTCGTGATCCGCAACTCCACGCCGAGCTGCGCGAGCTGGAGCGCGCCTGCTACGGCGGCGCAGGCTGGCAGGGCGCGCCGCTCGCGCAGGCGCTGCGCGAGCTGCCCGCGCGGCCCGCAGCCGCCCGCGCGGGGGACGATGCGCTGCCGCCGCTCTATCCGTAGCGGCTCCCCCTCAGGTCACCCCGTAACGCTGCCGGTAGGCCTTGAGCGCGACAAGCTGCTCGGCGGTGATGGACGGCCCACCCGGACGCGAGAGCGCCTCGATCAGATCGGCCAGCGTGAGCACGCTCAGGCACTTCAAGCCGTGCTCACGCTCGATCTCCTGCGTGGCGCTCAACTCGCCACGCCCGCGCTCCTGCCGATCGAGCGCGAACACGCATCCCACCGGAGTTGCCCCGGCGGAGCGGATCAGCTCGAGCGACTCGCGCACCGCCGTGCCGGCGGTCACCACATCGTCGATCACGAGCACCCGCCCCGCGAGCGGCGCACCGATGAGATGGCCGCCCTCGCCGTGAGTCTTGGCTTCCTTGCGGTTGAAGGCGTACGGCACGTTGCGCCCGTGGTGATCGAACAGCGCCGCGGCGGTGCTCGCCGCGAGCGCGATGCCTTTGTAGGCCGGCCCAAACAGCATGTCGAACGCGAGGCCCGAAGCGGTGATCGCGGCCGCGTAACATCGGCCGAGCACGGCGATGGCCTCGCCGTCGCTGAACAGGCCCGCATTGAAGAAATACGGGCTCTCGCGGCCGGATTTGAGGGTGAACTGCCCGAAGCGCAGCGCCTGGCGCGCGAGCGCCAATCGGATGAATTTGAGCTGATAGTCCTGCATAGCGACTATCATTGTCCGATGCACACCCGCATCGTCAACTCTCCGGCGCGTCCGGGGCGGGAACCTTGAACCCCGAGCGCGCATCGCCCGCCGCCGCGCTTCTCACCCGCTGGTGGCGATCGCTCGAGATCTACCGCCAGCGCAGCGTGGTGTCGATGCTGTTTCTCGGCTTCTCGAGCGGCCTGCCGTTCCTGCTGGTGTTCTCGACGCTGACGGTCTGGCTGCGCCAGGCGGGGATCGAGCGCTCCATGATCGGCATGTTCGCCTGGGTGGGCATCGCCTATTCGTTCGAGTTCGCCTGGTCTCCGGTGGTCGATCGGGTGAAGCTGCCGCTCCTGCACCGCCTCCTGGGGCAGCGCCGCTCGTGGATGCTGCTTGGACAGATCGGCGTGGCGCTCGGCCTCGCCCGGGTGGCCTCGGGCAATCCGGCCGTGGCGATCGGATCGATCGCGGCCGCGACGCTGTTCGTGGCGTTCTGCTCGGCCACGCAGGATATCGCCATGAACGCCTGGCGGATCGAGTCGGTGCCCGTGCACATGCAGGGCGCCATGGCCGCCGCCTATCAGGTCGGCTACCGCATCGCGATGATCGCCGGCGGCGCCGGCGCGATTGCCGTGGCGGCTGGCTTCGGGTGGCAGATGAGCTACGGCGCGATGGCGGCGCTGATGGGCGTCGGCATCATCACGACGCTGCTGGTGAAGGAGCCCGAGGCGCCCGTGACGCGCGCCGAGCAGCAGCGCGAGACCCGCGTCGTCAACTGGCTCGAGCGACGCGCGCACTGGCCGAAGTCGATGCGCGACATCGGCGAGTGGTTCATCGGCGCGGTCATCTGCCCGATGACGGAGTTCTTCGGCCGCTTCGGCGCGCGCGTCGCGATCGCATCGCTGGTCTTTTTCGGGCTGTATCAGATCGCCGAATTCGCCATGGGCTCGATGGCCAATCCGTTCTACATCGACCACCACTACACCCTGGATCAGATCGCGTTGGTGGGAAAGGTCTGCGGGTACACCGTGGGCATCGCGGGGGTCTTCCTCGGCGGCGTGCTGGTGGCGCGGATCGGCCTGGCGCGCGCGCTCGCGGCGGGCCTTGCGGTATCGCTCCTGTCGAACCTGAGCTACGCGCTGCTGGCGACGACCCACAGCGCGACGCTGCTCGGGCTCGGCATCGCCAACGCCATCGACAATCTGGCGTTGTCGCTCGAAGGGGTGGCACTGGTGGCGTTCATGTCCAGCCTCACCAGTCCGCGCTACACCGCGACCCAGTATGCGCTGTTCGCCTCGCTGTTCGCGCTCGCCGGAAAGACCCTTGAGGGCACCTCGGGGTTCGTGGTGCACCGCATCGGCTACGTGCACTTTTTCCTCTACACCGCCGCCCTGACTCTTCCGGCGGCCGTGCTGCTTGCGTGGCTGTGGCGCAGGATTCCGCAGAACGGGACGTCACGCGCGGCCGCCCTCGAGAGCGGCTCTGCGGAGCCCATCGATGCCGGCCCCGGTTGAGATCGATCTGGAGCGGGTGATCTGCCACCTGGCGGATCTCGAGGAATCCGGGGCGCGGGCCTTTCGCATCGGCGCCGCAGATTGGCCGCTGCGCGGTTTCGTGGTGCGTTGCGGCGCCGCGGTCAGGGGCTACGTCAATCACTGCCCCCACGCCGGCCATCCGCTCGATCTGCGGCCACACCGCTTCCTGACTGCCGATCGGGCGCTCATCGTGTGCCCTTCGCACGGCGCGCTGTTCGACAAGGACTCGGGGCAGTGCATTGCCGGGCCGTGCGCGGGCCGCTCGCTGCAGCCCATTGAGCTGATGGTCGTGGAGGATCTGGTGCTGCTCGCCCCCGAGGTCGACGTCGTGGCGCTCGCTGCCGCGACGCCCTGAATCACTCGAACAGATCGAGGCCCTCGAGCGAGCCGGCACGCGGCGTCGTGTCCTCGCCCAGCGCCTCGCCGTGGGCCTGCTCATCGTCGTCCTCGACATCCACCGAGCCGCTCCAGTCCTCCGGAGGCTCGGCGCCCTCCTCGATGAGTCCGTCATCCCACTGCGCGTCCCAGTCCTCCCGGTCCATCTCCTCGACCGTGCCGTCGAAATACTGGATATCGACGGTCGCATCATCGTCATTGAGCGCAACCACTTCGAACAGCTCCCCGCCGCCCAAGCGATACCAGTTACCGATTCTCGGTTGTGGAGCGACCATGGCCAAACCTCCCCGCCGCGCCCGTCCCCGCGAGGCGGCAGAGTATCGGTCCGGCGGGCGGACCGCTGAGTGCGCCCGGGTGGACGCGAAGCTGGTATCCTGCGGCCGCCGGGCGAGGGACAGTGCTCATGTTGCGCCTCGCACGCCCCCCTTTCAAGAACGGGAAAACCGCAGTCCGCCGCCCATGCTCGAGGAGTCGCTGAAATTCTTCGTGGTGTTCTTTGCGGTGGTGGAACCGATCTCGCTGCTGCCCATCTTCAGCGGCCTGACCCAGGGCGCCACCCGCGAGTACCGTCACCGCATGGCCATCAAGGCGACCGTCGTGGCGGCCCTGATCCTGGTCTTCTTCGCCCTGCTCGGCGCGCCCTTCCTGAATCTGATGGGCATCAGCATCGGGGCGTTCCGCATCTTCGGCGGCGTACTGCTGTTTCTGCTGGCGCTGGAGATGGTCTTTGCCCGTGAGTCGGGCAGCCGGACCACCAGCGACGAGCAGGCCGAGAGCCAGCGGCGCGCGGACATCTCGGTGGTGCCGCTGGCCTTCCCCTTCATTTCCGGCCCCGGCGCGCTCGCCACCGTGCTGCTGTGGTTCGGGCCAGTGCACCTGTTCGATCACCCACTGGTCTTTCTCAGCCTGTTCGTGGCGGTGCTGGTGGTGCTGGCCATCTCACTGGTGATCATGTGGCTGGCCGAGCCGCTGATGAACATCATCGGCGTGACAGGCGTGAACGTGGCCGGCCGCCTGTTCGGCGTGGTCCTCGGCGCCCTGGCCGTGCAATTCGTGGTCGACGGGCTGCGCACCGTCTTTGCGCTGCACGGCACCTGAGGCCGCGCCGGCCGCCCCTTAGAGGCGCACGAACGCCAGGTCCCACACCTGGTGCCCCAGGCGCTCCCCGCGCCGCTCGAAGCGTGTCGCCGCGCGCTCTTCGGGGCGGGTCACGAACCCGCCCTGCGGGGCGAGATTGCGCAGCCGCGCCTCGGCGCCGAGGACGACGAGCATCTGCTCGGCATAGGGCGCCCAATCGGTCGCCAGGTGCACCCGGCCGCCGGGCTTGAGGCGGCCGGCGAGCAGAGTGACGAACGGCGCCTGGATCAAGCGCCGCTTGTGATGACGCTTCTTCGGCCAGGGGTCGGGAAAGAGCACCAGGATTTCATCGAGACAGTCCTCGGGCAGATGACGCTCGAGCACCTCGACTGCATCATGGCAGAGCAACCGTACGTTGCTGAGCGCGCGCTGCTCCAATCCCAGCAGTACCCGGCCGACCCCCGGGCGGTGTACTTCGATGCCCAGGTAATCCCGCTCAGGATGCGCCGCGGCGAGCGCCAGCAGATTCTCGCCATTGCCGAATCCGATTTCGGCGGTGCGCGGCGCGGCGCGGCCGAACACGGCATCCAGATCGAGCACCCCATGCGGCTCGATCCCGTACTTCGGCCACAGCGTCTCGAGCGCGCGCTCCTGCGCCGAGGTGATACGCCCGGCGCGCGTGACGAAGGAGCGGATCGCGCGGGGATGATCGCTCGCGTTCAACCGCAGCGCCGCTAGCTGACAGTGGGCAGGCCAAGGGCCTTCCACGCCACGATGCCGCCCGCCATGTGCGCGGCCGGCTGACCGGTCACCTTGCGCAGGCGCGCCGCGGTCAATGAACGCCCGCCGGCGGCGCAATAAAACACCACCGCGCGCGTGCGGTCGGCCGGCAGATGCGCCGCATCGAACGTCGAGAGCGGATACAGCAGCGCGCCGGGAATGCGCTCGCGGGCGTACTCATCCGGCTCGCGCACGTCGATCAACAGGATGCGGCCCTCATCGAGCAGGCCCTGCACGTCCTGGGGCACATACTCGATGACCCCGTCGGTGGTGACTCGGTTCATGGGCGCGATTCTAGCCGGTCCGCCAGTCGGGGTCTCGGCCGGCAAGCTCGGGCAGGCGCTCGCGCACCAGCGCCTCGGCGAGCGAGCAGTCGATGCCGCCGCCGGCGGCCGGGCGGTCGAGCTGCTCGAGAATTTCCGCCTGCGTTGCGCCGCGGCGCAGCGCCTCGAGGTAGGAGATTTCCGGATGAAACATCACCATCGAGTAGCGGGGAATGAACCGATTCGGGAACCGCCGCTCGAGCTCGAACGCCAGGCGGTTGTAGCGCTGAAATGCCGGATCGCGCACGCGATCACGCATCTCCAGGAAGTTCTCGAGCGCCATCTGCGCGATCGCCTCGGTGTTCGGACGGCGCAGCCGCTCGAACTGCGCGAAGAGCGCCGCCCAATCCGAGCCCCGCTCGAGCAGCGCATCGAGCACCGCGCAGTCCTCGAATCCCGCATTCATCCCCTGACCGTGGAACGGCACGATGGCGTGCGCGGCATCGCCGAGCAGCAGTGCGCGCCCGCCGAGGTGCCAGCCGCGCGCATGCACCGTGGCGAGCTGACCCTGCGGATTGCGGCGAAAGTCCGCGAGCAGCGCCTCATGATGGATGGCGAGGTCCGGAAACTGCTCGGCAAGGAACCGGCGCAGGGCGGCATCGTCGGCAAGCGAGGCAAAGCTCGGCTCGCCCGAGCGCCCCAGGAACAGCGTCAGGGTGAACATCCCGTCGGGATTCGGCAGCGCAATCAACATGAATCCACCGCGCGGCCAGATGTGCAGCGCGCCGGGATCGAGCGCGTGGGCGCCGGTGCGCTCCGCCGGCAGCGTCATTTCCTTGTAATCGTGCCCGAGCGGCTCGATGCGCGCCTCGCAGACTCCGGCCTGCACGAGGCTGGCGCGCACCGGCGAGCCGGCGCCGTCGGTGGCGATCACGGTCTCGCAGTCGAGTTCGAACTGCTGGCCCGAGCGCTCATCCATGCACCGGGCGCGGTGTGAGCTCGGATCCAGCCCCGTGCAACGCTGCTCGAAGCGCAGCGTCACGCCGGCGCGCTCGGCCGCGCTCACCAGCATGCGATTGAGCGCGGCGCGACCGACGGCATAGATGACTTCCTCGGGCCGCTTTCCATAGCTCTGCAAGACGGGCTGGCCGGACAGCTCGTGCACCATGCGCCCGCGCATCGGCAACAACAGCGGAGCGATCTGCTGCATCAGGCCAACGCGCTCGAGAGGCCCGATGCCCCGGGGCGAGAGCGCGAGGTTGATCGACCGGCCGCCTTCGGCCGGCGCGGCGCGCGGATCGGCGCGGCGCTCGAGCAGCGTCACCGCAAAGCCCCGGCGCGCCAGCAACAGCGCAAGCAGCGGTCCGGTCAGTCCCGCACCGATCACCCCGACGGTGCGGCCGCGTGCCGCACTCATGCCGAGCGCAGCGCCTCCTCGAGGCGCGCAACGAAGTCGAATACATCCGTGTAGCCGTTGTAAAGCGGAGCGGGAGCGGCGCGGATGATGTCGGGCTCGCGCCAGTCGCACACGGCCCCGTGTGCGCCGAGCCAGTGGAAGATCCGGCGCGCCCGCTCGACGTCCGTGCCGATGCGCAGCGACAGCTGAGCGCCGCGCGCGTCGGGCTCGCGAGGCGTGATGAGGCGCGCCTCCGGCACTCGCTCCCCGAGGAGCTGTGCAAAGAACGCAGTGAGTGCAAGCGACTTTTCGCGCAGCCGCTGCACGCCGGCTTCGCGGAACAGGCGCAGCGAGGCAACCAGCGGCGCGGCGGCGAGCACCGACTGGTTGCTCACCTGAAAGCCGGCCGCACCGTGCGCGGCGCGAAACGCCGGCGGCATCTCGAACCGGGTGACGAGCTCGTGCCCCCACCAACCCGCGAGCCGCGGCTGGGAGCTCGAGAAATGCCGGCGGTGCACGAAACACCCGCCGGTGGCGCCGGGACCGGCATTGAGGTACTTGTAGCTGCACCAGACGGCGAAGTCCGCGGCGAGCGAGCGCAGCGGGAAAGGCATGTTGCCCACGGAGTGCGCGAGGTCGAATCCGACCAGCGCGCCGGCGCCGTGCGCCGCGCGCGCGATGCGGGCCAGATCGAACGCCTGCCCGGTCAGATACTGCACGCCCGGCCAGAGCAGCAGCGCGATTTCCTCGCCACGGCGCGCGAGCAGCGCTTCGATGTCCACCTCGCGCACGCAGTCCTCCCCGGGGCGCGGCCCAAGCTCGATGAGCGCCTCGCGCGGCTCCAGGCCATGCCACTGCAAGTGAGTCGCAGCCGCGTAGCGGTCGGAGGGAAACGCGCCGGCCTCTATCACGATGCAGCGTCGCCGTCCGGCGGGGCGATAGAAGCTCGCGAGCATCAGCTGCAGATTGACGCTGAGAGAGTTCATGACCGCAATTTCATCGGCATGGCAGCCGAGCAGCTCGGCGGTCGGTGCGGCGATCGCATCGTGATAAGTGATCCAGGGCTGGCGCGCGCGCTCGTGGCCGAGCACGGCCATGCGCTCCCAGTCATCGAGTGCCGCGGCGATTTCGGCGCGCGCCGCCAAGGGCATCACCCCCAGAGAGTGGCCGCACAGGTAGATGAACGGCTCGCCGTTCTCCGCCCGCGGTGTGGCGAACCGGGTGCGCAGCGATCGCAGGGGATCGGCGGCATCGCGCTGCAGCGCAGCGTCTCGGGTCAGGGGCATCACCCGATCGCTTCCTCGACTGCCGCAGGACCACCGCGATGTTCAGCCGGCCCGCCCTTCAACAGCAGCAGCAGAGGCGAGACGACCAGCACGAAGAGCATCAAAGCGCGGAAGACGTCCGCGAAGGACATCATCAGCGCTTGCCGCTGCATCAGTGCGTAGATCTCAGCGGTGGCCATGTGCAGTGCTGCGCCGGCCGCTGCGCCGCGGGTGGCGAATGCATGCGCGAGCGTGCGGAGCGCATGCTCATAAAGCGGGTTGAGCGGCTGCAGAGCGCTTACCATACGCGCCTGATGGAACTGTTCGCGGCGTGCAAACAGCGCCTGCACCATGCCTATTCCGACGCTGCCACCGAGATTGCGCGCAACGTTGATGATTGCCGTCGCATTGCCCGTGCGCTGCGCCGGAACACCGATGTAGGCGGCGCTCATCAGCGGCACGAAGAGAAATGGAATTGCGCCGGACTGCCAGGCGCGGGCGATCGCGATGTGAGCGAAGGTTTCGTCGACTGTGAAATGCGACATCATCCAGAGGGAAATGGCGATGACCAGCAGCGCAATCCCCATCAGAATGCGCGGTTGCACGCGGCCGGTGAGGACGCCGGCGAGCGGCATGGTGATGACGGTAATCATTCCGCCGAACGTAAGCACCAAGCCGGCATTTGTTGCCGTGTAACCGTACACCTGCTGAACCAGTTGCGGCACAAACTGAGTCGTACCGAACAGAATCACCCCGATCACCATGACAATGATCGATCCGGCCGCAAAATTACGATGTTTGAACAGGTGCATATCCAGCAGCGGCCGCGGAGTCCACAACTCCCAGATCACGAAGCCTGCGATGCAGGCGGTCGCAATCAGGGCCGCAATGCGGATCAGCGGACTGCCGAACCAATCGTCCTGGACGCCGCGATCGGTCATGATCTCGAGGAAACCCAACCCGAGGGCGATCAGCATGGCGCCCGGGAAGTCGAAATGTATTCCGCGGCGCCAGCGCTCGCGCCGCTCCTTGACGAGCAGCGGCGGTTCATCGACGAAGGCGCTGACCAGACTCAGGGAGAGCAGACCGATCGGCACATTGATGAGAAAAATCCAGTGCCAGGAGAACCGATCGGTGATCACGCCCCCTAGCAGCGGACCCAGCATCGGCGCCAGGATCACGGTGAAGCCATAGACCGCCATTGCCTTGCCTCTGGAGGCGGGCGGAAACGAATCGACGAGCATCGCTTGCGTGTTCGGCTGCAGACCGCCGCCGCCCAATCCCTGCACCACGCGCGAGACAATCAACATGGAGAGCGACGACGCGATTCCACAGCTGAACGAGGAGATCGTGAACAGCGCCACGCTGAACATGTAATAGCGCTTGCGCCCGAACACGTCGCTCAGCCAACTGCTCATGGGTATGATCACGGCGTTGGCGACCAAGTAGGTCGTTAGTACCCAGGTCGCCTGATCGTAGCTGACAGCCAGGGAGCCCGCGATGTGGCGCAGCGAGACGTTGGCGATTGCGGTGTCGAGAACCTCCATGAACGCCGAGATGGAGATGATCATCGCAATCAACCAGGGGCTGTGCCGCCCTGCGGCGGAACGGGCCGGTGTCCAGGCGTGGGTCGCCGTGCCCTCGCGAGCGGGCGAAGCCATGTCAGTTCAACCTGATTTCCGGCTCGACCGACATGCCCGGACCGAGCACGCAGGAACGCGGTAGCGCGTCGAAGTCGATCCGCACCGGCACTCTCTGCACGATCTTCACGTAGTTGCCCGTGGCGTTCTGCGGCGGCAAGAGATCGAACGCTTCGCCCGAGCCGCGCTGGATCGAGGTTATGTGCCCGCGCGCCGTGACATTCGGGCAGGCATCGATGCTGATGCTCACTCGCTGGCCCGGATGAATCAGATAGAGATCGGTTTCCTTGAAATTGGCGGTCACCCACAGTCTCTGCGGCACGATCGCCATGAGTTCCTGTCCGGGCGTGACGTAGTTGCCGACCGCCACGGATTTCTGGGTCACGTGTCCGGCCCGGGTGGCCGTGACGGTGGTGTAGTCGAGATTCAGCCCAGCTGCCTTCACCTCGGCGCGCGCGCTCGCGACGCGCGCGGCCGCCCCCGCCCGCGCTGCCCGGGCGGCAGCGATCTGAGCGCTGGCGCCGACCACGCGCTGGCGCGCCGCACGTGCCTCGGCGGCGGCGCTGCGCGCG
The DNA here is from genome assembly GCA_021787615.1 of Pseudomonadota bacterium. Lineage (GTDB taxonomy): Bacteria > Pseudomonadota > Gammaproteobacteria > Steroidobacterales > Steroidobacteraceae > 13-2-20CM-66-19. The sequence continues at coordinate 22,987 of JAJYLP010000048.1, forward strand.
GCTGTGGCGATCTGATCCATCTGGGTCCGCGCCACGGCCTTGGGATTGCGCTGACGCAAGAAACGGTAGCGGTGCAGGTCAGCTACAGCATTGGCCGCGCGCGCCCGGGTGCTGGCGTACGCAGCGAGCGCCTGTTGCAGCGCCGCGCGAGCGACTGCGATGTTGGCGCGCGCCTCAGCGAGGCCCGTCCTCGCCAGACGCTCAGCCGCCAGCGTCTGTTGCAGCGCGACGCGATAAGGGGTCGGATCGATTCTGACCAGAACCTCGCCTGCAGTGACCGCCTGATTGTCGGTCACGGGCACCGCGATCACCTGACCGGCCACGCGCGGCGAAACCGCCATGATCCGCGTCGCAATGAATGCATCGTCTGTGCTGACAATGTGGCTTTCGTACCACCAGGCGACGATGCCCAGGATCACGATCGCCACGACCATCACAATGGCGGCGATGGCGAGCAGGGTACGGCTGTGCGGGCGCGACTCAGGGGGCGGGCTTGCGCGCGAACCGTCCGCGCCGGCTGGCGCTGCCAGCACAGTGTTCTGGGTCGGATCAGGGGACCGCGGGTCGGGGCCGGTGGCGGAGGTCGTCGAATCCATGGCGTTACCGCTTATCTTACGTTCAAGCGCATTGGATTGCGCGCTTTGTCATCCGGCGGCGGGCGAAATGTGAACTCTGTAGCGCAGAGTACTTGACGAAACGGAACGGCGCTCCTAGAGTTCAGTCTCTAGCCGTTTGCGACCGGAATACTCCGATGCGATCGAATACCCCGGTGGCGATGGAAAGCCATGCGCTCGGAACGCTGAATTACATTCGTGCCTCGATCGAAGCCGCCGGTGCGTTCGCGGTGCCCGGCACCGCCGGCATCGCCATGGGGGCGGTGGGATTGGCCGCTGCCGGGCTGGCCTCCGTGCCGGCGTTCGCGTCGCATTGGCTGGTGATCTGGCTGATCGCCAGCGTGCTCGGGGCGGGCCTCGGCGTCGTGCTCATCGCCCGGCATCGTTCCGGAGCGGGGCTGCCGCTGTACCGAGGCCCCGCGCGGCGCTTCGTGCTGTGCCTCGGACCCGCCCTGCTTTCGGGCGTGGTGCTCACCGCGGTGCTGTATCACGCCGGCGAGGCTCGGTTGATTCCAGGCACCTGGCTGCTGCTGTACGGCAGCGCGGTGCTCTCTGCGACCCTGCTCACTGCGCCAGTGATGATGCGTCTGATCGGTACGATGGGGGCGCTGTTCGCAGTGCTAGGCGCGGTGGCGTACACGCTGCCGCCCGGCTGGCACAACCTGGTTCTGGGCAGCGGCTTCGGGGTGCTGCACCTGGTGTTCGGGCTGCTGATCGGACGGCTCGACGTCAAGGCGGGGGCCGCGGCATGAAATCCAATACCCGCCGCCACGAGGCGCCGATGCGCGTTCCCGCACCCGAGAAGGCCTCCCTACGGGCGAGCGGCTCGGCCGACTCGAAGTTCGACCGGCTGGTCTACGAGCGCGTGCGACTCGGCATCATGAGCGCCCTGGCGGTGAACGAGCCCCTCACCTTCAACGAGCTGAAAGCGCTGTTCGATGTCAGCGACGGCAACTTGAGCGCCCACGCCCGCAAACTCGAGGAAGCCGGCTATATCGAATGTGCCAAGTCGTTCGCGGGCCGGCGTCCAAAATCCGAGTACCGCCTCACGCCGGCGGGCCGCCACGCGCTGTACCGTTACCTCGATCACATCGAGGCGGTCATCAAAGCCACGAGACGCTCATGAGCGCTGCGGGAAATTTTCACGTCGCCATCATCATGGACGGCAACGGCCGCTGGGCCCAGCGGCGCGGCCTGCCGCGCAGCGCCGGGCACGTGCAAGGGGCGAAGATGGTCAGGCGCGTCGTCGAGGCGAGCGCGCGGGCGGGCATCCGCACCCTGACGCTGTACGCGTTCTCAGCGGACAACTGGGGCCGGCCGAGCCCCGAGGTCGACTCGCTCCTGCGCCTGCTGCAGTGCTACCTGGCGAGCGAGACTCGCCGCTGCCTGCGCAACTCGGTGCGTATCAATGTCATCGGCCGCCGCGACCGGCTGCCGGCGGGCCTGGTGCGAGCGATCGAGCACAGCGAGCTTCTGACGGCGCACTGCACGCGCATGCGGCTGCGCATCGCGATCGACTATTCCTCGAAACACAGCATTCTGGAAGCCGCACGACGCGCTTCCTGCAACGGGCTATCGGCGCAGAATTTCGAGACGCTGCTTGCCGAGGTCGACCATTCCGTCGCGGGAGCCGGCCCGGTCGATCTGCTGATCCGCACCGGCGGCGAACAGCGCCTGTCCGACTTTCTGCTCTGGGACTGCGCCTACGCGGAGCTGTACTTCACCGAGGCGTTATGGCCGGATTTCGGCGAAGCGGGGCTGCACGCGGCGCTCGATGATTTTGCCGGTCGTAATCGGCGCTTCGGCAAAGTCCTCGCCGAGACGGCGTAATCGGCCTATACGGCCGCGAAACGCCGCGCTTCGGCCGACCATTGGGGCGCGTTCGCGAGCGCCTCGGGGACCTCTTCGGGTTGCGCAACCATCTGCCACATCGCCAGATGCCGCTCGTCCATGAAGCGCTCGCGGACTGCCGCGGCCAGCATCGCGCGCAGCGGCTCGAAATAACCGCGCGTATTGACCAGAACGATTGGACCAAGAAACAGCCCGAGCCGCTTCAGGGTCAGCGCCTCGAGCAGCTCCTCAAATGTCCCGGTGCCCCCGGGCAGCGCTATCGCGGCCTGCGCGCCCGTGAGCATCAGATGCTTGCGGGTCCGCATGTCTTCGACGAGCTTAAGCTCGGTCAGCCCACGGTGCCCCCATTCCAGATCGGCCATAAAGCGCGGGAGAATGCCGACCACACGACCCCCGCGGGCGAGCGCGCCGTCCGCCAGGGCCCCCATGGATCCCACCGCTCCGCCCCCGTACACGATAGCTATGCCGTGCTCGGCCAGCACCTCGCCGAGCCGGAACGCCGCGCGCCGGTACTCCGGGGCGGCGCTGCGGCTGGAAGCGCAATAGACGCACACCACGCGCTCCAGGGTCCGCTCGGAAACGACGCTCACGGACACGGCCGTCCGTGCAGGGAATTTAATTGCATAGACGCACTTTCATGACCTGAGGCTGCATCTTCCGCAATGCGCATGCGCTCAGCAAGTGCACTCTGCCACGCAGTCAATCCAGAGCACTTGTGGGATCGGGCCACGGGCCGACTGTGCCCACCTACGCGCCGTCTGCCGCGCACTGCGCCGCATGGACGGATTGCCAGAAACCCCTGCAGTTCCGTAATATCGAATCTGCCTGCGCGGGTGTAGTTCAATGGTAGAACTGCAGCTTCCCAAGCTGCTAACGTGGGTTCGATTCCCATCACCCGCTCCATTCCAGGGCAACCCCAGGCACGCTGCGGCAACCGCAGCGACGGGAAGTTGCTGATCTCGTGGGTGATTTCATGGCCGCTGCGACTGCGGCCGGCCCGTGTCGTTGCCGCGGGTTGCCGGGCGTTGCCCCGGCATTTGCTCTCACAGTCGCACTTGACTTGGGTCGCAAATTCCAAGTGCGAATCAGAGGCCGCGAGCGCCATCCCTCAACTCGTCACAAAGCAACGCATTGCACCCAACGACGAGGCTGGACTTCCGCAGTCGGCCAAAAGCGGCCACTCGCATCGGGCAGGACGGCACCGATTGAGCGATTGCAACGAGAGGGGGCAGATGTCGATGAACCGGCAGCACCTCATTGCGTGATCAACATCGAGCGCATTGGAACTCTCATCACGGTTCTCCTTCTGAATCAGGGTTTGCGCGAAGCAGCGTACGCAGCGACGGCAATCATGTCATTGAGTGTCAACTTCGACACTTCCTGCTGCATCGGCAGCGTCGCGGGGCCGCGGCGCTTGCCGTCCTGAAAGTCGAGCAACTGATGCACGATGTAGGTCGGCATGCGCCCAGCGAGCGGTGGAATATCGCCGGTGCCACGCAAGTTGGGGCCATGACACGACTCGCACGCCGGCGCCGCACCCTCGCCTTTCGCAGCGATCGTCGCACCACGCTCGATGCTGCCGGGCGGCACGTAGGCAATGTATCCCGAACGCGTGTCCCCCAACCAGGTGAGTTCCGGGTTCGCTGGAACAATGATGATGCGGTTGCCGATCGCTTCGTTGCCAGCGCCCTGGGTCGGCGCCAGTCCGTAGTACTCCATGTGGGTTTTCGGCACGCTCGCCGTCTCGATCACGCGCGTCCAGGGCGTGAAACGCAGCGAGGAGAAATAGACGGCTGCCCGCTTCACGTCGGCATCGCTGACATGGCTCAACTCCTCGTGCATGATCGGACTAGCGCGTTCGCCATCGCGGAATGCCTTGATCTGTTCGAGGATATAAGCGAGCGGCAACCCAGCCGTCGCTGCATCTTCCGGCCGCCCCAGCCCGGTCGGCAGATGGCAACGTGCACAAGGCCATGCCTTGCCGCGTCCGTGCGCGACGATTTGCGGCATCGTCGGATGATCCTGCGGCCACCAATCAGGCGCCACAAACAAGCGCAGGATCTGCGCGCGAGTGTACCCCTGCATGCTGCCGGGAATATGCAGAAGCGTCTTGTCATCCGGCGACGCAGCCATGACCGTGAATGTCGCAAGTGCCAGCACTGCTGCCGCGCAGACCGTCTTTTTCATCGCAGTTCTCCGCTCGGACGCCCATCAAGGTTTGCGCGAGGCTGCATCGGCCATCGACGCGATTACATCCTAGAAGGTCAATTGGGAAGATTCCTACACCATCGGCGCGTCGCCGGAATTGGTGCGCTCGCCCTCGCGGAACAGGATCAGCTCGCGGGCGATGTCGGTCGGCCAGCGGCCGGCCAGATACGGATGTCGCCCGCGCCCTGCAGCTTCAGCGCCGTGGCAGGATTCGCACGCCGGTGCCGCGCCTGCGCCACACCGCGCCCGCGTACAGCACCGCCCTCCGCAGCACGTTGTGGCGCTTCCATTCCGCAGAGAATGACCGCCCTTGAACCGCCTTACAACGATTCCCCGCCGGGGAAAAGGCCGGCCTCCACTGGCACGAGAGTATGCAATCCTCGGGGCGCTACGCAAACATTAGCCGCAGCTACGATTCCGGTCGGCTGCTACATTTCGGCTCGATGCGGCAGCCGTGAAGCAATCGGCGGCCTTCCCCAAAGCGGACCTTCGCGAATGGCAGCAACGGGTCGATCAGAGACACTGTAGGGTTGTCACCGGATCGGTCTGGCGGGGTAGCGCGACACTCGCTCCGCGCTGATCGGAGCGCGTTAGCTCTGTTCGAAGTTGACGCGGAGATCGCCGCGATCGCGTCAATGCCAGTGGCTGGCTCCGTTGGAGTGGGCTGAGAGGTGCCTCACGAGGTAGCCTGGCCGTGGCGGATTGAGGGCACGGTCGTTGCGCCAAATGCCGCAATAGCCTCCATTTTCCATGCACCCCTCTTCCTGGTTACCGTCAGGGCCTTCGGCAACCATGCCCTTCCAAGCAGTTGAAGTGCTTCGATTTATTCGGCTGCACGGTAGCGTAGGAAATGGTTGAATAGTATTGTATTGTGTGGTTGTGTGGTAGTCGGAAGAGGCGCGGGCGACCACACATGAGCGATTACACTCAGCGCATCGTCGACAGTGAGCTCGATGAGCTTCTCCCTCAGCTCGCGGCCATCGCGATCGAAGGACCCAAAGCGGTGGGCAAGACGGCGACCGCCGAACGCCGCGCGCGCACTGTTCACCGCCTGGATGTGTCTGAAGTCAGGTCCATCGCGGCTGCGGACCCGACCGTGTTGCTCAAGGATCCGGCACCCATCCTGCTGGATGAGTGGCAGCATGTGCCGGCGATTTGGGACGCGGTACGCGACGCGGTCGA
>JAJYLP010000143.1 GCA_021787615.1 Pseudomonadota bacterium
GAGCCGGTCGGGCCGCCCGAGCGCCAGGAGATGGCGCGCGTCGACGCCGAGCTGCTCGACAAGCTGCTCAACGTCGCCGGCGAGGCGAGCATCGCCCGCTCGCGGCTCGATCAGCAGATCAGCTCCATCGACTTCAACCTCGGCGAGCTGTCGCGCACCGTGACGCGCCTGAAAGAGCAGCTGCGCAGTCTGGAGATCGAGACCGAGGCGCAGATCCTGCACCGGCACGATCCGGAGGGCGGCCACCGCAGCGACTTCGATCCGCTCGAGCTCGACCGTTACTCCTCGATTCAACAGTTCTCGCGCGCGCTCGCCGAGACCGCCAACGACGTGGCGAGCCTGCAGCAGCTGCTCGAGAACCTGACCAAGGACGCCCATACGCTGTTGCAGCAGCAGGCGCGCACCATGACGGAGCTGCAGAACGGACTGATGCGCACGCGCATGGTGCCGTTCCAACAGCATGTGCAGCGACTCTCGCGCATCGTGCGTCAGGCGGCAGCCGACACCGCCAAGCGGGCGGAGCTCATCGTCGAGGGCGCCACCGGCGAGCTCGACCGGCAGGTGCTCGAGCGCATGCTGCCGCCGTTCGAGCACATGCTGCGCAATGCCGTGGTGCACGGCATCGAGTCCCCGCAGGAGCGCGCCAAGCGCGGCAAACCGCAGGTCGGGCGCATCGAGCTGCAGTTGCGCCGCGAGGGCGCCCAGGTCGTGGTGCGCCTGATCGACGACGGCGCGGGCATGAATCTCGAGGCCATCCGCGCCAAGGGGCGCGCGCTCGGCTTGATTGCGCCCGGGCCGGTGAGCGATGAGGAGGCCATGCAGCTCATTCTCGAGCCGGGCTTCTCCACCGCCGGGAGCGTGACGCAGCAGGCCGGCCGCGGCGTCGGCATGGACGTGGTGGCCACCGAAATCAAGCGGCTCGGCGGCGCGCTGCACATGGAGACGCGCCCGGGCGCGGGCACGGAATTCACCATCCGCCTGCCGTTCACGCTCGCGATCAGCCACGCGCTGATCGCGCGGGCGGGCGATGAGCTGTACGCGCTGCCGCTGCCGACCGTCGAGGGCGTGCTGCGGCTGCCGCTCGAGCAGGTCAATCGGTATCTCGGCACCGACGCGGCGCCGTTCGAGTACGGCGGCCAGCGCTACCGCTTCCAGCACCTGGCCGTGTTCATCGGCCTGCCCCCCTCGCCGCTGCCGGAGCAGGAGGCCACCGTGCCGGTGGTCCTGGTGCGCGCCGGGGAGCACTCCACGGCGCTGGTGGCCGATGAGCTGCTCGGCAACCGCGAGATCGTGGTCAAGTCGGTCGGCCCGCAGATCGCCGGCATCCGCGGCATCTCCGGCGCGACCATCCTCGGCGATGGGCGCATCGTCATCATTCTCGACATCGGCGCGCTGGTGCGCGCCGAGTGGCGCGGGCGGGGCCTCGCGCCCGCCGAACGCGATCAGGCGGATCGGCGCATCTTCGCGCTGGTGGTCGATGATTCGATCACGGTGCGCCGCGTCACGCAGCGGCTGCTCGAGCGCAACGGCATGCGCGTGCTCACGGCCCGCGACGGCATGGACGCGGTCTCGCTGCTGCAGGATCACGTGCCCGACATCATCCTGCTCGATATCGAGATGCCGCGCATGGACGGCTACGAGGTCGCCGCGCACGTGCGCAACGATTCTCGGCTGCGCGACGTGCCCATCATCATGATCACCTCGCGCGTCGGCGAAAAGCACCGCGCGCGGGCGATCGAGTTCGGCGTCGACGATTACCTCGGCAAGCCCTACCAGGAGACCGAGCTGCTCGAGGCGATCGGGCCGTTGGTCGAGCGCGCCCGCGCCGCCCGCCGCGACGAGCGGGCCGCAACGGCAGGTTCCGCCGCGGCGCAGGGGGAGTGAGGGAGGCGCCATGGCCGAACGAGTCCAGGAAATCTACAGCCTGCTCATCCCGCTCGCGGAAGGGCGGCTGATCGTGCCGCGCGCCTGCGTCGCGGAAGTGGCCGGCTTGCCCGTGCCCTCGGAGATGACGGGCGCGCCGCCGTGGTACATCGGCACGGTGCCGTGGAGCGGGCGGGCGGTGCCGCTGGTGTCCTTCGAAGGCGCGTGCGGCAAGAGCATTCCGGCCGGCTCCGGCCGCTCGCGGATGGTGGTGTTCGTGGGGCTCGGCACGCGCCTCACCCACTTTGCGATCGTCTCGCAGGGCTTTCCGCAGCTGGTGCGCCTGAGCTCGGATGTGATCCGGCCGGGCACCGCGACGTTTCCGCCGCGCTCGCCCGTGCTGTGCCAGCTGCGCATGGCCAACGAGAGCCCACTCGTGCCCGACCTGGAGCGGCTCGAGCAGATGATCGCCGACGAGACGCGGGTGGCCGCGTAGGGCGGCGTCGAGCGTCAGCGCGAGCGGGACGGGAAAATGACTCAAGATTTTCACCCGCCGACCGATCTGAAGGCATAAGGAGAAAATCCGAGTTCGGTCCCGCACTGCCGCGGGGCATTTCCCGCCATCGGCACGGACGCTGTGCAGCCCCGAAGACACCCCTCAGCGAGGCCGGTTCCCAGCATCCGTGTGAATTACTCCGTCGTACCAGACTTCGTCGCCATCGGCGGCCTGATCGCGGTCTTCTGGACCCTCCTGCGCCGCACCCGCCAGAGCCGTCTCAATTTCTGGCTGGTCGGGTGGGTGCTGCTGCTCATTCACATCGTCGCGCTGTTCGTGGTCGACAACACTCATGGCAGCGCCAACGGCGCGCAGTCCGTGGCGGTCGCGATGCTGGTCATCATCGCCAACACCTTCATCTGGGCGAGCAACGACCCGGCCGACATCCGCTGGCGACACCTGCCGATGGTGGTGTTCAGCGCGGTGCCCGATGTCATCCTGCTGACCTGCATCGTGTACGACGTCCGCGGCGCCTGGCTGTACGCGGCCCTGACCGCCGCGGGAACAGGCACGATGCTGTGGATGCTGCGCGCCTGGCATGGCGCGACCGGGCAGCCGACCCTGCGCTGGCGCACGTCCCTGGTGCTGGCCGTCTATGCGGTGCAGGGTGCGCTGCTCGCGCTGCGCAACCCGAACGAGGCGCTGACCTGGATGCTGTGCTGGCACTATCTGGCGGTCGCGGCGCTGTATCGGGCGTCGGCGCCGCGCTCCTCGGCCAGCGTGCGCTTCACCATGATCAGCTTCATCGCCTGGGCGTTCGTGTTCCCCGTGAGCGATCTGATGGCCGTGTTGTGGCCGCACGCGCACGTGGCGGCCGAGGTGTGGAACCTGCCGAAGTTCCTGGTCGCCACCGGCATGACGTTCACGCTGCTGGAAGAGCAGCTCTCCAAGGCGGAGTACGCCTCGCTGCATGATGCGCTGACGGGCCTCGCCAATCGGCGCATGCTCGTGCGTCGGCTGCGCGAGTGCATGGAGCGGGCGAGGGCTGCGGGCACACTGATGGCGCTGGTGGTGATCGATCTCGACGGGTTCAAGGAAATCAACGACACGCTCGGCCACGCGGTGGGCGATGAGGTACTGCAGTGGGCGGCGCGGCAGTTCCGCGCGCAGCTCGATCCCCAGGATCTGCTCGCCCGCCTGGGCGGCGACGAATTCGCCGTCGTGCTCGCCGATGTTCCCGACCGCGACACCGCCGAGTGCGTCGCGCGGAATCTGCGCCGCGCGCTCGCCGGCGGCATGGTGGCCCGGGGCCGGCAGCTCGTCATTCGCGCCAGCGTGGGCTTCTCCATGTATCCCAGCGAGGGGGACGACGCGGATCGTCTCTACGCGGTGGCCGACCACGCGATGTACGAGCGCAAGCGGTACCGGCAGGACCAGGACATGCCGCCCGCCGCCGATGACTCCAGGGCGGTCTCGAGCGACTGACCGGCGAGCCGTCTACGCCAGCGCCGCGAGGATCGCAGCGTGCAGGCGCCCGTTGCTCGCCAGCACCGAGGTCGTGCCCAGGGTGAGCTCGGCGCCGGCAAGATCGGTGAAAGTGCCGCCGGCCTCGCGCACGATGACCGAGAGCGCCGCGATGTCGAGGATGCTGACGTCGGATTCGATGACCGCATCGAGCGAGCCGCGCGCGAGCAGATGGTAGTGCACGAAGTCGCCGTAGCCGCGAATGCGGCTGATCTGCCCGATCAGCGCGCCGAGTTTCCCCCACTGCGCTGAGCGGGCGAGCGTCTTCAGATTGCCCGTCGAGACGATACTCGAGCCGAGGGCGCTCGTGGCGCTCACGCGCAGCGGGCGCTCGTTCAGGTACGCGCCGGCGCCGTCCTCGGCCCAGGCAAGCTCGCCGTAGGCCGGCGCGCTCGACACCCCGAGCACGAAGCGTCCGCCGCGCAGCAGCGCGATCTGCGTGGAGAAGAACGGGCACTCGCGCACGAACGACTTCGTGCCGTCGATCGGATCGACCAGCCAGACGCTCTCGGCGCCGAGCTCGCGCTGGCCGGTCTCCTCGCCGTAGAACCCGTATCCCGGGAAGCGCTTCTCGAGAATCGCGCGGATGGCTTGCTCGGCGCGCACGTCCGCCTCGGTCACGGGCGTCTGGTCCGCCTTGGTGCGGATCTCGAGGTTGCGCTGGTAGTAGCCGCGAATGACCTCGGCGGCTGCGCGCGCCGCCTCCAGGGCGGCTTGAAGTTCGGGTGAGGGCATGGGTTGGGCAGAGTGGCGGTCGCCAAATTGCCGTCCTGCGGCGCCGCTGTCAATCGCGCGCTCTGGCAGAATGGGCGCCGAGGTTCGCCATGGGCAATCGACTCAGCAAAATCTACACGCGCACCGGCGATGACGGCACCACCGGTCTCGGCGACGGTACGCGGGTCCGCAAGGACAGCGCGCGGGTCGAGGCGTTCGGCACCGTCGATGAGCTCAACAGCGCGCTCGGCGTGCTGCTGGCCGCGCCGGCGCTCCCCCGGGAAGTGGCCGACTGCCTGACCGAGGTGCAGCATCGGCTGTTCGATCTCGGCGGGGAGCTCTGCATCCCGGGGCATGCGGTGCTCTCGGCCGAGCCGGTCGCGGGGCTCGAGCGCACCCTCGATGCGTTCAACGAGGGCCTGCCGCCGCTGAAGGAATTCATTCTGCCGGGCGGCGGGCCGGCCTCGGCCGCCTGCCACCTCGCCCGCACCGTCGCCCGCCGCGCCGAGCGGCGCGTCTGGAGGCTGGCTGCCGAGGAGCCGGTCAATCCGCACGCGCTGCGCTACCTCAACCGCCTGTCCGATCTGCTGTTCGTGCTTGCCCGGGTCCTGGTGCGGCACGAGCGGGGCAGCGAGGTGCTCTGGCGGCCCGAGCGGCCGTGAGCGGCGGACCGGCGTCGGAGCGCGCCTGAGGCGCGGGCGGGGACTGCTCGGGCCGGGGCGGTCCGCGCGGGTGGCGGGATCGGCGCGGGCGCGACGCCCGCTGCAACTTTCCTCGGCGCGGCGTGTTCTGGGCACATCTTCAGCCGGAGACGCTCATGAACCGCAGGATGAGACTTGCCGCCACCGGGCTTGCCATCGGCCTGACGGCCGCCGCGCTGCCGCTCGCCGCCCACGCCGGCGCCGACACCGTGGTGTCACGCTCCTATCCATGGACCTCGGACCGGTTGACGCTGCGGGTGCCCGCCGATGTCACGTACCATCCCGGTCCGACGTGGCATGTGACGCTGCGCGCGCCCGAGCGCACCATGCGGGAGCTGGTGGTCAAGGACGGACTCATCAAGGCCAAGCCGCACACCTGCTTCTCGCTGATTCCCTTCTGCATCAGCTTCGGCACCAGCGTCGAGGACACGGTGCACGTGGACATCACCGGCCCGGCACTGCGCCGCATCAAGGTCGTTGGCTCGGCCAAGATTCATCTCGATCGGGTGCACCAGGACCGCCTCACCCT
>JAJYLP010000144.1 GCA_021787615.1 Pseudomonadota bacterium
TCTGAGTTCACATGTTGCGCCGGTAGCGGCCGCCGACCTCGTACAGGGCGTGGGAGACCTGCCCGAGTGAGCAGATCTTGACGGTCTGCATCAGCTCCTCGAACACGTTGCCGCCGCTGCGCGCGATGTTCTTCAGCCGCGCGAGCGCCTGCGGCGCGCGTGCGACGTTGCGCGCCTGAAAGGCATTCACGGACGCCACCTGAGCCTGTTTCTCCTCCTCGGTCGAGCGAATGAGCTCGGCGTGCGCATGCTCGGCTTCGGCGTCGGACTTCGACAGAAAGGTGTTGACCCCGACGATCGGCAGGGTGCCGTCGTGCTTGCGGGTCTCGTAATACAGCGACTCCTCCTGGATCTTGCCCCTCTGGTACATCGTCTCCATGGCCCCGAGCACCCCGCCGCGCTCGCTCAGCGCGTCGAATTCCCGGTAGACCGCCTCCTCCACCAGGTCCGTCAGGTACTCGATGGCGAAAGAGCCCTGCCAGGGATTCTGTGTCTTGTTCAAGCCGAGTTCGCGGTTGATGATGAGCTGAATGGCCACCGCCCGCCGCACGCTCTCCTCCGTCGGAGTGGTCAGCGCCTCGTCGTAGGCGTTGGTGTGCAGGCTGTTGCAGTTGTCGAACAGGGCGTACACGGCCTGCAGCGTGGTGCGGATGTCGTTGAAGGAGATCTCGCGCGCGTGCAAGCTCCGTCCCGAGGTCTGCACGTGGTACTTGAGCATCTGGCTGCGCGGCCCGGCGCGGTACAGATCGCGCATGGCGCGCGCCCAGATGCGCCGCGCCACGCGGCCGATGACCGCATATTCCGGATCCATGCCGTTGGAGAAGAAAAACGACAGGTTGGGCGCGAAATCGTCGATCTTCATGCCGCGCGCCAGGTAGTACTCGACGATCGTGAAGCCGTTGGCCAGCGTGAAGGCGAGCTGCGAGATCGGATTCGCCCCCGCCTCGGCGATGTGGTAGCCGGAAATCGACACCGAGTAGAAATTGCGCACCTGACGCTCGATGAAGTACTGCTGCACGTCGCCCATCATGCGCAGCGCGAACTCGGTGGAGAAGATGCACGTATTCTGCGCCTGATCCTCCTTCAGGATGTCCGCCTGCACCGTGCCGCGCACCGCGCTCAGCGTCTCGGCCGCGATGCGCTCGTAGACCTCGGGCTCGAGCAGCTGCTCGCCGGTGACCCCGAGCAGCGCCAGTCCCGAGCCGTCATGCCCGGCGGGCAGCTCGCCGCGATAGGCCGGCGGCGGCGCACCGCGCTCGGACGCCTCCCGGTGCAGCGCCTCGATGCGCCGCTGCGCCTCGCTCCAGCGGCCCTCGGCGCGCAGGTAATGCTCGACGCGCTGATCGACCGCGGTGTTGAGGAACATCGCGAGGATCATCGGCGCCGGGCCGTTGATGGTCATGGACACCGACGTCGTGGGCCGCGCCAGATCGAAGCCCGAGTAGAGCTTCTTCATGTCATCGAGCGTGGCCACCGATACCCCGGAGTTGCCCGTGCGCCCGTAGATATCCGGGCGCATGTCCGGGTCCTCGCCGTAGAGCGTCGTCGAATCGAAGGCCGTCGACAGGCGGGCTGCGCCATGGCCCTGCGCCAGGTAGTGAAAGCGCCGGTTGGTCCGCTCCGGCGCACCCTCGCCGGCGAACATGCGCGTCGGATCCTCCTGCTCGCGCCGGTACGGATAGACCCCGCCGGTATAGGGAAACGCACCGGGCAGATTCTCGGTGCCGATGAAGCGCAGCAGCTCCCCCCAGTCGCGCAGCCTCGGCACCGCGATTTTCGGCACGCGCTGGTGAGAGAGGGTTTCCGTGTAGTTCTCCCCGGTCACCTCCCGCCCGCGCACGCTGTAGGAATACGTCTCCTCGCTCGCCGCGCGCGAGCGCGCCGGCCAAGCCTTCAACTCGGCGATGCCCTCGGCGCCGACTTCGGCGAGCGCCCGGTTGTAAGCGGCGCGCAGGTCGCGCCGCGTACTGTCGCTCGCCTCGCGCAACGCCTCATCCGGGTACGGCTGGAGCGGCGCCGGCAGCGGCTCGTCCGCGAGCGCCTCGAGCGCCCGATACAGGCCGCCCGCGCGCCGCGCCGCCTCGGCTTGGCGCTCGATGCGCTCGTGCGCCTCGCGGCCGTGCCGCGCGATCTCGGCCAGATAGCGCACGCGCGCCCCCGGGATCAGCGGCTCGCGCGCCCCGATCTGCTCCGGTCCCGCGTCGCCGGTCTCCCAGCGGGCCGCGCCGATGCGCTTGTCCGTGATCGTACGGCACAGCGCCGCAAACAGCTGGTTGACGCCGGAATCGTTGAAGCGGCTGGCGATCGTCGGGAAAACCGGCAAGTCGGCATCGGCGAGGTGCTTCGCCTGAGGATGATTGCGCCGCCACTGCTTGCGCACGTCGCGCAGGCTGTCGCTCGCGCCGCGCTTGTCGCTCTTGTTGAGGACGACCAGATCGGCGTAATCGAGCATATCGATCTTCTCGAGCTGGCTGGCCGCGCCGTATTCGCCGGTCATCACGTACAGCGCCACATCGGCGAGATCGACGATCTCGCTGTCGGCCTGGCCGGTGCCGGCCGTCTCGACCAGAATCAGATCGAAGCCCGCGGCCTGATAGAGCTGGATGACATCCTTCAGCACCGCGGCGGTGGCCATGTGCTGGCGGCGCGTCGCGAGCGAGCGCATGAAGATCGCATCCGAATCGAGGCTGTTCATGCGGATGCGGTCACCGAGCAGCGCCCCGCCGCTGCGCCGGCGCGTCGGGTCCATGGCGACGACGGCGATCTGGCGGTCCGGAAACTCCCGCAGCAGCCGTGCCAGCAGCTCATCCGTGAGACTGGACTTGCCGGCCCCGCCACTGCCGGTGATGCCGATGACCGGCACGCGGTTCGGCGAGCGCTGGATGGAGCGACGGATCTGCTCGAGCTCCGGCTGTCCGGGCGCCGCGTTCTCAAGCACCGTGATCGCCCGGGCGATCTGCGCCGGGTCGCGCGCCGTGAGCGGGCGTGGCTCGTACGGCGGCTTGCGCGCCGCGCGCACGCGGGTGAACACGTCCTCTATCATGCCGTCGAGCCCCAGGCGGCGGCCGTCCTCGGGGGTGTAGATGCGCTCGACCCCGTAGCGCTCGAGCGCTTCGATCTCCTGCGGCGCGATCGTGCCGCCGCCGCCGACCACGACACGGATGTGCGGGCAGCCCCGCTCGCGCAGCATGTCGACCATGTACGCGAAGTACTCGTTGTGGCCGCCCTGGTAGGAGCTCGCGGCGATGGCGTCCGCATCCTCCTGGATCGCCGCCCGCACGATCTCCGCGACGCTGCGGTTGTGCCCGAGGTGGACCACTTCCGCCCCGTGCGCCTGCAGCAGCCGGCGGATCATATTGATCGCCGCGTCGTGGCCGTCGAAGAGCGACGCCGCCGAGACGAAGCGCAGCGGGGCACCCTGGGGCGCTGGGATGGGGTCCTCGGCACGGGCGGAAGAGACGGCACTGGTGTGCTTCGGCAGCATGGCTCGCTCGCTGGGCGCTGGGCGGGACGAAGGTCTTTACGCGCCGGTAGGATGGCTACCGGCCAGTATGATGCATGGGCGCCCGGCCGGTCAACGCACCGGTCTGCGCCGCTGCGCTCGAGGAATATGTGCACCTCGCGCACCACTGGGTTGTGAATCCACGCGGGGCGCCGGCCGCGCACAACGCACGCCGTGAGGCTATACTCCTCTGGCCCGGGCCCTGCACCGCAATGGGCCCCTCCTGAACCGTCATGCCAGCCAGCCGACGCAAAATCGCGCCCGCACGAGCGCCCCTCGCGGCAAGTCCGGCGAGCGCGACCGCCGCCCCGCGCAGCTCGCCGTGGCGCGCGAGCCGCGAGCGCGTGCGCGACCGTCAGATCAAGCGCGAGGCGGTGATCCGCGCCGCGGCACACGCCTTCAACCTCAAGGGATATCACAACACCTCGCTCGACGACATCGCCGCAACACTCGAGGTCAGCAAGCCGACAGTCTATTACTACGTCTCGAGCAAGGAGCAGCTGTTGTTCGAATGCTTCGTCGCCGGCATCGAGCCGATCCGCCGCGCCTTCCGTCAGGCGCGCCAGCTCAAGGTCAACGCCCGCGAGCGGCTGAAGGCGGTGCTCGGCCACTACGGGCAGGCGCTCGCCTCGGAGTTCGGCTGGTCCATGGTGCGCGCCGAGGATCAGGACCTGTCCCCGGCGATGAGCGCGCACATCAAGTCGCTGAAGTCCGAGATCGACCAGGGCATCCGCCGGCTGCTGCGCGAGGGCATGCAGGACGGCTCGATTCATCCGTGCGATCCGAAGATGACCGCCTTTGCACTGGCCGGCGCGCTCAACTGGATCGCGCACTGGTACCGGGAAAACCAATCCATGACCGGCGCCGAGATCGCCGCCGCATTCGTCACCGTGTTCGAGAACGGGCTGATGCCGCGCGCGGGCGCGCCGGTCAGCCGCCGGCCCGCCGGCCGTCTCGCGCGCTGACCGCGTGAACTTGCACTGAGGAGCGTCCATGTCGAGCACCGAAATTGTCATCGCCGCCGCCAAGCGCACCCCGCTCGGCGCCTTCCAGGGCGTATTCAGCACGGTGAGCGCCCCGCAGCTCGGCGCCTGCGCGTTGAGGGGCGCCATTGAGTCGGCGGGCATCGATGCCGCCGAGGCGAACGAGGTGATTCTCGGGTGCGTGCTGCCGGCCGGTCTCGGCCAGGCGCCGGCCCGCCAGGCCGCCATCGCGGCCGGCGTGCCGCTGGCGGTCCCCGCGACCACCATCAATAAGATGTGCGGCTCGGGGCTGAAGGCGGTCATGCTGGCCGCCGACCAGATCCGCGCCGGCACCGCCGACATCGTGCTCGCCGGCGGCATCGAGTCGATGACGCAGGCGCCGTACCTGCTGCCCAAGGCCCGCGGCGGCTATCGCATGGGCCACGGCGAAGTGCTCGATCACATGTTCCTCGACGGCCTGCAGAGCCCCTTCGACGGCAAGCTGATGGGCTGCTTCGCGGATGCCACCGCAGCGCGCTACGGGTTCAGCCGGGAGCGGCAGGATGCGTTCGCGGCCGAATCGGTGCGCCGGGCGCTCGCGGCACAGACCGGCGCATTCGGCGCCGAAATCGCCGCCGTGACCGTCAAGACCCGCAAAGGCGAAAGCCTGATCGAGCGCGACGAGACGCCGGGCACCTGCGACATTCAGAAGATCCCCACGCTCAGGCCTGCGTTCGCCAAGGACGGCACCGTCACCGCGGCAAGCGCATCCTCGATCGCCGATGGCGCCGCCGCGTTGGTGGTGATGAGCGCCGAGGCCGCTCGCGCGCGCGAGCTGAAGCCGCTCGCGCGCATCGTCGCCTATGCAAGTCATGCACAGGAGCCGCAGTGGTTCACAACCGCGCCGGTGGGCGCCATGCGCAAGGTTTTCGCTGCGGCGCAGTGGCATGCGCAAGATGTCGACCTCTATGAGATCAACGAGGCGTTCGCGGCCGTTACCCTGGCCGCCATGCACGAGTTCAATCTCGATCATGCCCGCGTCAATGTCAACGGGGGCGCCTGTGCGCTCGGGCATCCGCTCGGCGCCACCGGCGCGCGCATCCTGACAACGCTGCTGCATGCGCTGCGCGAGCGCGGCGGCAAGCGGGGCATCGCCGCCCTGTGCATCGGCGGCGGCGAGGCGGTGGCGGTGGCGGTCGAGACGCTCGCCTAAGCGGATCCACGTAAACCCAGGGGG
>JAJYLP010000049.1 GCA_021787615.1 Pseudomonadota bacterium
TCGGGCCAAGGTATAGACCTTGGCGTCAGTGTCGGGAAGTTTACCATCAGCAAGAGTGCTTGAGTTCTGTGGGTTCGGGGTGTCGTCCGGCCGTCGGCAGCGACTCGGATGTGCGCGTCCCATGTGATGACTGAGTGTCGATGGACATCAATCGCCCAATCAGGCGCCGCGCGCGAATCGCCGAGCATCCTCAAGTGCGGTCCAGTTCACGAGCAACCCTCCGAGCGGCAGCAGCAGCGCGGTGATCGTGCAACTCGCAAGAAAAATGAAGATGTTCATACCTGTTCTCTTTCAAGCGCGTGGTTTTCTGATTGCGCGAACTGGTGCTGTTCTTCGATCCGACGCTCGAGCGCTCGTCGGGACCACCGCGTGCGGCGGCCGAGCCTGATCGGGCGGGGTATACCGTCGTGGGCCAGGAGCGCCCAGCCACTTGACGGCCGCACAACGAGCAGGGAGACGACCGCCCCGGCGTCAACTACCGATCAGTTTCCCTTCTCTTCTTCAATCTCCATGTCTGAGCTCCAGTCTCGTGCGAGACCACAACGGTCCTGCTTGCGCCTCCATAGGGACCCGGCGGCGCATCGGACGGGGGCACGGACGGGGCACTTTGGCGCGCTATGCGCATGGAATACTTGGCGTTCCTGGGCTCCATGTGGTGCTTCGATCCCTACCAGGCCCAGACTCTCTGGCGATCGCGCGGCGCCGCTGCGACGTATTGTTCGCCATGCTGCGGGACGGGACCTTCTACCACCCGCTCACCCCCAAGGCTGCTTGACAGGAACATAGGGGTAGCCCCCGCGCTCAAGGCAGCAGACAGCCGCTGACGGGCGCGCGTGGCTTGATGGTCTTCATGCACACCGTCGTTTCAATCCGCTGCACGCCCGGCATGCGGCTGATCTGCATACGCAGCAGCTCATCGAGCGCGGCGACCTCGCCCACGAGGACGTGCATCAGATAGTCGGCCTGGCCGGCCGTGGTATAGCACTGCAGCACCGCGGGGTGACTCGCCGCGGCGGCTTCGAAGTCCGCGTAACGCGTCGAATCGATGCTGACGTACAGGAAGGCGTGGACCCTGAGGCCCAGCCGCTCGGCATCGAGCTCGGCCCGGTAGCCCCGGATCAGTCCCTGCCGCTCGAGCGTGCGCACGCGCTGCCAGCAGGGGGTCTTGGACAGGCCGACCTTCTGGCCGAGGTCGGCGAAGGACAGGCGTGCATCCTGCTCCAGCCAGCGCACGATCTCGCGGTCGATCTTGTCCACGATTGTTCTGGGACCTCGAGATTTGTCAGGCGAACGTTCTACGCCCTCGGCCCAGCGGAGTCCACTTGCGCCACGGGGTTCTCGGCTAGAATCGATGCCGGAGAGGCAACGGAGCGGTCGATGAACCAAGAGCGCACGAGCGAAGAGAGCCTGCGCGAGCTGCTGGCACGGGTGCACGAGCGGTTGAGCCAGAGCGGCTCGATCGACGAGGAGTCGCGCAAGCTGCTGGGCGCGCTGGTGCGCGACATCGGCCGTGCGCTCGGGGAAGGGGCGAGCGAGGGCGGTGCAGTGAGCGGTCATGCGCCGCGCTTGGAGGCGCTGGCGGTACGGTTCCAGGCCGACCATCCGGCCCTGGCGGAGCTGCTGCGCCAGCTCACCGACGCCTTGGGGAAACTCGGCATCTAGGCGGGCGGGGCACCCGCCCGTTCGCGGCCCCGGCTCCTCCTGGGCCTATTGCGCTTCGCTGCCGTGACGCGAGCGGCTCCCGGCGGTCCGCTGAGCGCACGCTGCGCCGCGGGTGGCGTACCGCCTTCGGCGCTGCCGGGCGCTCGCGCGCCCGGCACGTCAGCTCGCTCCCGCCGAATCAGTCTTCCATCAGGAAGCTGCGCAGCTGCTCGCTGCGGCTCGGATGGCGCAGCTTGCGCAGCGCCTTGGCCTCGATCTGGCGGATCCGCTCGCGCGTGACGTCGAATTGCTTGCCGACCTCCTCGAGGGTGTGGTCGGTGTTCATGTCGATGCCGAAGCGCATGCGCAGCACCTTCGCTTCCCGGGGGGTGAGCTGTGCCAGCACCGCATGCGTGGTCTCGCGCAGCGATTCCATGGTCGCCTGGTCGATCGGCGAGGCCACCGAGGTGTCCTCGATGAAATCGCCGAGGTGCGAGTCCTCGTCGTCGCCGATCGGTGTCTCCATCGAAATCGGCTCCTTGGCGATCTTCAGCACCTTGCGCACCTTGTCCTCGGGCATTTCCATGCGCACCGCGAGCTCCTCCGGCGTCGGCTCGCGCCCCATCTCCTGCAGCATCTGCCGCGAGATGCGGTTCAGCTTGTTGATCGTCTCGATCATGTGCACCGGAATGCGGATGGTGCGGGCCTGATCGGCGATCGAGCGGGTGATCGCCTGGCGGATCCACCACGTGGCGTAGGTGCTGAACTTGTAGCCGCGGCGGTATTCGAACTTGTCGACCGCCTTCATCAGGCCGATGTTGCCTTCCTGGATCAGGTCGAGAAACTGCAGCCCGCGGTTGGTGTACTTCTTGGCGATGGAGATCACCAGGCGCAGGTTCGCCTCGACCATCTCCTTCTTGGCGCGGCGCGCCTTGGCCTCGCCGATCGACACCTCCCGGTTGACCTCCTTGATCTCGTTGATCGAGAGGTGCAGCACCTTCTCGAGGCTCGAGAGCTTGCTCTGGCGCCGCTCGATCTCCGGTTCCACCTTGGCGAGCGCCACGGAGTATTTCTTGCCGGCCTTGATGTGCTTGGCCAGCCAGCGCGCGTTCGTCTCGTTCTTCGGGAACGTGGCGATGAAGTCCTTGCGCGGCATGCCGCAGTCGCGCACCGCCACGCTCATGATCTCCTTCTCGAGCTGGCGGATTTCGCGGATGTGGCCGCGCAGGTTCGCGATCAGCGCATCGAACATGCGCGGGGAGAGCTTCAGCTCCAGGAACTCGTCGGCGGCCTTCTTGCGCGCCTTCAGCGCCTTCGGATCGTGCGAGCCGTGCTTCTCGATGGAATTGAGCATCTGCGCGTAGGCCTTCGTCAGGCGCGCAAACCGCTCAGCGGCCTCCTGCGGGTCCGGACCGGAGTCGACGGCTTCCTCCTCGCTGTCCGACTCCTCCTCGCTCTCCTCCTCGTCGGACTCTTGCGCCGCGGTCACTTCCACCTTGGTCGGGTTCTGCGGCTGGGCGATCACGTCCGGCGCGTTGGGATCGACGAAGCCGACGATCACATCCACCAGGCGCGTCTGGCCGCTCCTGACCATCTCGAAGGCCTTGAGCAGGCACTCGTGGGTCAGCGGGAACATGGCGAGCTGGCGGCGCACCGCCTCCAGCCCCTCCTCGATGCGCCGCGCGATGCGGATCTCGCCCTCGCGCGTCAGCAGCTCCACCGTGCCCATCTCACGCATGTACATGCGCACCGGATCGGTGGTGCGGCCGAGCTCGGCATCGAGCGCCGCCAGCACCGCGGCGGCCTCCTCGATCGCCTCCTCGTCGGCCGGGGCCGAGGGCTCGCCGGCGAGCAGGGTCTCGGTATCCGGCGCCTTTTCGAACACCGGAATGCCCATCTCGTTGATGGTGTTGACGATGTCCTCGATCTGCTCCGGATCGACGATCTCGGAGGGCAGGTGGTCGTTCACCTGCGCGTACGTGAGGTAGCCCTGCTCCTTGCCGCGCGCGATGAGCAGCTTCAGCTGCGACTGGCGGTCTTCGGGCACGACGATCGGGCGCCGCTCGCTGGCGAGGCGCTTTTCCACCGCCGGCTTGGGGTCGGCCGCCGTTTCGCGCGCGCGCGTCGTGGCGCCACGGGTCAGCTCTCGTAGATCAACAGGCACGGCCGCTTCGCGCGCGCGCGTCGCGGTGGTCCGTTTGGGGGCCGCAGCGGCTTTGGCGTGCGTTTTGGGCCCGGCCACGCGAGAGGCCTTCTCGGCGCTCGTGGCTTTGGCCGGCTTGCCGGAATGCGCAGCGGAGCGTTTGCGGCTCATTGCAGAGGTCTTGGGCTTGGCTTTCATTGAATCTCGACGGATTTGGCGGGGACCCTCACCCCTATGTGCTTGCGGGTGCGGGCGGGCTCAAGGGGCGCCAAAGTAAATTCACCTAGTTTATGAGGCTGGCTTCGTGTCCACAAGTTCACGGCGGTACCTATTTGCCTTCCCGAACGGTCTTTCTAGACGTAAGCATTTGAAATTCCTTAATTTCATCATCTGTCAACGGTCCGGCCCGGCTTCTGGCCTCGAGCGCCTGCAGACGCCGCTCGGTCCCCAGGCCGGCCAGCTTCTCCAGTGCCGCCCGCAGCTCCACGGCCGAGGCGGCGGCGTCATCGAGCACCGCTTCCCGCTCCAGCACCCGTCCCAGGTACTCCCCGCCGGGACGCTCCCGCCAGCGCTCGATGACCTGGGCGGATATCTGTAACGGCCGCGCGCGCAAATCATCAAGGAGCGCCCGCAGCAGATCGGCGCCCGGCTCCGGGCAGCCCTCGAGTCCGGCCCGCTCGGCCTCGGTGACCTCCGCGGCGGCCGACGGGAAACGGACCAGCCGTACAATGGCCTGGCGCACCAGGCTGCCTCGGCCGGCGCTGTGCCCCGCCCGCGCGGGCGGGCGCGGCGGTGCAGGCGCCGAGACCGCGGCCCCGTCCTGCCAGAGCGTCTCCAGCCGCTGCGCGGGCAACCTCACCACTTCGGCCACCCGGCCGATCAGCAGTTCCCGATATACCCCCGGAGGCACCTTGGCGACCAGGGGGCGGGCCGCTTCGGCGAGGCGGGCGCGGCCGTCGGCGTGTGTGATGTCCGATTCGCCGGACAGCTCCCGGACCAGGTACTCGGACAGCGGCAGCGCGCTCTCCATGCGGCGCTCGAACGCCTCGCGCCCCTCGGCGCCGACCAGGCTGTCCGGATCATGGCCCTCGGGCAGGAACAAGAAACGAATCTCCCGGCCCTCACGGGCCTCCGGCAACGCATGCTGCAGCGCGCGCCATGCGGCGCTGCGCCCGGCCCGGTCACCGTCGAAGGCGAACACCACCTCGCGGACCAGCCGGAAGATGCGCTTGAGGTGTTCCGGCGTTGTCGCCGTGCCCAGCGTGGCCACCGCATAGGTGATGCCCGCCTGATGCAGGCGGACCACGTCCATGTAGCCCTCCACGACCACCAGCCTCTTCAGGCTGCCGCCGGTCCGGGACTCATACAGCCCGTACAGCTCGTGGCCTTTGTGAAATAGGGCTGTTTCCGGGGAATTCAAGTACTTGGGCTCGCCGCGGTCGAGCACGCGGCCGCCAAAAGCGACGGTCCGGCCGCGGCTGTCCCGGATCGGAAACATGATCCGGTCGCGGAAGCGGTCATAGTGGTGCTCGCCGCGGCCGCCCGCGCGCTCGATGATGAGGCCGGTCGCGGCCAGATCGCGGCGGTCCGCCTCGCGCGTGCCGAACCGGGAGAGCACCGCATTCCAGGCATTCGGGGCGTAGCCGAGCGCGAATCGCTGCACGGTCTCGCCGTTGAGCCCGCGCTGGCCCACGTAGCGGCCGGCCCGCTCGTCGCGGGTCAGCGACTCGGTATAGAAGCGGGCCACCCGCCCCATCAGCTCGTAGAGCGGGGCGTGCTGGGAATCCTGAGCATCGCCCGCCTCGCGCGGAACGGGAATCCCCAGCCGGCCGGCCAGATCCTCAATGGCTTCCGGGAAGCTCATGTGGTCGTATTCCATGAGGAAGCGCAGCGCCGTGCCGTGCGCGCCGCAGCCGAAGCAGTGATAGAACTGCTTCTCGGGGCTGACCCAGAACGAGGCGGTCTTCTCGGTGTGGAACGGGCAGCAGGCCTTGTACTCACGGCCCGCCTTGGTGAGCGGCACGCGCGAGCCGACCACCTCCACGATGTCCGTGCGGGCGATCAGCTCATCGATGAAGCTCTGGGGAATGATGGGGGTCGACTACCCCTGCAGGCGGCCCAGCCGATCGCGCACGAGGGCACTGACGGCGCTCATGTCGGCGCGGCCCTGGGCCTGGGATTTGATGGCGGCCATGACTTTGCCCATGTCCTTGACCGAACCGGCGCCGCTCGCGGCGATCGCCTGGGTGATGAGCGCATCGATCTCGGCCGCGCCGAGCTGCGCCGGCAGATACGCCTCGAGCACCACGATCTCCGCGCTCTCCTTGGCCACCAGATCGGCGCGGCCGCCGCTCTGGAACTGCGCAATCGCCTCCTTGCGCTGCTTGATCATCTTCTCGACCACGCCGATCACCTGGCCGTCCTCGAGCGTCACGCGCTCGTCGACCTCGCGCTGCTTGATCGCGGCGAGCGCCATGCGGATGGTGGCGAGACGCTCCTTCTCGCCCGCGCGCATCGCGCTCTTCATGTCCTCAGTGATGCGTTCCTTGAGCGTCATGCCGAGGGAGCTCAGCGCGCGGGCCGCATGCCCTCGCGGGAGACGCGCTTCATGTGCCGCTTGATGGCCGCGGCCTTCTTGCGTTTCCGCTCCTGGGTCGGCTTCTCGTAGAATTCGCGCCGGCGCAGCTCGGTGAGGATGCCGGCCTTCTCACAGGCGCGCTTGAAACGCCGCAAGGCGGCATCGAAGTACTCGTTCTCGCGGATACGGACGCTCGGCATCGAAACCTCTGAAGCAAGTAGGGGCCGGACCTCAGGCTCGCACCCCGCGCCCCCACGGGACGCGACGCAGCGGACTCAAAGAGCCGGATCGAGTGGGCCGGCAATTCTAGTAGAGGCTTGAGGCAAAGGCAAAAAATGCGTGTGCTCGCGATCGAGTCCTCGTGTGACGAGAGTGCCGCGGCGGTCCTGGACGAGGCCCGCGGTCTCCTGGCGCACGAGCTCTACAGCCAAATCGCGCTGCACCGGGCCTACGGCGGGGTGGTGCCGGAGCTGGCCTCCCGGGACCACGTCCGCAAGCTCCTGCCCCTGGTGCGGCAGGCACTTGCGGCGGCCGGCACCGCTCCGCCGGACCTCTCGGGGGTGGCCTATACGGCCGGCCCGGGGCTGATCGGCGCGCTGCTGACGGGCGCGGCGCTCGCGCGCAGCCTCGCTTACGCGTGGGGCGTTCCGGCCGTCGGGGTGCACCACCTCGAGGGCCATCTGCTCGCCCCGCTGCTCGAGCCCGATCCGCCGCCGTTCCCGCACGTGGCCCTGCTGGTCTCCGGCGGCCACACGCAGCTGATCGAGGTGCGCGGCATCGGCCGCTACCGGATCCTCGGCGACACGCGCGACGATGCCGCCGGGGAGGCGTTCGACAAGACCGCCAAGCTCCTCGGGCTGCCTTATCCGGGAGGGCCGCAGCTATCGCGGCTCGCCGCGGACGGCACCGCAGGCGCGTTCCACTTTCCGCGCCCCATGCTCGATCGCCCGGGGCTCGAGTTCAGCTTCTCCGGCCTGAAGACCGCGGTGCTGCATGCTCTGCGCGGGCGCGAGCTCGACGGCCGGCTGAAGGCGGACGTCGCCCGGGCGGTGCAGGAGGCGATCGTCGAGACCCTGACCGTCAAGGCCGGGCGCGCCCTGGAGGAGACGGGCCTCGACACGCTGGTGGTCTCCGGCGGTGTGAGCGCCAATCTGCCGCTGCGCGCGGCGCTCTCGGGCGCCGCCGCCCGCCACGGCGCGCGCGTGTACTATCCGCGCATCGAATTCTGCACCGACAACGCCGCGATGATCGCGATGGCGGGGCTGCACCGGCTGCGCGCCGGCGAGCGGCAGGGGTTGGGTATCGAGGCGCGCGCCCAGTGGCCGATCGAGACGCTCGCTGCGGTGGGAGACGGGCAGGGCCGGGCGGACGGTCCCGCACGCGGGACGTGAACGAACTGGACGGGACGGAGCAAACATGACCGATACGGCCCTCAGCGGCGACCGGATCTTTCTGCGCGGACTCACGGCCGAGTGCATCATCGGCTTCATCGACTGGGAGCGGCGCGTCAAGCAGACCGTGGTGGTCGATCTGGAGCTGCCCGTCGACTGCGCGCGCGCCGCGGCCAGCGATGCAGTGGCCGACACCGTCGATTACAAGCGTGTCGCCAAGCGGGTGCTCGCGTACATTGAGGCTTCGGAGTTCAAGCTCGTGGAGACGCTGGCGCAGCGGCTGGCCATGGTGCTGCTTGAGGAGTTCGCGTTGGATTGGGTGCGCGTGTCGCTCAACAAGCCCGGCGCCATTCGCAGCTCACGCGATGTGGGCGTCGTGATCGAGCGCCGCCGCGGCGATCCGGCCCGGCCGCGCTGAGGCGCCGCCATGCCCGACGTCTACGTCGCCGCCGGCAGCAACGTCGAGGCCGAGAAGCACCTGGCGCTCGCCGCCCGCGAGCTTGCGCGGGCCTTTCCGGGCACGCGCTTCTCCCCCTGGTATCGCAACCGCGCGGTTGGATTCGAAGGGACGGACTTCATCAACTTCGTGGCCGGGTTCTCCACCGAGCGGCCGCTCGAGGCGGTGATCGCCCGGCTGCAGGCCATCGAAGGACAATGCGGCCGCACGCGCGAGGCGCCGCGCTGGGCGCCGCGCACCATGGATCTGGACATTCTTCTCTACGGCGAGCGGGTCGAGGACACGCCGGCGCTGCGGCTGCCGCGCCCGGACCTGCTCAGGCGCGCCTACATGCTCGGGCCGCTCGCCGACCTCGCCCCCGGCCTGCGCCACCCGACCGCCGGTCTGACCATCGGCGAGCTCTGGGCATGTTTCGATCGGGCGGCGCACCCGCTGATCGAGGTGCCGCCGGGCGAGGCGGCAACGGACGCTTGAGCGCTCTACCAGCCGATGCTGCGCCCGCCGTCGACCGCGAGGATCTGGCCGGTGACGAACGGGGCCTCGCAGGCGAAGAACAGCACCGCGCGCGCGATGTCCTCGGGCGACCCGCCGCGCTTCAGTGCGGTCCGATCGATGATGCGCCGGCGCAGCGCCTCGTCGACCCCGCTCTCGGGCCACATGACCGGACCGGGCGCGATGGCGTTGACCCGCACCTGCGGCCCGAGTTCGCGCGCCAGGGACTTGGTGAGCATGATCAGTCCCGCCTTCGCGACGCTGTAGACCGTGTGGTGGCGCAGCGGCCGCATGCCGTGAATGTCCACGAGGTTCAGGATCAGCCCGCCGCTGTCGCGCAGCGCGGCGCTTGTGGCCTGCGCCAGGAACAGCGGCGCCTTGAGGTTCGTGCCGATCAGATCGCTCCACACGCCCTCCTCGATCTGCCCGATCGGCGTCGGGTAGAACGTGGAGGCGTTGTTCACCAGAATGTCGAGCCGGCCGAACGCCGCGAGGGCGGCGGCAGCGAGCTGCGCGGGCGCACCGGGGGCGATCAGGTCAGCGGGCACGAGCGCCGCCGAGTCGGCGCGCCGGCGGTTCAGCTCGTCGGCGAGCGCCGCGGCCGCTTCGGCCGAGGTGCGATAGTGCAGTACGATGCGGCAGCCTTGTGCATGGAGCGCGCGCGCGATGACCGCGCCGAGGCGACGGGCGCCGCCGGTCACGAGCGCGGCCTTGCCGGCGAGCGGGGCACTCACGTGGGCAGCGTCGCGGGGTTGAGTCATGGGAGTGCGGTAAGTCGGTGACGGGCTCGGGGGACATTATGACGCCGCCGCTGTCCGCGGATGAAGCGGCGCATTCGGGCGCGGTCGCCGCGCTTATCCGCGCCGAGGTGCGCTGCGCCGGCGGCTGGCTGTCGTTCGAGCGCTTCATGGCGCTCGCGCTCTACGCTCCCGGACTCGGCTACTACAGCGCCGGCAGCGTGAAAATTGGCGCCGGCGGGGATTTCGTGACGGCACCGGAGCTGTCCGACCTCTTCAGTCGCTGCGTGGCCGGGCCGTGCGCCGAGGTGCTCGAGGGCGGCGGCGAGATCCTCGAGCTTGGCGCGGGTACCGGGCGCATGGCGGCCGCGGTGCTCACCGAACTCGGCGCGCGCGGCCGGCTGCCGCGGCGATACGCGATCCTGGAAGTGAGCGCCGACCTCGCCGAGCGTCAGCGTCGGCGCATCGCTGCGCTGCCCGCGGCGCTCGCCGAGCGCGTGGTGTGGCTCGAGCGCTTGCCCGAGCGGCCGGTCCACGGGGTGATCCTGGCGAACGAGGTGCTCGATGCGTTGCCCTGCCGGCGATTCACGCTCGAGGGGGGTGTGATCCGTGAGCTCGGGGTCGCGCTCCAAGGGGAGCGCATCATCGAGCAGTCCGCACCGGCGGACGCGGCGCTGTCAGCCGAGTGGGAGCGCCTGCGCGAGCAGCTGCCGGCCCCCCTCGCCGACGGCTATGTCTCCGAGATCGCGCTGCGTGTGGCGCCGTGGCTCGCGGGTGTCGCGGGCTGTCTGGAGCGCGGCGTGGCGTTGCTGTTCGATTATGGCCTGCCGCGCGCGCACTACTATCACCCCCAGCGCCGAACGGGCACGCTGCGCTGTCACTTCAAGCACCGTGTGCACGACGACCCCTACGTCAACCTGGGCGTGCAGGACATCACGGCCTGGGTGGATTTCACCCGGGTAGCGCAAGCCGCGCTCGAGTGCGGCCTCGAGGTGACCGGCTTTGCGACCCAGGCGGCCTTCCTGCTGGCGACGGGGATCGAGCGCTTCATCGCCGAGGCCGACGGTCCGGTCGAGCGCGCGCGCCGCGCCGGTGAGGCGCGCCGGCTGCTCCTGCCGGGGGAGATGGGCGAGGCGTTCAAGGTGATGGCGCTGACGCGGGATTTCGGGCGGCCGCTGTCGGGCTTTGCGCTGCAGGACCTGCGCGGGTCGTTGTAGGCGGCCTGGCCGGCACGGGCGCCAATCGGCGATTCCGCCGCCATCATCCGATGCACGCTATGGGGCGCGCCATGCGTGTTTGCAGTCCAATCATCATCCCGCTGCACAACGACCTCCTGACGATGTGCAGCAGGATCCGCTCCGAAAAGGACTTTCTGGCCGGTTCGCGCTTCCTCGCGACAGGCCTCGTGGCGCGTTACGGTCACGCGACCGGTTACGCCGCCGGTCTTACTGCCGCTCCACGCGCTTGACGGCCCGTCCACCGGACCGTAGGAGCCTTGATGCTCACCACATGGGTTGGAGGGATTGTCGAAAACTGGCGGATGCCCTGCTACGCGTCCGCTCGCGCTCCGTTGCGCCCTAGATCGCGCCGCAGTGCGATCGCGGAAGCCCTCAGACGGCTCACGATCGGCACAGCAGCCGGTCTCGTTTGGCCTTGGGCTCGTGGGCCAAGCGGCGGGCCGCGGCGTAGAAGCGCGGCAGACTGTCGTGCTCGCGCTTCAACAGCCGCTCGAACCCCGGCAGGCAGTCGTAATAGGTGCCCACCGACACCAGATCCGCGTTGTTCAGTCCCTGGCGGATCCAGCGGTTGTAGACCGGCGCGCGCACGTGCAGGTGCTGCTCGAGCGCACGGAGCCGCCGCGCCAACCCCGCGAACGTCGCTTCTTTGCGTCGCAGCATGCGTGCGCGCGAGACCCCGGATGCATAGAGCTGCGCCAGCCGGCTGCGCGTGCTGCGCAGGAGCGCGGCGAAGGCGCGATCCGCGGCGTCCAGGTGCTCGAACTCGCCGATGCGGCCGGGCTCATGGCGGTAACGGAGCCAGCGCTTCAGCCCCTCGTTCTCCACGGTCATCGCGAAGGCTTCGTCGAAGCGTGAGTCGTTGGGCACGTAAAGCAGCTGGTGCGCGAGTTCGTGGAAGATCATCGCCGCGAGCTCATCGCTGCCGTAGCGCATCATGGTGCTCATGACCGGATCGGGCAGCCGCCCGAGCGTCGAGTACGCCGGCACGCCCTCGACCACGACGTCATAGCCCTGCCGCTTCAAGTGATCGGCGAAGGCCCGGGCGCTGCGCTCGTGAAAGTAACCGCGATACGCCACGCACCCGGCAATGGGGAAACACCACTGCTTGGGCTTCACCGAGAACTCCGGCGCCGCGACCACGTTCCAGACGACGTAGCGCCGGCCGATGTTCACGTAGCTGCGGTAGCTGTCGTTGTTCGGCAGATCCAGCTGCTGCGACGCGAAGCGGCGCGCCTCGCGCACCTCGCCCAGCTCGCGCACGAGGGGCTGCGGCGTGTCCGGGTTGTCGATCACGTCCACGATGGAGTGACGCGTGTGGATGACGTGCCACTCGCCAACGGCCGCCTGCATCAGGTACATCGTGCTGGCGCAGCCGCCGAGCGCCGTCAGCGTCAGGGCAGCGCCTGCCAGCCGCGCCCAGCGGCCAGCGCTCCGCGGACGGAGCAGATGCGCATCGCGCAGGGAACGGCCGCTCGAGTCGGTTACCATGTGTGCATGGAAGTCTACCTAGTCGGCGGCGCGGTGCGGGACCGGTTGCTCGGTCGACCGGTGAACGAGCGCGACTGGGTGGTGGTGGGGGCGCGTCCGGAGGATCTCGAGCTGCAGGGCTACCGGCCGGTCGGAAGGGAGTTCCCCGTCTTCCTGCACCCCGAGACTCGTGAGGAGTACGCGCTGGCGCGCCTGGAGCGCAAGGTCGCGCCGGGCTACCGGGGATTCGCCACCGAGTTCTCCCCGACCGTGACCCTGGAGGAGGACCTGCGCCGGCGGGACCTGACCATCAACGCCATGGCGGAGAACGTTGTCGGCGAGATCATCGACCCGTATGGCGGGCGGCGGGACCTCGAGGCGCGGCTGCTGCGGCACGTCTCGGCGGCCTTCGTCGAGGATCCGGTCCGCGTGCTGCGCGTGGCGCGCTTCGCGGCGCGCTACGCAGCGCTCGGCTTTCGGGTGGCCGAGGAGACCCTGGCGCTCATGCGCCGGATGAGCGAGTCCGGCGAGCTCGACGCGCTGGTGCCGGAGCGGGTCTGGCAGGAAACCGAGCGCGCGCTCGGCGAGAGCCGGCCCGAGGTGTACTTCGAGACGCTGCGCGCGTGCGGCGCGCTGGCGGTGATCTTTCCGGAAGTCGCGGCGCTCTACGGGGTGCCGCAGCCGCAGAAGTGGCACCCGGAGATCGATACCGGCGCGCACGTCATGCTGGCGCTGCGCTGGGCGGCCGACGCTTCGCTCTCGAGCGCCGTGCGCTTCGCGGTCCTCACGCACGATCTGGGCAAGGCGCTCACCGCGCCCGAGCGCTGGCCGAGTCATCATGGTCACGAGGAGGCCGGCGTCGCGCTCGTCGAGGCGCTGTGCGCGCGCTTGAAGATTCCCAACGCCTACCGGGAGCTCGCGGTGCTGGCGGCGCGGTTCCATGCGCAGGTGCACCGCGCCGAGTCGTTGCGCCCGGGCACGGTGTTGAAGCTGCTCGAGGCGACGGACGCACTGCGTCGGCCGGAGCGGTTCGAGGAGCTGCTGCGGGCCTGCGAGGCGGATGCGCGCGGGCGTGCGGGGCTCGAGGGGCGGCGCTACCCGCAGAGCGAGTATCTGCGCCGCGCCCGCTCGGCGGCCGCGGCGGTCGCGCTCTCGAGCGAGGAGCGGCGCGGCCTCACGGGCCAGGCGATCGGCGAGATGATCCACGCCAGGCGGTTGGAGGCCGTACGCGCCGTGGCGAGCGCGCCGGAGTGAGCGACCGGCGCTCGCCCAGCCGGTCAGGCGTGGGCGGCGAATGCGGCCGGAGCCGCCTGCGGCGCCAGATAGGTCGGCAGGATCTCCATCATGGCGTGACGCGGCAGTCCCAGGCGCGCAAAGCCGTCTTCCGTACAGACGCTGTTGCGTGTCAGGGAGCGAAAGTTGTCGAGTGTGAACGGCTTGCCTGGCAGGAGGCCCATGACGGCGCCCTGCAGGCGTCCGAGCGCATCCGGCAGCCTCAGGATCCGGCACGGCAGCGCGGCGACTGCCGCCGTGGTGCGCACGATCTGCTCGAGGGTCATGACTTGCGGGCCGCCGAGCTCGTAGGTCCGACCGAAGGTCTCACGGTCGGACAGGGCGTGCACGAACGCCTCGGCCACATCCCCGACGTACACCGGGGCGAAATGCGCATGCGCCCGGGCGAGCGGCAGCCAGCCGTGCGAGAGGCGTAGCAATCCGGCGAAGCGGTTGGTGAGCGAATCGCCCGACCCGAAAATGACCGAGGGGCGGAAGATCGTGAAATCGGTGTGCGCCCCGGCGGCGCATATCAGCGCCTCGGCCTCGCCCTTGCTGCGCAGGTAGCGGCTGGGCCCGCGGACGTCGGCTCCGAGGGCGCTCATGTGCAGCAGGCGCCGCACGCGGCCGGCCTTCAGCGCCGCGACCAGCTTTGCGGCCAGGTCCACGTGCACGTGCTGAAAGGTGCTGCGGCCGCGCTCGCTCAGAATCCCCACGAGATTGACCACCGCGTCCATGCCGTCGACCAGCCGGTCGAGCACGCGGGCATCGTGCACGTTGGCCCTGACGAGGCGGACCGTCGGCAGCACGCGCAGGCGCTGATTCAGCTCGGGGTCGCGCGTGGGCACGCTCACCCAATGGCCCTGCTGGGTCAGCCGATTGATGAGTGCGGTGCCGACAAAGCCGGTGCCGCCCAGCACACAGATGTTCAGTGGCGCTGCCATGACCGCAGACCTCGCGCGTCTGCCGCAAGCATGCGCCCGCGGCTCGAAGCCTGCCACCGCAATGCCTCGCCCCGGGGGTGCTCGATGCTCCCCCGGGGGCGAGAGCCCGGATCCTCAGGCCGCCCGGACCTCGATACTGCGTGGCTGCAGTTTCGGCTGCTTCGGGATCGCCACCTCCAGCACGCCGTGCGTCTGTTTGGCCGTGATCGAATCCACATCGGCCCCTTCCGGCAGCGTGAAGGTGCGCAGGAACGCACCGGCGCGGCGCTCGAGGCGCTGATGGGCTTTGCCCTGCTGGGTCTCGCGCGCGCGTTTCTCGCCGCGGATGGTGAGCACGCCCTTGTCGGCCGTGATGTGGATGTCCTTCGGCTCAACGCCAGGCACGTCGGCGACGACCACGTAGCGCCCGGGCTCCTCGTAAATGTCGACCTGGGGAATCCACGAGACCGCCGCCGCAGCGGCATCTTCGCCGTGCTCCGCGGAGAACGCCTGGTCGAGCTGACGCTGCAGGGTGTCGATGAGCGTCCAGGGCTGATAGCGAATAACAGTCATGATCCAACCTCCAATGGGTGATGGTGTCAGCGTCGGCACCGTATGTCTGGTTGAAGCGGATCTGCGGCCGAGGCTGAGATTTTCAAGGCGCCGACGCGGGCCGCGCCGCGCGGCCGCCCGACGGCCACTCACGCGGTCCCGGCTGATCCGCCGGGGCCCTGCTCTGCGGGGGGTGGCCTTGTGCACAAGCTGTGCGAAGTCGGGGGATACAATATCTTGGGGTTATTGGAATGCGTTTGCTTCGGTCTTGCGCAAAAAATTCGCGGGCTCAACACGGCGCGATTCGTCATAAGACATTGTTTTTTTGGGATTTAATCTGCCGTTTGTCGGATGACCCGAATCTTGACGCAGAGCCGGGTGCTCATTAGGCTCTTTGCCCCGACACAAGATCTTGTGTTCGCCTTCGGGGGAACGAGAGATCGCGCGTTCGGGGAGGCTCAGGGGGATACTGGCTGTGGATCGGCGTATCGGTGGACCCGGTGCGCGCAGCCCAGCGCTTTCCGCGCCGCCCGTATTCCCTGTGATCCGGTGTGCAGACACTTGGGGCGCCGCGGACACATGAATACCGTTGTGAAGATCGAATCAAAGGACATCGACGCCATTCCGTTCCAGGAGGCGTCGATCGACATTTGGGACAAGAAATACCGCCTGACCGCCAAAGACGGCACGGCCATCGACAAAACGATGGACGATACGTACAAGCGCGTCGCGCGCGCGCTGGCAGACGTCGAGCGCGAAGAGCTGCGCGAGGAGTGGTACGAGCGGTTCCTCTGGGCGTTGCGCCGCGGCGCGATTCCGGCCGGTCGCGTCACTTCCAATGCCGGCGCGCGCGAGCACAAGCCCGCCACCTCGACGATCAACTGCACCGTCTCGGGAACCATCGAGGATTCGATGGACAACATCCTGGGCAAGGTCCATGAGGCGGGTCTGACGCTGAAGGCCGGGTGCGTGGCGCCCGGCACCTGGGTGCGCACTGAGCGCGGCCTGGTTACTGCCGATCAGGCGGTGCAGGAGAAGCACGAGCGCATTCTCAGCTACGATCGCGAAACGGGGCGCTTCGAGATGCGCATGATCCTGCGGCACATGACCACGCATGTGCCGCAGCACGAGAACATCCGCATCTGGTCAAACGGCCTCTCGCTGACGACTTCGATTCGTCACCCGGTGCTGGTGTTTCGTGCAGAGCGGCTGGTTTACGTGCGGGCCGATGAGGTGCGGGAATCGGATGCGCTCGTGCACCACCGCTATGAATGGGCGGGTGAGGCGGAGAGCGCGCTCGAGGCGTGGTTCGCGGGAGCGCATCTCGGCGACGGCAGTGCATACGAATCGAAATACTCATCCAAGCCCTCGCGCCTCAAATGGCGCGCCAAGGCCGGTGCATTGGGTCGGCGGTTTGTGTTCAAGGTTCGCGCGGCCGAGCGCGAGGTCGTAGAGCGCTGCGCGGCGTTCTTCGCCGCCTTCGCCGACAGCCGGGCGCGGGTTGCGTCCGCGAGAACCGCAAACGGCACTGCGGTGTGGGACTTCACGGCGGCCGGCTTTGCTGCGAGCCACGCGGTCGATCGCATCGATGGGCAGGCCGGCAGCAAGTCCGCGACGCTGCGCGTGCCGGCATGGGTGGCGGCGGAGCCGGAGCGGTTCTTCCTGCCGTTCCTCGCGGGATTGATTGACACTGACGGAACGGTTTCGGCCGAAAGCGGCAGCGCGTCGATTTCGATCAAGAACGATGCCTTTGCACACGAGCTTCAAGCGCTCCTGGGCCTGTTCGGCGTTCATGGCGCGGTCACTCTGTGCAACTGGCGCGCGCATGTGCTCAACGGCCATCCCGTGGCGGCCGGCCGCGGTGCAGTGCTGAAGATTTCCGACTCGCAGTTCCTCGCCCGCGTCGCGCAGTTCATGGCGGATGAGGGCAAGCGCCAGCGCATTGCACGCTATGCGTCCACGCCCGGCCAGAATGACTGCTATGCGATGCCCGATGCGCTGCGTCAGGCGCTCGAATCCGCAAGCGCCGCGCTGTCGCACGACGAGCGCCAGCGCCTCGGCTTCTACCGCGGATACCACCGCCGCAGCCGCATCAGCCGTATCTGGCTGGACAAATGGATTGCACGCTTCCCGGAGCTCGCCGATCTCATTCGCTTCGCGATGAGCCTGAGACCGGTCGAGCGAGTCGAGCGGGCGTTGCCGCTGCCGGAGACGTTCTTCGACTTCACGGTCGATGGCCATAACAACTACCTGGCCGGCAACCGGGGGCTGGCGGTCATCCACAACTGCGGTATCGGCTACGAGTTCTCGACGCTTCGCCCGCGCGGCGCTTACGTCTCGGGAGCCGGCGCCTACACCTCCGGTCCGCTGTCGTTCATGGATATCTTCGACAAGATGTGCTTTACCGTCTCCTCGGCCGGTGGCCGCCGCGGCGCGCAGATGGGCACCTTCGACGTCGGTCATCCCGATGTCATGGAATTCATCAAGGCCAAGCGCGAAGCCGGGCGGCTGCGGCAGTTCAATCTGTCGCTGCTGATCACCGACGAGTTCATGCAGGCGGTCAGGCAGAACGGCGAGTGGAAACTGGCGTTTCCGCTGTCACGCAAGGAGTGCGAGGCAGACAAGCCGGATCTCACCGACGCGAGCAAGTACGTGTGGCGCGAGTGGGCGGTGCATGACCAGTACGTGGTCAACGAGCACGGGCTGGTCGCCTGCAAAATCTACAAGACGCTGCCGGCGCGGCGCATGTGGGACGTCATCATGACGTCGACCTACGATTTCGCCGAGCCGGGCTTCATTCTCATCGACCGCGTCAACGAGATGAACAATAACTGGTGGTGCGAGAACATTCGCGCCACCAATCCGTGCGGCGAACAGCCGCTTCCGCCGTACGGAAGTTGTTTGTTGGGTTCCGTAAACCTAACACGATTCGTGCGCGGCGCGTTCAGCGATCATGCGCGCTTCGACTGGGACGAGTATCGTCAAGTCGTCAAGGTCTTTGCCCGCATGCTCGACAACGTGGTCGAGGTCAACGGCCTGCCGCTCGAGCGGCAGCGCGAGGAAATCCTGCGCAAGCGCCGCCACGGCATGGGCTTCCTCGGGCTCGGCAGCACCCTGACGCTGCTCGGCATCAGGTACGGCTCGCCCGAATCGGTGAAGTTCACCGAGGACGTGGCACGCGAGATGGCGATCGCCGGTTGGGAGGAGGCGCTCGACCTGGCACGTGAGAAGGGACCTGCGCCCATCATGGCCGAGCAGTTCACGGTCACGAGCGAGATGCTGCGCAAGCGTCCCGAGATGATCCGCGACGGCCTGAAGGTCGGCGATCGGGTGCCGGGCCGCATCCTGCACGCCAAGTACAGCCGCTACATGCAGCGGATTGCCCAGGTCGCGCCGCATCTGGCCGAGGAGCTCGCAGCGACCGGTGCGCGCTACACGCACCACACCTCGATCGCGCCGACCGGCACCATCTCGCTGTCGCTTGCGAACAATGCCTCGAACGGCATCGAGCCGTCTTTCGCGCACCATTACTTCCGCAACGTGATCCGGCCGGGGCGCAAGACGAAGGAGAAGGTCGGCGTGTACTCGTTCGAGCTGCTGGCGTATCGCGAGCTCGTCAATCCGCACGCAAACCCGGGCGCCACCGTCGAATCCGAGAAGCTTCCCGATTACTTCGTCGCCTCCGAGGACATCATTCCGAAGGAACACGTCGATGTGCAGGCGGCAGCGCAGAAGTGGGTGGACT
Organism: Pseudomonadota bacterium; assembly: GCA_021787615.1. Lineage (GTDB taxonomy): Bacteria > Pseudomonadota > Gammaproteobacteria > Steroidobacterales > Steroidobacteraceae > 13-2-20CM-66-19. The sequence goes on from JAJYLP010000049.1 coordinate 18,637, forward strand.
CCTCCATCTCCAAGACCGCGAACGTGCCAACGGATTTCCCCTACGAGAAGTTCAAGGACATCTACCTGTACGCCCACGAGCAGGGCCTCAAGGGCTGCACGACGTTTCGCTTCAACCCGGAAGCCTTCCAGGGCGTACTGGTCAAGGAACAGGATCTGAAGAACACCGTCTACAAGTTCACTCTTGATGACGGCACCATCGTCGAGGCGCGCGGCGATGAGGAGATCGAGTATGACGGCGAGTTGCACACGGCCGCCAATCTGTTTGATGCGATGCGCGACGGCTACTATGGGCACTTTTGAGACGCCCTGGCCCGACCGGGGGCGCAGATCGCTCAGGCCCGAGACGCGCGAGGACCGGGCGTCTGCACCCGGGAAATTCTTCCTGCCCGCAGAGATTCCTGTCCGGAGGAGTCCGCGTGAGCATACGAACTGCCTGCGGCCGATGGCCTGGACCAGGCGGCACTGAGTCTGGAATCGTGATATGACCATCAAGATCGAGCGGAAAATAGTCAAGTACGAGGTGCAGAAGCCGGAGGAAGCCCAGGCCGAGAAAGCTGCGGTGGCGCAAGCGGCCAGCGCTCCTGCGGCTCCTGCGGTTCTTCCTCCCGCGCCCACCACCACGACGGTTCGCGACAAGAACGGACATATGGCGCAAGTCATCCGGATGCATGAGAAGCTCGAGCGACCGGAGGTGCTGATCGGCTCAACGTACAAGATCAAGACGCCGATCTCTGATCACGCGATGTATGTCACCATCAACGACATCGTGCTCAATGAGGACACCGAGTACGAGCAGCGGCGCCCGTTCGAGATCTTCATCAACTCGAAGAATCTCGATCACTTCCAGTGGATCGTCGCGCTGACGCGCATCATTTCGGCCGTGTTCCGCAAGGGCGGCGACGTCACGTTCCTGGTCGATGAGCTGAAGGCGGTGTTTGATCCGCGCGGCGGCTACTGGCAGCCGGGCGGGAAATTTATGCCATCGATCATCGCCGAGCTCGGCTACGTCATCGAACGTCACCTGCAGTCAATCGGTCTGCTGCGCAAGCCGTCGCTCGATGAGCATCAGCGGAAGCTCGTCGACGAGAAGCGCGCAGAATACGAGGCTCGCGCCCGCCAGACCGACGCATTCGCCAAATCTGACTTCCCGGAAGGCGCGCAGCTGTGCGCCAAGTGCAGCACCGCGGCCGTGGTGATGATGGACGGTTGCATGACGTGCCTCAACTGCGGCGAGTCCAAGTGCGGTTGAGCTTTTCGGGGCGCGCAAAAGACGGAATTTGTGCGTTGACTCAAAAGGCTGGACTTGGACCCCATAAGGCCAGACTTCGGACCGCATAAAGCCGGACCCAGCCGGTTCAATTGTAAATTCGCGGCGAGGGCTTCCCTCGCCGCTCGTTCATGCGAGAGCCTGTCGCTAGGTCAGGGTAGAGATTACGGCCTGACTTCAGCGCTGGCGTGAGGCCTGCAGCGCATTATTTTGTCGCGCGAAGGCGTTCAGCATCCGCGCAATCTTTGCATTCCCCTGAATCGCGTGCCGTCGAATCGCACACTCCGCAGCGATCCGAAGAACGTTTGGTCGGCCATTCCAGAACGGCAGCGGTCGACCCAATCGTTTCAGTTCGCCAAGGTAGTCCTCGACGATCTCAACGGGTCCGAAGCGCCGACCGGGATGCATTGCGCGCTCTTTCCGATCGAATTCGTCGAGCACGCGCTGAATACGGACCTGGTTGTAGAACAGGTCACGGGTGAAGCCGCACGCCAACGCAATCTGCCGCTTGATCGGAACGCCGCCCCTGCGCGGCAGTCCCTGACCGCTTTCGATCCGCTGCGTGCAATAGGACCGCAGACGATCTTCGTGCGCCCCAAGACTATTGACCCGCACGCGGTGCGCGGTCTGGTCAGCGACATACTCGGTTACTGCGGCCATAAATTGCGGTACCTGCGAGCGGGCGATGAACCCTTGCGGACTGGCGTGATTCGCCCGCGCGACGAATATGACAGGCAGGCGGTTCTTGCGGATCAGCTTGACCAGCAGGCGAGGCGACCTGCGCGTCTCCTGCGCTACTGCCGCCAGCGGAAGATAGGCGGACTGGAACTGTTCCACCGATGCCGCGGTGATGCGTTTGTTGCCTCTCACGTAAGTCTGCACGAGATGACCGGCTCTGACCGCCTCGGCGATGGCGGAGAGGCACAGACCGGTCCTCTGGGCGCACTCCTTGAAGGAACAGGTCGAACCGAGCAGCGGTCTCAGGTGGCTGTCGATGATTGCGTCGATGTCCTGTTTCTTCAGCAGGAAGCCGGCGGGGCTGGAACCGGAACGAGCGACCGGTTTCAGCGCGCGGTTGAGGAGCGCAGTTACCACCGCAACTCGCGTCTCGACCGGCAAAGTGCTCCTGCGCACCACTTCATTCAGCGTGACGGTGCCCGGCCGGTTGCGGCCCGACGAGACTGGCGCGAGCGCTAGCAGCCGGGCTCGGAACGTCTCGACCTCGTCCGCGAACCATGAGGTCGCATATCCGCGGCGCTCGGCTGCCACATAGAGTCCCTGGCCCCTGAGGCATTTCAGCACGCGGACGGTGAGCCCCAGCCGCTTCGCGGCTTGCCTGACATCGAGGATCTTTGTGATCGGAGCCGGGATGGGAGTGTTCTGAGCATCGACGACGGCGCGCTCGATGCCTTTCACGGGGACCGTGATGCCCGCCAGTGCCCCTGAGACGGTCATCTTGCGTACCGTCGGTGCCCAGAGTCGATGCCGTCTTGCGAGCTCCGATCTCGACACGAATCGCGCAGTCTTCAGCACGCTTTTGTCGCGCAGCATTCGTTGATCGACAATGCCCTTGCCCCAATGCTGAAGCCCAAAGGCGATGAATTCGTCACGCAAGAATGCGACATGTTCCCGCGTCGCAGGCCGATTCTCGAAGAGGGGCCTGTAGAAGTCGGCAAACTGTCTACGCATGCCGATGGTCTTCTCGCCAGCAGCAAGATTGTGTTCGCCGAACTCGCGCAGAAAGTGGTGATACCCGTGTGGCCAGTCGCTCAGGATCTGGGCGGCAGCCATGATCTGCGCGTTCGGGCACCCTTGCGCCGACGACAATTTCACCGGTACCGCCACTGCGGCCGATGAGGCCTGTGCGGCGGGCGGACTCAGGGGAACAGCGTTTCCGCCATTCTCGGCGCCGGCGATGGCGCCCAGTTTGGCGATGAGGTGGAGCAGCGCCGCAAAAGGCATCGAGACCAAGTGCTCGAGTGGGAGACCTCCGGGATTTTCGATATCGCGGTGCTTGCCGTGGAGCCTTGCCTGCAGCAGCATCATCAGGCCAAGGACCGGCGGAGACGCCGGTGGGGTCTTCGCATTGAGGAGCGAACCACCGCAGCCGCAAGTAAGCAGGCCAGGCCGCTCCCATCCGATTCCTCTCCGGCATGCCGGACAGTTCGTCAGGGCCGTCGCTCGGTGAATCGGACACGCCACAGCGGCCGAGAGATCCCAATACGCATCGATGTATCCTGTCTCGGCCACACATCGCGGGCAGAAAGCCGGATGCTTCAGCCGCAGCGGCTCGCCGCGCAAATCGTCTCCCAGGTGATGACCCAGGATTTTGAACGATCCTCGGCCCTCAAGGTTGGCGCGGTACGCAAGCGGATGTAATGCGTCGCGCTTCAGTCCCAGGAGCGCGGCCAAGGGCTCGGTCGGAAACCGAGGGGCAAGGTCGGAGCCGCGAGGGAGGTCGGCAGCCCTCCAGATGTGACGCGGGGTGTCGTATCCGTTGGCCTCACTGACGCGCAGCACGAAACCAAAGAGACTTTCCGTCTGTTGCGGTCGTGGCGTGCGACACAGCAAGGTCATCGCGCCTGCTCACGTGGCGGAGAGCACATCTTGAGCGCGCGCATGCCACACCTTGCGGCGTGACGGCCGCCCTTCGGTCGCCGCCGGCGCGGCAGCACCGATCCGGGACACTGTGGCGAGCAGCGCCTCCGACGGCTCCGTTGCGAAGCGCGGTCCGAATAGATCTGGCGCATCGCCATAGTCGTGGCTGCTGCGCACCGAGTGCGCGAAGGCCTCGCGGAGATGCTTGAGGGTAATGACCTTGCGCTTGTCATCGATGGCGTCCCAGACCACCTGGCTCAGCAGCATGGCCAGATATCCGATCAGCCCTCCCGTCGCGCAGTACAGCCTGAACGCCATCTCCGCCGAAGTGAAGTCCGGAAGATCGACGTGCTCGGCGAGCGCGTCGTAAAACGCACTCAGGATGGCGGCAAACTCTTCGCGATCCTCAGAACTTCGCCAGTCGAACCTCTCGAACGCCACGGGAGTGCGGAATCGCCCCCGCAGCTGTTCATTCTGTTCGATGGTGGCGAGGCAACCGGGAATTCCGGCCACGACGAGCCCGATCCCGGTGTCATCGACCAGCACTTTCAGCCAGTCGGCGGCATGGTGCATGACCTTGTTCTGGCCCTTGTCGTAGAAGTGCTGGAACTCATCGATCATCGCCATTCGGGTGCCGCAGTTGCGGATCAGGGTCATGAGCCGCCCGGTGCGTGCGTTTTCCGTCCCCTTGTCGAATCGCGGATCGCCCATCTCCCGGAGCATGATCTCGGCCATTGATTTGACGGTGGGCTTCGACGGCGTCTTGACCCGCAGGATCGGCACTTCGAGCCCCTCGGCGGTGCGCACCGCGGGGTGTGCTGAGGCGAACTGCCCCAAGACACTGGTCTTTCCAGTCCGCGACGGCCCTACGATGGCGAGACACGCCGGATTGCCGTGCGCTTCGGCATTCTGGTAGCACTGACCGATGCGCCGCAGCGCGCCCTGAAAGGCGGCGTGGGGGACCAGGATGCGGTCAATCAGGTTTCTCGGCATGACCATTGGATTACTCCTCAGTCCCGACTTCCCCGGGCGACGGTTTGCGAATGATCGCGGTGTACTTTCTGACGGGACCGTTGGTAAGGGGGTAGACGTCCTTGGTCGGCGCAACAGCCGGATCGGGCACGGGGGGAGCGGATGGCGGCGCTACCGGTTCCGAGTGTGCAGAGGACGTGGCCGGACTCGCTGCCGATTGCGGTGGCGCGGCCAGACCGGGAGTCCCCTGGTAGCGGGCAATGCGCTTTCGGGATTTCGACTTGCGATGCATCAGTTCCCGTTCGATGATCTCAGCGATTTCCCGCTTGGCCTCGACCCAGCCCTGGAAATCGGATCGGCCTGATTCGCGCGCAGCGTGGCGTCGGATCACCTTGTGCTGCCATTCGCTGAGCCCGCTCGCGTAGTCGGCGGCAATGGCCTGTGCACGGATCAACTGCCCCTGATCAGGCGGGAGTACGATGATTGCGCCGATATCGGTGGAGTCGATGCGGATCTCGACCTCGAGACGGTCTCCGAGCCGCCGGCGCAGTGCCGTCAGCTCCGGGGAGTTGTAGAGCAGGCCATTGAGCTCGATGCCCTTGTGGGTGAGCATTCGCCTTTCGGTCCGGCCGAGGATGGCATCCAGTCGCTCAGGATCAGTCGGGAGCCGAATGTCCTCACTCGCGATGCTCTTCGTCCACATGAAGGCAGGCGGTACACCGAGTGCCAGGTGCGGCTTCTGGTGATAGACGTCCACGATCCACTTATGGACGATTTCCAGCAGAATCGACTGGCGAACGACGGCATGCTTCGATGGGTCGTAGTCGTCCTTCTCAAAGATATTCGAGAAGGTGGTTCCCGGCGTCCCGTGGGCCACCCCGCGATTCGCGGTGCCGATGAGTCGCTCGACCTTGCCCTTGAACCAGGCAACCTTGCGCGGCGCATAGTGGATCTCGATGCCCAGGAAGAGGCAGGCGTTCTCCAGGCTGATGCTGTGGAATTCGGTGCTGTTGTCGACGACGAGCTCGCGCATGATGCCGTGTGCCAGCCACGCGCATTTGATTGAGGGATATTTCTCCGAAAGCCAGATCTTGGGGAGAAGCGCCATCTTGAGACAGCGTGCGACGGTGAGGTAACTCGGGGGCTCAAAGCCGACATATATCCCCAGTACACATCGGCTGTAGTCATCGATGCAGACCGTCAGCCAGGGCCGCCCAAGGGGTAATCCGGTCCTATCATCGATCACGAACAGATCGAGCAGGGTGTGATCGATCTCGACTCGCTCGAGGGGGGCGTCCGTTGTCCGATGCGACTGCACGGAGCGGAATCGCTTGACGGCGGCGATCCGTCCATAACGCGCTGCATACCGATCGAAGGCCGGTATTTCCTGGATCAGGCGCTTCACCAGGCGGCGTGTAGGGAGCGGCAGCTGCATTGTCTGGGGACGCAGAGCGTTTTCCCGGCGGACGCTGCTCTCGGCATAATCGACGACATCTTGAATAGTTCCGCGATCCTGCGTCATGTATTTCGCATCTATCGCATCCTTTGCGAAGTGCTCCACCTCCGCTGGATATCGCGCTTTTTTATTCCCCTTGGCTGCGTGGCGTTCGATGAGGGCTGTAATGTCCCGACCTGCTTTGAGATATGCCGATCGCCAGTCCAACACAGTGGATGCTGCGGGTAGGCGAACAGGCTGGCGAAGATTGTTCCATGTGGTTTGAATGACAGCCGCAATGGTTCGGCGTGTCCCGGGCAGGTCAAGGATTGCGTGCACGTACGCGCGGCGGATCTTGGCCTTCTCCCATTGCTCCGGGGGATAATCGGGGGGTCGGGGTTTCGGCGGCGCAGGCGAACGTTCGCGATCGTCTTCGCGAAATCGGAGCTTGCCCTGCACGTAGGCGCTTTGGAGATCGCACTCGGCGAGCTCGGTGATTCGCTTGGTGCGATCCTCCTCAAGCTGCCAGAGATCCGGATCGATCTTACGTAGAAGTACGTGACGTCGACCGTCGATCTCGACTACGGTCCCGGCGGAAAAAGTCGAAGTACTCATGGCCACACCTCACGCTGGACAGGGTGAATCGGGTTTCGAGGCTGAGCTTCACGTTGATGTCGAAAGCCAGCATGCCTTCGAGGATGAGGCGACACAGTGAGTGGCGGCCGGAGCGTCCCAGGACGCCGGACACCGCGGCGCCCCAAGTCACGGCGGGCAATCGGGTCAGAAGCGCGCGGGCCCGTTCCCGTTCCACTGCTGTGATCGGGCCGCGGCCCCATTTGAGGATCTCGATAGCGTTCGAGAGGCGCGGTTGCCGGCGCAGCTCCTCCGCGCAGACCATTCGGTACTCGTAGCCGTAAGTCGGCAAGGCGGCTTGGAGCAGGGTCGTTCTCGCGGCGACCTCCTCTCGCGCGGCATCCTTCGCCGACTTGACCTCCCAGAGTTCCTTCAGGCCGTCATCGCGCTCCACGAGCAGGTCGGGATAATGAATCCGGCTTTCCCCGTTCAAGGAGTAACGAACGACTACGGGTTGCTCGGCAAAGGACCGCACGGAGGGGGCCGCGTCGAGGAGCCGCATGGCGTTCAGCTCGGCGACGGATTCCCATTGGAGCATCCGGCCCATCTTCCAGGACGGGAACTTCCCGGTCGGCCGGGCCCGCGACCGCGTCACCACCTTGCGTGATCGGATCGCCTCTGGAAACTCGATCGTGATGAGCTTCGGCACCGCCCTCACCGAGAGTATGGACGCTCGATGGAAAGATAGTATACAGAACGATCATTCTATTGGCAAGAGTCTTCTGCCAGCGGTATAAAACTAAACTGCCAGTGCATATAGTCCGTCATGCTCAACCGCGACCCCGAATACCTAGCCAAGCTTCGTGATTACTACGCCGAGCACCGAGTGCTGCCGTCCTATTCGGCAGTGGCGGCCCTTCTGGGGCTCCGCTCGACATCGGCGGTGGCCGCTTTCGTCAAGCGGATGAAGGAAGCGGGTTTCTTGGACTCCGCTCCGGGCGGGCGCCTGCAGCCCGGTCATCGGTTCTTCGAGCGGCCAGTCTCGGATATCCAGCGCCAGGGAATACCGCATGCCGTGACCGACGTGCCGGTAGAGGGCCTGAATGTCGATGCGTATCTGGTCGATCAGCCTTCCCGGACAGTGCTGCTGACTGTGAAGGAGGACTCCATGATCGAGGCGGGATTGATGCCGGGTGATACGGTCGTGGTGAAGAAGGGGGCGCCTACCAAGCCGGGCGATGTGGTGGTCGCCATCGTCGACAACGAGTTTACGGTGAAGTATCTCGCGCTCGATCGCCGCGGCTTCTTCCTGAAACCCGGTAATAGGGCCTACACGCCTATCCGGCCCAAGGATGATCTGGAAATCTACGGGCTCGTGGTCGGGATGTTCAGAAAGTACCAACAGCCCGGGAACATTCGCGCGGCAGGATAGAGGACAACTACGAGCTGCAATGACCGCGGCCCGTTCTGGCTACGTCGCCGCGCGGTGGGGCATTTCTGAGCCCAGAGCAGTGATTTCAAAGTGGCGTCGGCCCGATCCCGCACAACAGGGCGAGCGCGCTAACTAATTGAAAGAAAAGCCACAAAGACCTAGCATTGACGCGAATCGAAGAATGAGGCCGGGTGCGCTCGCGCGGCGGCACCCGGCACAGGAAGGGAGGGCGGGCTCGCGCATGCACGGAGACCTCACCAGAACCTGCGTGGCGTCGATACACCGCCGTGTGACGCGCGTACGCGACGCCCATACCGCCTCTCACTCCAGAATCATCGATGGACGCGCGC
>JAJYLP010000145.1 GCA_021787615.1 Pseudomonadota bacterium
GGGGATGCCTTGGAGAGGCTGAACGCCATCGTTGACTGGGAGATGTTTCGACCGGATCTTGAGAGCATTGATCGCAAGGAGCGCAAGTCTGCGGCGGGTCGCAAGCCCACCGATCGCGTGCGGATGTTCAAGATGTTGGTACTGCAGAACCTGTACGGGTTGTCGGACGATGCGCTTGAATATCAGGTAACGGACCGACTGACGTTCATGCGGTTTCTCGGCATCGACCTCGGTGGCGCAGTGCCGGATGCGAAGACCGTGTGGCTGTTCGGCGAGCAATTGCGCGAGGCAAAGGTCTTTGAGCGGCTTTTCGAGCGGTTTCACCGAGCTTGGGCTGTGCAGGGGATCAAGCTCAACAGCGGTCAGATCGTGGATCCGAGTTTTGTCGAAGCGCCGCGGCAGCGCAATACGCGCGAGGAGAACGAGACGATCAAGGAAGGAGCGGTGCCGGCGCAATGGACGAAGAATCCGGCGAAGCTGCGGCAGAAAGACACCGATGCGCGCTGGACCCAAAAGAATGACGAGGACCACTTTGGCTACAAGAGCCACGTGCGCGTGGACCGTAAGACGAAGCTCGTGATCAGTGAGCAGGCGACGCCGGCGAACGTGCATGACAGTCAAGTGTTTGACGGTCTTCTGGGCAAAGCCAGGCGACGCGGGCGTGCTGTCTGGGCCGATAGCGCCTACCGGAGCCGTGAGCATGAGCGTGGGCTTAAGCGCAGAGGCTTCCGTAGTCACGTTCATGAACGCGGCAGTCGAGGCCACCCGCTCATCGCGGTGCAGCAACGCAGGAACCGCACGAAGTCCCGAGTGCGTGTGCGGGTCGAGCATGTGTTTGCCACCATGACCCAGATGGGCGGGATGTTCGTGCGCAGCATCGGGCGTGAGCGAATGCGGGCGTGGACGACGATGAAGACTTTGACCTACAACCTGAAGCGGCTCGAGGCCCTGATCCGGCTGGAAAAGCTACCCATCGATGGGATAGGTGTGCCCGGATGATGGGAAACGGGCGGATCGGATCGCAACGAAGGCCGTTCGGGGCGATCAAAATGCAGAAAGCCCCGCGAAACTCAGCTGCGGTTCGGCTCATCTCATAAATTCCCGTGTTCTGTGCATCAACCGACTCTCGCCGGCGCGATTCATAGAGGTCACCTGAATCTGATTCGACGCTCACGTGGCGACTCGGGAGCCGCCAGCGTCAATCCATCGCTGCTGCCGCGACCACGCAATCTTCGATGCCACCCTGCCGTCGCGTCTCTCTCAAAGATTTTCGTGATCGGACAGGATTGGAAACGTGGAACGATCCGCTATCGACTCCGCGTCGGTGCCCGACGCCGCGCGCGTGGTGGTCCCGATCGCCGCTTTCGACACGGACGGCTTGCGCCGCGCGCGCTTCCCGCGGCTGGCGGGACGGCGTACCGGCTCACCTCCCGGTGTACGACAGTACTGCATGATCGTTTTACCCAGGATGGGCATCCCCGCTGCTTTGCACGCCTCGGCGATGTCACTTGGCGCGTGCCCTTGGTCGAGCATCGCGCGGATGCGGTCGCGAACCCGATCCTGCGTGAGTACCGCGCGCTTGCTTCCTTCGCGCGGCTTTTTTTTCGCGACCGGCGTCTGTGCCAGTTTTTCCAGGCCGGTGAGAATTGCGCCGCCGATTTTGGTGCGGTCATATTTCTCGCGTGTCGCCATGTGCAATCTCCGCTGCGACGCCACAATGACGGCGCTTCGGCCCATTCCCGCGATGGCGATGCAGTAGGGACTCGGCAGCGAGCGCAACCGGCGTGCCGCCATAAAGCGGACTGGAGCGTGCTGGCACGGGCTCAAATAGGGTGTCGGGGTGCGTGAGCACCTTGACCAAGGTGGGGAGACCGGGCCGCGAGAAGGCGAAGCCGCCGAGCGGAACGGGCGTTCGCGGGGGGAACAACGGGGGCCGGCGCAGCTGGTGCGCGTAAGCGCAACCCCGTTGTGATACGCGACCCCCTACCTTGTCGTCGGTGACTTCGATATCCCTGCGCACGTTCCGAGCAATTTGCGAACACTCTGATGTCATCGCTCACACGGCAAATCCTGCGCTATCCATGCCAGCACGTGAGGCACATAGCAACGGTCGAGCTTCCATGCGATGGTGGCGGGAACGTTGATTGCGTTGCTGTTGTGTTCGCGCGTGCTTACCACTGCAGGTGGGGGGCGGTATGGAGTCTCGAAATACTTGAAGCCGTAGGTGTATGTGCGCAAGGTACCGCATTTCTCGGACTATTCAGGGTGCGCCTGCGATGAGATCGCGGAACGCGCGGAGTGCTTGCCGGTGCGCACCGGAAGAGAACGACTCTGCCGTTGTGTGCGCTTGAGCTCCGGAACGGAGTCATCTATATTGGCGGCTGTTCGGCTGCTTGCCGCGGGTTGGCGAGCGAGAGAAACGGAGGCTCGGATGAAGTGCCCGAAATGCGGCGTCGATCTGCTCCCAACAGAGCGGCACAAGCTCAAGGTGAACTACTGTCAATCGTGCAAAGGAATGTGGTTCGAGCAGGTCGAACTCGGGGAGCTGGAGGACGAGGTCTTCGACTTCGGCGAGCGCTGGAAGGGAAGCCTATTCCTGAACTCGAGCCCCACGACCGATCAGTGCCCGGAATGTGCCGAGCGATTGCAGCGGTTCCAGTACAGATTCTATGGCCTCGAGATGGAGGTCTGCCCGAAACAGCATGGCTACTGGCTCGAAGCCGACGAGGACACGAGGGTCCTTGAGCTCATGAAGCGAGAGGAAGGGGACTTGCAGCGGAAATTGCTTGCCGAGGACAAGTGGGCGGCGACGCTGCACCGGATGCGCTCGGGCTCGTTCCTGAGCAGGGTGCGCGACCTATTCCAGCGTTAGCCGCTGATTCGATTCGCTTTGCAGTGACCTGCGTCTATCCGCAGCCTTCTCGGTAGCTGGCGCCTTGACGATCCGCGCTTGCGTACTGAACCGGTCGGTGGGCTCGAAGCGGTGAACATGATAGACCGGGCAGGTCTGCATGGGGCATGCCGCCGGCGTCGTGACACCGGACATCCTCACATGTTTATTTCCTGTCGGATACACGGGCCGATAGATTCGTACGTCCCGGTCACTGCTTGCGTCGACGCGGCGCATCGGCCTCTGAGCGTGCAGGAAGAATCTGACGGGTTTCCTCCAGGCGGCAATGGCTAGCCTGGATATATGGACTCCCCCTGCGTTGCAAGGGGAGTCCATATACCAGGCTAATGTGTAGTATTGATGTGGAAGCCGACGACACGCGGGTTCGTGCTCGATCATCCTCGGTCCGGTTTTTGTCTCGCACCGCTGCGTGTTCCGGTGCCACGCTGCGCCGCACACGCGAAGCCACTCGTGATGGGCGTCGGGGCTGACGGGCGGAAAATCAGCCGGCAGAACTTGCTCTCTCACTGGGGCCGGTTCGGGCGGGATCCAGAGCAATCCGGGCAGGCGCGCAGGCGGGTCGGCGCAGCGGTAACACGGAGCTGGCGAGACGCTGCACTTGCCCTCGGGGCGGAGCCAGCCAATGCCGAGCGCCTGGCACCCCGGTGGGATCTTTCACCCCTGTGTTGGCGGGGCCGGGTACCGCGTGATTCTTGAGCTGAGAGGCGGGTTTCTGAAGCGCCCCCAGGAGCCGGTGGTCACACCGCCCCCGATGTGCCCGCGATCGCAGCCTGACGCAACCGTAATGGAAGCAAAAAGTTGTTTGGTGAGCTGAACAGAGAGACCGCAGAACAAGCAAACAGCATGCCAGAAAGATCTAAAAAGTGCGTCGATCACCAGAAAGGGGCGAATTTCGAGTCCCTTCAGCTTGCCTGCGTCGCGATGTTGTAAAAGCTGACAAAGCGGAAAAAAAACGCTATAAGACTGCTATATCGGTGGACAGCGTGAATCCTCGGAGCCGGGCAGTTCCGACGGTGCTTTCCTGTAGTGGTATGAGTGGTCTCTCGCGGACGGTGCGGCGTGTAACGGTCGCCTATCCGACCCGCATACCTTGAACACAGTAGGCACTTCGCGGCGAGGTGTAACGCAGCCTCCTCGCCGGGAACGCGTGGTTGTGACTTATCCAAAACCAATCGATGGGGGAGATATATGCGACGGGCACGATTCTTGGCAAGCTCTTTCGCCGGAATTTCGCTGACGATATTGTCCGGTTTGGCCATGGGCGCACAGCCGAGTACGGCCACGGTAGGCTCGGGCAGTGTCGTCCAATACATCGAAAAGGGCCAACCGCCGGTCGTTATTCATCTGACCGTTGAGCAAGCGCAGAGCATGCGTGCGTCGCACGCGTCCCACGGCAAGCCGGGTGGTGGCAGCACCACCAATGACCTGATCTACAATGGCGGCACCGGCGGCATCGGAGTCGAGACGGCCCCTCGGATCTATCTCGTATTCTGGGGCTCCCAGTGGACGAACAATGATCCGAGCGGTGAGGCGGCCCTTCTGGAATCATTCCTCGACACCATGGAGGGGAGTCCCTGGTTGAACACCGTGACCCAGTACTGCGAGGGTGTGACCAGTGGCACCATCTTCTGTTCCGGCTCCGGCACTGCAGCCGGGAACCCGCCGTACACGCTTGCGGGTTACTGGTACGACAGCGGTTCGGCTGCGCCAAACAGACCGAAACAGTCGCAGCTTGCCGCAGAGGCGGTGAAGGCGGCCCAGTACTTCGGCAACACCGCGGCCGGCAGCAACGATACGACCCAATACGTGATTGCAACCGCCAACGGATACAATGCCAATGGCTTTGGCTCGCAGTACTGCGCATGGCATAGCTACACGACGTCAACGTACGGCGACATCTCCTACACGAACCTGCCGTATATCACGGATGCAGGTGCAAGCTGCGGCGCGAACTTCAACAACTTGGGCGCGGATGCCGGTATCACCATCGTCGAGGGTCACGAGGCGGCCGAGACGATCACCGATCCTTTTCCAAGCACCGGCTGGCTCGATTCCAGCGGCTCGGAGATCGGTGACAAGTGTGCGTGGATTTCGTCGGGGCAGGGCGCTTCGGCCTCTGTGACATTTCCGGACGGTTCTCACTTCCCGGTACAGTCTCTCTGGAGCAATGCTTTCAACAGCGGCGACGGAGGTTGTGTTCTGTCCTATAACTAACAAGTGGCGTAGTAGGATATTCCGATACAGGTCCGGCGGTGCCTCGTGCATCGCCGGTCCTGCCTGCGCGCGTGATGGCGCAAAGCTGGATGACTAGAGACGGACGGGGCGGTGGCATTCGCATCGAGTCTCGGTTGACTGTCGGACTGTCACGGCGCGGCTCGCCATGCGCAATGTGCGCCTGATTCACGCGCTCGGCGGCAGGGACCGAACAGTTCGGCATCTGTCCGATCATCTGTGGCCATGGCGGTCTGCGACTCGGCCAGATCCCGAGCGCCAGCTCGGGGAGCCTGCACCGCTCGTTACC
>JAJYLP010000002.1 GCA_021787615.1 Pseudomonadota bacterium
GCTGGCTTCGTCAACGCGACCATCGTGCACGTGCCGCGCACCTTCTACGCGATGGTCGAGGACGGCGCGCTGCCGCGCGCCTTCATGCGTGTCAATGCGCGAACTCAGGCGCAGGAGGCGGGGCTGCTGTTCTTCGGCGCCACCATGCTCGTGCCGGCGCTCCTGCTCGGCTCCTTCGCCAAACTGCTCGACTACGTCATTCTGGTCGACACCGTGACGCTGGCTGTCGTCGCATCGACCCTGTTCGTGCTGCGCCGCAGCGCGCAGGATGCGGGCGGCTTTGCGATGCGCGGCTATCCGCTGCTGCCGGCGTTCTACATTCTGTGCCTGCTCACCGTGGCGGTGCGGGTCGCGATGCTGAAACCGGCGCTCGCGCTCGCCGGCGGCGCGATCCTTCTGACCGGCTGGCCGCTGTTTCGCTTCGGCCGGCGCCTTTTCGGGGCGCCCCGCGCGCCCGAGGCCGCGCCCTGAGCGGCACGCTCAGCCGAGCGGCAGCTGCGTGGTGAACTTCTTGGTGCGCAGCACGAAGCTTGTGTTCACGGAGCGCACCGCCGCAAGCTGCAGCAGGTGGGTGGAGAGGAAGCGCTCGTAGGCTTCCATGCTGGCGGCGACGATGCGCAGCAGGTAATCGTTCGTGCCGCTCATGGAGTGGCACTCGAGCACCTCGGGCCGCTCGCGCACGAGCTGATCGAAGGCCGCGACGGTGTCGGTGTGGTGATTCTCGAGCGACACCAGCGCGTAGGCCTGAATGGGCAGGCCGATCGAGGGCGCGGACAGCAGCGTCGCGTAGCCGGCGATCACCCCCTCGCTCTCCAGCCGCTTCAGCCGCCGCCAGCACGGCGCGGGCGAGAGCCCCACGCGCTTGGCCAGCTCCTGATTGGTGATGCGGGCCTCAAGCTGCAGCGCCTCAAGGATGCGGCGGTCGAGTCGGTCGAGGGGGCGCACCATAGGCGGGCTCCAGGTGGCTCAATTTAGCAATAATATTGCCAGATCTAGGCAAAAAAGAGCAATAAAGGCAAGCCTATTTCGCAAAATAGGGCATACGCTCCGGTGACCAGCAGTTCATGTGCGGAGCGGTCCGATGGCCTCGCCTGCCTCTTCGACAGCGCTTTCGGGGCGCGATGCCGATCCCGGCGCCCAGCCGGACTGGAATCGGGTGACCCGCCTGCTGCAGCGCTCGCGGGCGATCGATGACATCGAGGAGACCCGGCTCCTGCCGGCGCGGCAGGTGCTGTACCAGTTCTCGGCGCGCGGCCATGACCTGGCGCAGATCCTGCTCGGCCTCGAGCTGACCGATCCGCACGATGCCGTCACGGTCTACTACCGTTCCCGTCCGCTGATGCTCGCGGTCGGGGTGGATCTCGAGGAGGCCGCTGCGGGTCCGCTGGGACGCTCGGGCGGCTTCAGCGACGGCCGCGATATTGGAGTCGTGTTCAACAAGCCCGGGCGGGGCGGGACGAGCGTGCTGCCCGCCTGCGGCGGGGTCGGCGCGCAGTACACCCCGGCGGCCGGCTGGGCCCAGGCAATCGGCTACCACGGCGAAACGCTCGCGGATGCGACCTACGCGCGCAGCATCGCGGTGGTGCTGGGCGGGGATGCCTCGGTGGCGACCGCCGGTTTCTGGTCGGCGCTGACGATGGCGACGACGCTGCAGCTGCCGATGCTCATCTACATCGAGGACAACGGGTTCGGCATTTCGGTGAGCTCGCGCCTGCAGACCCCTGACGGCAACATCGCGGCCAACCTGCGCTCGTTCTCGGGCCTGACAATCTTCGAGGGCGACGGGGCCGATCCGCAGGTGGCCGCCGCGCGCATCGGTGCGGCGGTGAGCTTTGTGCGCGAGCGGCGTGCCCCGGCGCTGCTGCGCCTGACGGTGCCGCGCCTCAGCGGGCACTCCGGCCAGGATACCCAGACGTACAAAACGCCCGGGACGATCGCCCGCGAGCGTGCCAGCGATCCGCTGCGGCGGCTGCACGGCTATCTCGTGCCGAAGCGCATGAGCGAGAGCGAATGGCGCCAGATCGAGCAGGAGGCGCGGCGCGATGTCGAGCAGGCCGTCGAGCGCGCGCTCGCCCGTGCGCTGCCCGATCCGGCCGGGATCACCCGTCACGTCTTCACCGAGCACACGGCCGACGGGCGCGCCGAGCTGCAGGAGCAGGGCGGGCTCGCCCCGCTCGGCTTTGCGTTCGCGCCCGGATCCGGGCACGTCGAGCCCGAGCCGACACGCATCAACATGTTGACGGCCATCCGCCGCACCCTTGATGTGGAGCTCGCGCTCAATCCGCGCATGCTGATCTTCGGCGAGGACGTGGGACCGAAGGGCGGCGTGCACGGCGCGACGCTCGGGCTGCAGGAAAAGCACGGCGCATCGCGCGTGTTCGACACCAGTCTTTCGGAAGAGGGCATCATCGGCCGGGCCGTCGGCATGGCGCTCGCGGGCCTGCTGCCGGTGCCTGAGATCCAGTTCCGCAAGTACGCCGATCCGGCCACCGAGCAGTTGAACGACTGCGGCACCATGCGCTGGCGCACCGCCAACCGCTTCGCCGCGCCCATGGTGGTGCGCGTGCCCGGCGGCTTCTTCAAGTGCGGCGACCCGTGGCACAGTCAGACGAACGAGGTCGCCTGGGTGCACGGCATCGGCTGGCGCCTCGCCGTGCCGTCCAATGCCGAGGATGCCGTCGGGCTGCTGCGAGCGGCGCTGCGCGGCAACGAGCCGACCATCTTCTTCGAGCACCGCGCGCTGCTCGATGGCGCCTGGGCGCGCCGCCCGTACCCGGGCGATGCCTACCTCGTTCCCTTCGGCGTGGCGCGCCGCGTGCGCGAGGGCTCGGAGCTGACGATCGTGACCTGGGGGGCCATGGTCGAGCGCTGCGAGCTCGCCGCCGACGCCTCGGGCGTGCAGGCGGAGATCCTGGATCTGCGCACCCTCTCGCCCTGGGACCGCGAGGCGGTGCTCGAGTCGGTGCGCAAGACCCGCCGCTGCCTGATCGTGCACGAGGACAATCTCACCGCGGGCTTCGGCGCCGAGGTGGCCGCGGTGCTCGCCAAGGAGGCGTTCTTCAGCCTCGATGCGCCCATCGAGCGGCTGGCCATGCCCGACATCCCAAGCCCGCACGCGCCGGTGCTGCTCGAGGCGGTCGTGCCCGGTGTTGAATCGATCACGCGCGCCATCCGCGCGGTGGCGAGTGTGTAGTCATGCCGCCGCCCCCGATCGACATTCGCGCTCCCGAGGAGCAGGAGGAAGGCACCCGCTCGCAGGTCCTGCGGTGGCTGAAGGCGGTCGGCGAGCCGGTGGGCGAGCACGAGCCGCTGATCGAGCTTGAGACCGACAAGGTCACCGTGGAGGTGGCCGCTCCGGGCTCGGGCGTGCTCGCCGAAATCGTCAAGGGCGAGGGCGAGGAAGTGGCCCCGGGGGAGGTGCTCGGACGGATCGCAGCGTCCGCCGAGCGCCCCGCCACCGCCGCCGAGGCGCCACCGCGCGCACAGGCGCCGGCCGCCGCCGCGGCGCCCGCCGAGCGCGCCAGTCACGCGCGGGCGCCCGATGGCCGGCAGAGCCCGGCGGTGCGCAGGCTGCTCACCGAGCGCGGTCTCGATCCCGGCCAGGTGCGCGGCACGGGCGAGAGCGGACGGATCACGGTAGACGACGTGCTGCGGCACGCGGCGGGCGCTCCGGGCGCGCGCAGCGTACCGGCAGCGGGCACGGCGGCGCGCGCCGAGTCCGGCATCGCCGTGCGCCGCGTGCCGCACAGCGCAGTGCGCAAGCGCATTGCGGCACGCATGGTCGAGAGCCTGCTGCACACCGCGCCGCATGTCACCACCGTGTTTGAAATCGACCTCTCCGCCGTGCTCGAGCATCGCGCGCGCCACCAGCAGGCATTTGCCGGCCGTGGCGTGGCGTTGACGCTGACGGCGTATTTTGTGCGCGCGGCCATCGAGGCCATCGCGCAAGTGCCGGAGGCCAACAGCCGCTGGGGGGATGAGGCGCTCGAGATCTACGAAACCGTGAATTTCGGCATCGGGACCGCCACGCCCGAGGGGCTGGTGGCACCGGTGCTGCGCGGCGCCGAGGCGTTGGATCTTGAGCGCACCGCCGCAGGAATCGAGACTCTGGTGCGGCGCGCGCGCGAAGGGAAGCTGACGCCCGAGGACGTGCGCGGCGGGACGTTCACCCTGTCCAACCACGGGGTCAGCGGCAGTCTCATTGCCGCGCCGATCATCCTGTACCCCGGGCAGGCTGCGATTCTCGGCATCGGGAAGCTGGAGCAACGCGCGGTGGTCATCGAGGAGGGGGGCGAGGCGCGCATCGAGATCCGGCCGCGCTGCTACGCCACCCTGACCATCGACCATCGCGTCATGGACGGAGAGCGCGCCAACCGGTTCATGCAGATCTTCGCCGAGCGGCTCACGCTCTGGCGAGAGTGACGCCGTGCGCGCGCCGGCGCCTGCGCGCCCGCTGCGCCGGCGTTTCGTAAATCGCATAGTGACGGATCGGCCCGGCGGATATACCATGCGTGCAGTACTCCAGCGGAGAACCTCAGCATGACCGAGGGCACTACCACACTGCCTGGCCCGCCGAGCGATGCGTCCGAACCTGATCTGGCCCGCAGGCGCATGTTGACTGCGGCCACGGCGGCGGTCGGGGTGGTTGGCGTGGGTTTGGCCGCAATTCCCTTCGTCGAGACCATGGAGCCTAGCGAGACCGCCCGCGCGCTCGGCGCGCCGTTGACCATCGACATCTCCAAGCTGAAGCCGAAGGAAATGCTGGTCGCCTCCTGGCGGCGCCGGCCGATCTATGTGCTGCGTCGCACCGAGGCGGAGCTGAAGCGGCTGCCGTCAATCAACGCCCAGCTCAAGGACCCTCTGTCGAAGGCGGATCAGCAGCCGGCGGACCTGCCCGGCTGGAACCCGATCCAGCGCTCCATCGTCCCGGAATACCTGGTGGTGGTGGGCATCTGCACCCACCTCGGCTGCATGCCGAAGCTGCACGCGCAGGTGGGCGATCCGCTGCTCGGGGCGAGTTGGCCGGGCGGCTACTACTGCCCCTGCCACGGCTCGCGCTACGATCTGTCCGGCCGCGTGATGGACGGCTCGCCGGCGCCGCTGAACCTGCCCGTGCCGCCGCACTATTACAAGGACGCCACGACCATCGTGGCCGGCGAGCTGGCCAACGGCCGCGAGCAGAACTGGGAACCCAATACCTGGTGAGCCCGGCACGCTAGGGGCGTGTCAGCCCGCCGAAGCGGGCGAAGGCCTCGGGGCCTGCCGGCGGCAGGGCGTGCTCGAGCGTCGCGCCGTGCTGGCTCAGGTGCCGTTCGGCCGCGGTGAACACGGCGGCATAAAGACGCCGGCACAGGGCGTAGGCTTCATCACCCACCCAACCTTCGGGCAACAGGGCGGGCGGCAGCAGCGGATCGCGCAAATGGACCTTGCGGTACTCATGGATCAGCAGCGTACGCACCACGAAGGCCGATTCCGCAGACACCGTGGCGAGCGCGCCCGAGGCTTCAATCGGCGCGAACGCGTCGCGGAATCTGCGGTAGCGGCGCGCGGTTTGCGCTAGATCCCACGCCGCGGTGACGAGCCGCCGGTCGCTCGCGAGCCCCTCTGCCCGACTGCTGAACAGCCACCCGTCTTCGAGGCCCTCGGGGGCGAGCCAGCCGCGGGCCTGCTGCGGCGTGCAGGTCGGATGGGCGAATACCCCCGGGGCGGGCTGCCCGAACCCGAGCCAGCGCAGGCGCTCACGCAGGGTGCCGCGAGCGCCGCTGCGCGGCGGTATTACAAGCAGCGTCCAGCGGCCATCCCACGCACTGGGGTTGGCCGCGTAGATGCGCTGGGTGGCCTCGGCAAAGACCCCGTGGCCGGTGTCGGTGAGGCGGTACTCGCTGCGCCGGCCCCGCCGCGTGGCGGTGAGCCAGCCGTCGGCGGCGAGCCGCGCCACGCTGGTGCGCACCAGGCGCTCGGCGAGCCCGAAGGGCCGCGCCAGACGGATCAGGCTGCCCAGGCTCACGCACGCGCCGCGCGGGGCGATCGCATCGCCGAACAGCGTCATCAGGAGCGATCCGGCGCGCAGTGGCCTCTGGGCGCGGAAGCGCCGCAGCAGGGCTGCGACGGCGGGATGCGGGTCACGCGTGGCGGCGTCCATCAGGCGATCGCAAGGGCCGGGGGGCGACATTCTGCCATGAATTTTCTTGACACAAAAATCATGATGGTTATAGTTTTTATGTATCATGTCTAATTTTGGGTCGATCACAGCGCATGTACACCCAAGCCTTGGATTCCCCTGCGGCCGCGGCGGCCGACGCGCACGAGCGCGATCGCCTGGAGCGATTTCAGGAGCGCATCGACCGCGACGAGAAGATCGAGCCGAAGGACTGGATGCCGGAGGCCTACCGGCAGACCCTGATCCGCCAGATCGCCCAGCACGCCCACTCGGAGATCGTCGGCATGCTGCCCGAGGGCAATTGGATCACCCGCGCGCCATCGCTGCGCCGCAAGGCGGTCTTGATCGCCAAGGTGCAGGACGAGGGCGGCCACGGCATGTACCTTTACAGCGCGGCCGAGACGCTCGGCGTCTCGCGCGGTCAGCTCATCGAGCAGCTGCTCAGCGGGCGCGCCAAGTACTCGAGCATCTTCAACTACCCGACGCTCACCTGGGCGGACATCGGGGCGATCGGCTGGCTGGTCGACGGCGCGGCGATCATGAATCAGATTCCGCTGTGCCGCTGCTCCTACGGGCCGTACGCGCGCGCCATGGTGCGCATCTGCAAGGAGGAGAGCTTCCATCAGCGCCAGGGCTACGAGATCATGCTCACCCTCTCGCGCGGCAGCGCCGCGCAGCGCGCGATGGCGCAGGATGCGCTCAACCGCTGGTGGTGGCCGTCGCTGATGATGTTCGGCCCGAGCGATGCGCACTCGGTGCACACCGCGCAATCGATGCGCTGGAAGATCAAGCGCTTCAGCAACGATGAGCTGCGCCAGAAATTCATCGACGTGACCGTGCCGCAGGCGGAGTTTCTCGGCCTCGCCGTGCCGGATCCCGATCTGCGCTGGGACGAGTCCGCCCAGCACTACGTGCCCGGTCCCATCGACTGGAGCGAGTTTCACGCGGTGCTGAAGGGCGAGGGCCCGTGCAACCGCGAGCGCCTCGAGGCGCGGCGTGCGGCGCACGAGACGGGCCGCTGGGTGCGCGAGGCCGCCGCCGCATTCGCTGAGAAGCATCAAGAGCCGCTGCGCGCCGCGCAGGCCGGCTGAGGAGCGCAGGCCATGAACGAAGACTGGGTGCTGTACGAGGTATTCATCCGCTCCCGCTCGGGGCTCGAGCACAAGCACGTCGGCAGCCTGCACGCGGCCGATGCGCGCATGGCCATCGAGCATGCGCGAGACACTTATACGCGCCGTCAGGAAGGGGTGAGCATCTGGGTGGTCCGCTCGAGCGACATCGTCGCCTCCGACCCGGCAGAGGCCGAGGAGCTGTTCGAGCCGGCGCGCGACAAGGTGTACCGGCACCCGACCTTCTATGCCATTCCGGAGGACGTGAAGAATATATGAGCGCCGCATCCGAATCCGTGCGGCCCGAGCCCTCTGCCGAGGAGCGCTTCGAGTACGTGCTGCGCCTTGCGGACACCAGCCTCGTCGCTGGGCAGCGCCTCGCCGAGCTGCTCGGTCACGGTCCGACGCTGGAGGAGGATCTCGCCCTCGGCAACATGTCGCTCGATCTGATCGGCCAGGCGCGGCTGCTGCTCGCGCTCGCCGGGCGCATCGAGGGGCACGGCCGGGATGAGGATGCGCTGGCGTTTCTGCGCGATGCGCCGGATTTTCGCAATGTCGCGCTCGCCGAGCAGCCGAACGGAGATTTCGGCGAGACCCTCGTGCGCCAGTGCCTGCTCGATGCGTGGCAGCTCGAGAGCTACGAGTGTCTCACCGGCTCGAGCGACCGCGAGCTCGCCGATATTGCGCACAAGGCGGTCAAGGAGTGCCGCTATCACTGGCGCTTCAGCTCCGGGTGGCTGGCGCGTCTTGGTGACGGGACCGAAGAAAGTCATGCGCGGGTGAGCGCAGCGCTCGAGAGCCTCTGGCGCTTCACCGACGAGCTGCTCACACCGGATGCGCTCGATGCGCGCATGGCGGTATGCGGCATCGGGCCGGCGCCGGCGCTGATTCGCGAGCGATGGGAGACGCGCATGGCCGCTGCGCTCGCGCAGGCGAAGCTCGAGCGGCCGGCACATCAGCACTATCCGTGGCACGGCAAGCGCGGCGTGCACACGGAGCATCTGGGCCACCTCCTGGCGGAGATGCAGTTTGTGCCACGCGCCTATCCGGGTGCGACATGGTGAATGACCCCCCCCAGGATGCCGCGCCGGCGATCCGAGTGCGACAGGTCTGGCAGACGCTCGAGTCGGTGATGGACCCGGAGATCCCGGTGGTGAGCGTGGTGGACCTCGGCATCGTGCGTCAGGTGCGCGCCGGCCAGGACGGTCAGCTGCGCGTCGGAATCACCCCGACGTATTCCGGATGCCCTGCGACCGAAGTGATCACGCAGATGATCCGCACTGCGCTCGATCAGAGCGGATTCGCCGATGTGACGCTCGAGACGCTGCTCTGGCCGCCGTGGTCGAGTGAGTGGCTGAGTGAGGCCGGCCGGCGCAAGCTCGAGGCATACGGCATCGCTGTCGAGCGCAGCGAGCCGGGGACACTCGCCTGTCCGCGCTGCGCCAGTCGGCGCATCGAGCGGGTGAGCGAGTTCGGCTCCACCCCCTGCAAGGCCCATTACCGCTGCCTCGAGTGCCTCGAGCCCTTCGATACTTTCAAGTGCCTCTGATATGTTGAGATTTCATGCCCTGCGCGTCGCGGAGGTGCGGCCCGAGGCCGAAGATACGCTCGCCATCGCGCTGGCGGTTCCGCAGGAGCTGCAATGCGAGTATCGCGGCAGCCCCGGACAGCACGTCGTGCTGCGCACGCACGTGGACGGCGAGGAGCTGCGCCGCACGTATTCGCTGACCAACGCCCCGGGCGCCGAGCGGCTGAGCCTCCTGGTTCGGTTGCAGCCGCACGGGCGCATGTCGGGCGCGCTGCAGCGGCTCGCGGCGGGAGATCGCCTTGATCTGTTGCCGCCGAACGGCAGCTTCACGCCCCATGCCGCCGCGATCGGAGCGGGGCTGAGGGTGGCGTTCGCCGCCGGCAGCGGCATCACGCCGGTGCTGTCGGTCGCGCGCACGGTGCTCGCCGCAGGTGGCGCCATGATGATCTTCTACGGCAACCGCACCGCCGCGCGCGCGATGGGCCTCGAGGCCCTGCTGGCGCTGAAGGATCGCTACCCCGAGCGGCTCTCGCTGCACTTCATCATGAGCGGTGAGCCGCAGGAAGTGTTGCTCTACAACGGACGGCTGGAGGGCGCCAAGGTGCGCGAGCTGGCCAGGGCGTTCTTCGATCCGGCCGGCGTCAGCGAGTATTTCGTGTGCGGCCCCGGCGACATGGACCGCCAGGTGTGCGCGGTGCTCGCCGAGTTCGGCGTGCCGGCCGAACGCATCCGGGTCGAGCACTTCAGCATCGCTGCCGAGAGCGCTGCCGCCGCGCGCACCGCCGCGCCCGTGGAGGCGAAGCCGCCAGCCGGCATGGCGGAGGTCAGCGTGATTCTCGACGGGCGGCGCCGCTCCTTCGCCATGCCCATCGATGCGGACACGGTGCTCGATGCCGCCGAACGCGCCGGGCTCGAACTGCCCTTTTCCTGCCGCTCGGGGGTTTGTTCGACCTGCCGCACCAAGGTCGTGCGCGGGCAGGTGCGCATGGAACAGAACTACGCGCTCGAGGAGTGGGAGATCGAGCAAGGCTATGTGCTGGCCTGTCAGTCCAAATGTCTCAGCGGCGAGCTGGAACTCGACTACGACGAGAAGTGAGCGTGGCGGCGGCGCCGATGTGAGGTTCTCATGAATTACCAGACAATTGTGTACACCGTCGCCGATGGTGTGGCGCGCCTGACGCTGAATCGACCGGAGCGGCTCAACAGTATCAACGCGCGGATGCACGAGGAGCTGCGTCATGCGCTCGCGGCGCTCGAGTCTGACCCGGGCGCGCGCGTGCTGGTGCTCACCGGCGCGGGTCGCGCGTTCTGCGCCGGGCAGGACCTCGGCGAGCGGGGCGTGGCCCCCGGCGGCGCGGCGGTCGATCTCGGCGAGTCCATCGAGCGCAACTACAAGCCGCTGATTCTGGGGCTGCGTCGCCTGCCGGTGCCGGTCATCGCCGCGGTCAACGGCGTGGCCGCAGGAGCCGGCGCCAACATCGCGCTCGCCTGCGATCTGGTGCTCGCCGCCCACTCGGCGAGCTTCGTGCAGGCCTTCGCGCGCATCGGGCTGGTGCCGGACTCGGGCGGGACCTGGTTCCTGCCGCGCCTCGTGGGCCCGGCGCGAGCGCTCGGGCTGGCGCTGCTCGGGGAGAAGCTGCCGGCGATCGAGGCCGCCGAGTGGGGTCTGATCTGGCGCTGCATCGATGACGATGACTTTGCCGCCGAAGTCGACTCGCTCGCCGGGCGGCTCGCCGAAGCGCCAACGCTCGCGCTGCGGCGCATCAAGCAGGCAATGGCAGACAGCTGGCGGCACACGCTCGAGCAGCAGCTCGATGTGGAGCGCGACCTGCAGCGCGAGCTCGGTTTCAGCGCCGACTATGCCGAAGGGGTCGCGGCCTTCATCGCCAAGCGCGAGCCGCGGTTCGGCGGCCGATAACGCAAGCGGGTGAGGGGTCAGATGCAACTGCAAAGCTTCATCGCGGGCCGCTGGGCAAGCGGCACGGGCAAGGCAACGGCGCTGCGGGACGCGAGCACCGGTGAGGTGGTCGCGAGCGCCACCAGCGAGGGACTCGATTTCGCCGCCATGCTCGAGCACGCACGCTCGGTGGGCGGCCCCAACCTGCGACGACTGACCTTTCACGAGCGCGCCGCGCGCTTGAAGGCGCTCGCCAAGCATCTCACCGAGAGAAAGGAGGCGCTGTATCAGCTCTCCTATGCGACCGGTGCGACCAAATCCGACTCGTTGATCGACATCGACGGCGGCATCGGCACGCTGTTCGTCTACGCCAGCAAGGGCATGAAAGAGCTTCCCGACAGCCGGGTTTACGTGGACGGCGCGGTGGAATTGCTGTCCAAGAGCGGCGGCTTCCTCGGCCAGCATATCTACCTGTCCCGGGAAGGGGCGGCGGTGCACATCAACGCCTTCAACTTCCCGGTGTGGGGCATGTTGGAGAAGCTCGCTCCGGCATTGCTCGCCGGCGTGCCGGCCATCGTCAAGCCGGCGACCGCCACCGCGTATCTCACCGAGCTCGCGTTTCGGCAGATCATCGATTCGGGTCTGCTGCCCGAGGGGGCCGTGCAGCTGATCTGCGGCGGGGTCGGGGACCTCTTCGAGCATCTGACCTGCCAGGACGTGATCGCCTTCACCGGCTCGGGCTCGACTGCGCGCAAGCTGCGCATGCACCCGCGGGTGGTGGATCAGTCGGTGCGCTTCACCGCGGAGACCGATTCGCTCAACTCGTGCATCCTCGCGCCCGATGCGCTCGCCGGGACGGCGGAGTTCGACCTGTTCGTGCGCGAAGTGGTGCGCGAGATGACCGTCAAGGCCGGCCAGAAATGCACCGCGATCCGCAAGGCCATCGTACCGGCCGCTCAGAGCGCGGCGGTGCTCGAGGCGCTGCGCGCTGCGCTCGCCAAGGTCGTGATCGGCGATCCGCGCGAGGAATCGGTGCGCATGGGGCCGGTGGCCTCGCTTGCGCAGCGGCGCGAGGTCCTGGAGCAGCTCGCGCGCCTCGAGCGCGAGACCGATGTGGTGTGCGGGCAGGGCGGCGAGCTGGCACTGGCCGGCGCGGATGCCGAGCGTGGCGCGTTCATCGCCCCGACCCTGCTGCACTGCCGGGACGCGCTCAGCGCGCGGGCCATCCACGAAGTCGAGGCGTTCGGTCCGGTCAGCACGGTGGTGCCGTACCAGACTGTCGAGGAGGCGATCGAGCTTGCGCGCCGCGGGGCCGGCAGCCTCGTCGGCTCGGTGTTCAGCGCCGATGAGAACATCGCCGCGCAACTGGTGCTGGGGCTCGCGCCGTTTCACGGACGCATCCTGGTGGTCAATCGCCATTGCGCGAAGGAATCGACCGGCCACGGCTCGCCGCTGCCGCATCTTGTGCACGGCGGCCCGGGCCGGGCCGGGGGCGGGGAGGAGATGGGTGGCATCCGCGGCGTGCTGCACTACATGCAGCGCACCGCCGTGCAGGGCACGCCCGATGTGCTGAGCGCGGTCACCGGATGCTGGATCAAAGGATCCCGCGAGCTCGATCCGGGCGTGCATCCCTTCCGCAAGCCTTTCGGTACGCTGCGCATCGGCGATACGTTCCGTTCCGGGGAGCGGGAAGTGACCCTGGAGGACATTGAGCGTTTCGCGGCGCTCTCGGGCGATCATTTCTACGCGCACATGGACGAGGCGGCCGCGCGGCGCAATCCGATCTTTGGCGGGCGCGTCGCCCACGGGTATTTCCTGATCTCGGCGGCCGCCGGGCTGTTCGTCGATGCGCCGCTCGGCCCGGTGCTCGCCAACTACGGTATCGATGGCCTGCGCTTCACTCAGCCCGTCAAGCCGGGCGAGCGCATTCGCGTGCGCCTGACCTGCAAGGAGAAGTCGCTGCGTATCGGCCAGGGATACGGCGAGGTGCGCTGGGACACACAGATCACCAACCAGAGCGGCGAGACGGTTGCCCAGTACGACGTGCTGACGATGGTGAGCGAGCACGAGATGCCCGACGCCGCTGCGCCATGAGCAGACAGCTGCGCGCCATGCGCAGGTGAGTGGCCGAGGTCATTGCCTTCTATCTGTTCAGGCGGGTGAATCCGCTCATTGCGACCATCGCGCTGTGCCGCGCCGTGGTCGGCGCCGCGACGGAAAGTCTCGACATGCGCGGATCGATACTGCCGCTGCAGATCGGCGGGGCAGGCGCGTTGGCAGCATTCAGCGCCGCGCAGAGCGATGCGCTGTCGTATGTGTCGCTGCGGCTGCAACATACAAGATCGCTGATCTCATTCCTGTTCTGCGGGCTGGATGAGCTGCTGGCCGGCCATTTGATGTTCCGCTGCGCTTTCCTGCCGCGCATCCTCGGTGTTCTGCTCGGCATCTCCGGCTTCGTCTCTCTGGCCGATCCGCTCTTGACCTTCGCAGCGCCCGCCCTTGCGGCGCTCGTTTTCCCGTGCCGGCTCGCGCTGTGCCTGTCCGGGTAGTGTCTGAGGGAGTTGTGGATGGCCGCCGTGGGACTCAATGCGCACAGGCGGCGGGCCTGGTGCGAGCCGCGGAGCACCGCTCAATCAGTGTAAGCGCTGGGGCGACTGTTCCCAACGGCGCGGAGGGCGTATGCTGCGCGCTGACGTCCTGAGGGGGAGACCGCCATGCTGAAACGGTTTGGGACGGTGTTGGCGCTGCTCGCGTGCGGCTGCGTGCCCGCGCTTGGCGCCAACAGGCTGCTGCTGCGTTACCCGACGATGTCGCGCACGCAGATCGTGTTCGAGTACGGCGGTGAGCTCTGGAGCGTCCCGCGCGCGGGTGGCCAGGCGCATGTGCTCGCCAGCGGCATTGACCTGCTCACCAAGCCGATCTTCTCGCCGAACGGTCGCTGGGTCGCCTTCTCCGGAACCTTTCAGAAGAATACCGATGTGTACGTCGTGCGCGCCGGCGGCGGGCCGCTGCATCGCCTGACGTACTATCCCGGGCCGGACGTCGCGGTGGGTTGGACTCCGGACGGCAAGAGCGTGCTGTTCCGCTCACACCGCTACAGTTTCTCCGATCCCGATCAGCTCTACACCGTGGCTGTCACCGGCGGCTTCCCGAGCGAGCTGCCCCTGCCGGCCGCGGAGATGGGGTCGTATTCGCCAGACGGCACGCACATCGCCTACGTGCCCGGCTTTCAGTGGGAGAAGTTCTGGCAGGGCTACAAGGGCGGCCAGCATACCCAGGTGTGGATCGCGCGCCTGTCGGACACGAGCGTGGTGCGCATTGCGCGTCACGATGCGAACGAGACCGATCCGATGTGGGTCGGAGATATCGTCTATTTCCTCTCCGACCGCGACGGCCCGACCACGCTGTTCGCCTATGACACCAAGA
This sequence comes from Pseudomonadota bacterium, assembly GCA_021787615.1. Classification (GTDB taxonomy): domain Bacteria; phylum Pseudomonadota; class Gammaproteobacteria; order Steroidobacterales; family Steroidobacteraceae; genus 13-2-20CM-66-19. The sequence goes on from JAJYLP010000002.1 coordinate 14,121, forward strand.
GCGGCACGGTCAAGCGCCTGATCGACAACACCGGTTTTGACATTACCTCCGCATCCGCCGGACCGGGAGGCATCATTTATTCGCAGTTCGGCGAGCTGCATATCTATGATTTCGCCACCGGCGCGACGCATCCGGTGCGCGTGAGCGTCGCGGGGGATCTGCCGCAACTGCGCCCGTATTACAAGCGGGTCGGCAAGGATGTCGTGCACGGCGGGATCTCTCCGAGCGGGGTGCGTGCGCTGTTCCAGGCGCACGGGGACATTCTCACCGTGCCGGTCGAGCACGGCAGCATCGTCAATCTCACTCACAGCCCGGGCGCGATGGACCGCGATCCGGCCTGGTCGCCGAACGGCCGGTGGATTGCCTACTTCTCCGATCGGGCCGGCGAGTACGACCTCTACATCCGCCGCCAGGACGGCACGGGCGCCGTGCGGCGCGTGCCGCTGGGTCAGGATGACGCATTCTACGGCCACCTGACCTGGGCGCCGGACAGCAAGCGCGTCGTGTTCAGCGATCAGAAGCTCAATCTCTGGTACGTCGATCTCGCGCAGGCGCACCCGCGGTCGGTCAGGATCGCCACCGACGAGTTCGACTCGCCGCTGCACATGTTCGCCGCCCGCTGGTCCCCGGACAGCGAGTGGATTGCCTTTACGAGGCTGCTGCCCAACAATCTGCACGCGATCGACATCTATTCGGTCAAGAGCGGCGCCACCCACCAGGTCACCCATGGCGGCAGTGACTGCCTCTTCCCGGTGTTCGATGCGAGCGGAAAGTATCTCTATTTCATGTCCAGCACCAACACGGCCCTCGGCCAGGGCTGGCTCGACATGTCCTCGTTCGAGCGCCCGATGACCAGTCATGTCTACGTGACGACGCTGCGGGCGGCGCTCGCTTCGCCGCTTGCGCCGCGCGCGGGCTTCGAGACTGCGGCTCACCCGAAGAAGAAGCCGCCGCATCCGAGCCGTGCGGGTAAGCACGGCGCTTCGGGCTCAACGCCGCAGGTCACCATCGATTTCCATGGCCTGCGCGCCCGTGCGGTGCCGCTTCCCATCCCGCCCGCGAATTATCGCGCTCTGTACGCCGGCCCGGCGGGGACGCTGTTCCTGCTGCGCGCGCCGCTCGTGTTTATGCCGAGCATCGGCGGACGCAACGGCGTGCCGCTTGCGCTGCTGCGCTTCGATCTGAAGAGCCGCAAGGCCCAGCCCCTCCTGCAAGGCGTCACGAACGTCGCGATTGCCGCCAAGGGCGGCAAGGTGCTCTATCGGCAGGGCCCGCATTGGTTCGTGGCCGCGACGCAGCCCAAAGCCAAGCCGACGCGGCTGCACCTCGCCCACATGCGCGTGTACGTGGTGCCGCGCGAGCAGTGGGCCGAGATGTACCGCGACGCGTGGCGCATCGAGAAGGCCTTCTTCTACAACCCGAAGTTCGACGGTCTCGACATCAACGCGGCCGAGAAGGAATTCGCGCACTATCTGCCCGGTATCGCGAGCCGCGACGACCTCTCGTTCCTGTTCCGGGAAATGATGAGTTACCTGTCGGTCGGCCACATGTTCATCTACGGCGGCTACCAGCCGAAGATGCAGGACATCAAAGTCGGGCTGCTCGGGGCGAATTACCGCATCGAGCACGGTCACTACCGCATCACGCGCATCTTGCGCGGCGGCCGCTGGAACCCGGGAGTCTATGCGCCGCTCGCCCAGCCGGGCCTGAAGGTGAAGGTGGGGGATTATCTGCTGGCGGTCAACGGCGTTGCGCTCGATGGCTCGATGAATCTTTACGGCGCGTTCCAGGACCTGGCGAACAAGACCGTGACGCTCACGGTCGGACCGAATCCGAGTTCGAAGGGGGCGTACCGGCTCATCGTCAAGACCATCCCCAGCGAGGCGGCGCTGCGCCATATCGCCTGGGTCGATCACAACATGCGCCTCGTGAACCGCCTCAGCGGCGGGAAGCTCGGCTATGTTTACCTGCCGGACACCGGCTGGGGCGGCTATCAGAACTTCAACCGGTACTACTTCTCGCAGATCGACAAGCAAGGCGTGATCCTCGATGAGCGCTACAACCACGGCGGGGCGCTCTCCGACTACATCATCGACAATCTGCTGCACCGGCCGATGGCCCTCATCGTCACCCGCTGGGGAAAGCCGCAGGTCGCGCCCTATGAGGCGCTGTTCGGCCCCAAGGTGATGCTCATCAATCAGTACGCCGGCTCCGGCGGCGATGCGCTGCCGTGGTATTTCAAGATGGATCACATCGGGCCGCTGGTCGGCGAGCGGACCTGGGGCGGGCTGGTCGGAATCTACGGCTACCCGACGCTCATGGACGGCGGCCACATTACGGCGCCGCGCGTCGCGGTCGAGGGCCTGAATGGCACGTTCCCCGTGGAGAACCACGGCGTCAGCCCCACCGTGCAGGTCTGGCAGAACCCCAAGCTGGTGCGCGAAGGGCAGGATCCGCAGCTGCAGCGCGCCGTTGCAGTCGCGCTGCAGGAGCTCAAGGCGCATCCGCCGCAGCATTACCAGCGCCCGCCGTGGCGCGATTACCATCCGAAGCTTCCGCCGCTGCCGCAGCCGCCGACCAGCGTGGGTGCTCAGTGATCGTGACTTCGCGCATGGCCGGCCGGCACCGGCCGGCCATGCGTCTCGCGTCGGGTCAGCGCGGCCCAGTGGTCTCCGTGGGGTTTTGCATGTCCGCCGGCGCCGCTCCGCGCTCGCCGGCGCCGCGCTCCAGCCGCGCAGCGATTTCGGCGACGTGACGACCCTGGAAGCGCGCGCCGGCCAGTTCGTTCTCGCTCGGGTGCCGGGAGCCGTCGGCGCTCGCGAGCGTTGAGGCGCCGTAGGGGCTGCCTCCCGTGACCTCATCCATGCGGGTCAGCCCGGCGAACGAGTAGGGCAGGCCGACGATGACCATGCCGTGATGGATCAGCGTGTGGTGGAAACTGGTGATGGTCGTCTCCTGGCCGCCGTGCTGGGTCGCCGTCGAGACGAACACGCTCCCCACCTTGCCCACGAGCGCGCCCTTGACCCACAGTCCGCCGGTCTGATCGAGAAAATTGCGCATCTGCGCGGCCATGTTGCCGAAGCGCGTCGGTGTGCCGAAGAGGATCGCGTCGTAGTGTGTGAGCTCATCAACGGTCGCGACCGGCGCCTTCTGCTCGGTTTTCATGCCGGCCTTGCGGGCGATGTCCTCGGGAACCAGCTCGGGCACCCGCTTGATGGTCACCGCAGTGCCGGCCAGGGAGGCGGCCCCTTCCGCGATCGCCTGCGCCATGCGCTCGACGTGGCCGTAGGAGGAGTAGTAGAGAACGAGGACTTTTGCCATGCGACCGATCTCCATGAACGGATCAGCGTCCAGTATACGACCGTCGGGGCGCACGGGGTGGGCAGCGGCCCGGTGCGGAGCCCGAGCGCGCCGATGGTAGACTGCCACCGGAATGGAACCGAACCCGAAGCTGGAGGATTCCAGGCAGCCCGAGGGCGCACCCCGGCCCCTCGCGCTGAAAGTCACCACCGTATCCTGGTCGGACCTGGCGCACACGCTCATTCCGATCCTGCTGCTGAGTGCGGCGGCGATCTGGCTGACGCTGCATTTCGTGCGGCCGGCGCCCCCGCATACCCTGGTGATGAGCGCAGGCCCGCCGGGCAGCTCGTTTGATCTGGCGGCCGAGCGCTTCCGCACCCTGCTGGCGCGCAACGGGATCACGCTGAAGATCCTGCCCTCGGAGGGCTCGGCGCAGAATCTCGAGCGCCTGAACCGGCCGCATTCACGCGTGGACATCGCGCTCGTGCAGTCCGGGACGAGCGTCACCGGCGGAGTCGGCGCCGCGCCGACTCATGACCAGGACGATGACGGACAAGGGCTGGTCTCGCTCGGCAGCATGTTCTATCAGCCGGTGACCATCTTCTATCGGGGGCCGCGCGTGGCCCGCCTCTCGCAGCTGCGCGGCGAGCGAATCGCCATCGGCAAGCCGGGCAGCGGCACGCGCACCCTGGCGTTGGCGCTGCTGAAGGCCAATGGCATCACCCCGGGCGGACCGACCCAGCTGCTCGATCTGGACGGCGCGGCGGCGCGCGATGCATTGCTTGCCGGGCGGGTCAACGCGATCTTCCTCACCGGAGATTCGACGCCGCCGGCGGTGATCATCAAGATGGTGCATACCTCGGGTATCCGCCTGTTCGACTTCACCCAGGCGGCGGCCTACGTCAGGCGTTTCCCCTACCTGCATAAGCTCGACATTCCCGCCGGCGCCTTCGACCTCGGCGCGAATCTGCCGCACCGGCCTCTGGTGCTGCTCGGCCCCGCGGTGGAACTGCTCGCCCACGCGAACCTGCACCCGGCGCTGTGCGACCTGCTGATTCAGGCAGCGCAGCAGGTGTACGGGCGGGCGACGGTGTTGCACGCGGCCCACGAGTTTCCGAACACCGAGACCTACTCCTATCCGCTCGATTCGGAGGCGGCGAACTTCTACAAGACCGGGTCCAAGAGCTTCACCTACCGGTACCTGCCGTTCTGGGTGGCGAGCCTGGTGAACCGCATCCTCGTGGTGCTCGTGCCGATCATCGTCGTGCTGGTGCCCGGCCTGCGCTTTCTGCCGCAGCTGTACGGCTGGCGGGTGAAAAGCCGCATTCACCGGCGCTACGGGGAGCTGATGGCGCTCGAGCGCGAGTCGATCGGGCCGCTCTCGCGCGAGCGCCGCGCCGCGCTCCTCGACCGTCTGCACCAGATCGAGCGCGGCGTGATCCTGCGCAAGATGCCGGGCTCACACGCCGAGCAGATCTATCTGCTGCGCGAGCACATCGAGTTCGTGCGCAACAATCTCTCCCGTGCCGTCTCCGACTGATTGGCTGCTCAGTGCGCGGGACTCGGCGCCGCTCGCCCGCCGCCGCGCCACAGCGGCGCGATCTGTGTACGGAGCCAATCAAACAGATGCTGCAGCGCCGGCATGTGAAAGCCGAGCACCCACAGCAGCAGCGCGAGCAGCACCAGACCGATGATCGCGTCCGCGAGCGCGTGAGCGCGGTAGCGATACGCGTAAAAATAGGGCGAGTGCGCGTAGCGCAGCGCGCGCAGCGGCGAGACCACCAGCTGATAGAGCACGATGAGCACGATGACGGCGGCCCACAGCGGCAGGTGGCCAATGGACCAGCCGAACACCGCGCCGGTGGCGAGCACGGACAGCAGTGCGAACAGCCATGCGAGTGTGACCAGGGCGACCAGGATGCCGAGCACCGCCCATCCCAGACCCGAGAGAAACGCCGCGAGCGGCGGCAGCGGCGGGGCCGGCGGCATGGGATTCGCGCCCCAGGCGCTGAAGCGGTACGGCCCCCAGCGGCGGGCGCGCCACTCGGCGCGGCTTCTGCGCCACTCCTGCTTCCACTGCCAACGCGCCCGGCGCCACTCGGCGCGCCAGCGCGCGCGCTCGGCGGTCGAGCCGTCGATCCGGGCGGCGTGCGCGGCCGCATCGGCGAACTGCGCCGCCTTGCGCTTCCATTGCTCGACGAGAACGCGCGCATTGAAGGGTACCCCGCCGGCGGCGGCGACTTCCTCAGGGGTCTGCGCATAGGGGACGACGAACATCATCACGATGTAGGCGAGGATTGCGGCCCCGCCGGTGAGGATCGCGGCGAGGATGAACAACAGGCGCACCACGGTCACATCCATGTCGAAATAGACTGCAATCCCCTTGCACACCCCGCTCAGCAGCGCCCCCTCGCTGATCTGATAGAGCCGCTTCGGCGCCGCCGGTGCCGCGCCGGCGGCAAATCCGGCGCCGGCCGTCTGCTCGTGCGCCGCCGCCGCGCCGGCACGAGCGGTCTGGGGTCCGCCGCCGCCCTCGACCGGGCCCATCTCGCCGATCACCTGTTCGATCTCCGCCTGTGTCAGCACGGTCTTGTGCGTACCGAGGCAGCGCTCGCACTTGTCGGCGATCGCCTGCTCGAGATCGGCGAGGATCTCCGCGCGATCCGGATTGCCCTCGAGCGCGCGCTCGGCGGTGGCCAGATACTGTGCCAGGGCGGCGTGCGCGTCATCCTCCAGCTGGTAGGCGCGGCCATTGAGACTGACGGCGATCACCGCTCGCATGCATCAACCCCCGAGTGACTGGATGGTCTGATTGATGCGGGCCCAGTAGGCCGAGAACTCGGCCAGGCGCGCAGCGCCGGCGGCCGTGAGCCGGTAATACTTGCGCGGCGGGCCGCTGGCCGATTCCTGCCACTCGTAATCCAGGAGCCCTTCGCGCCGCAGGCGGCTGAGCAGCGGATAGAGCGTGCCTTCCTGAGTGGCGAATTCGGTCATCGCCAATGTCTTGAGAATGTCGGCCGCGTAGACGCTGGCGCCGCTGATGATGCGCAGCACCAGGAATTCCAGGAATCCCTTGCGCAGCACCCCGAGCTTCTGTTCGTCCAGCATTTCAATAGAATGCTACCTTTTCATGGCAAGGTATGCTCGAGATGCTGCGGCGTCAATCCCGGTGAGATCTGGGCGCTCGGCGGCCTCAGGCGCAGAATGAGCGAGTCCGAGCACACTGTTGCGCGCAGCGTTCGGGTCAGCCCATGAACGAACGGAGGGGTTTGCGGGTGCTCTCCATCGCCGGGTTCGGTCCGATCGTGCGGGGTCAGGCGGCCCGCCAGCGATTCTACGGCGAGGACCTCGGCGTGCAGTTCAAGGAGGAGCCGGGCGGCTACCAGCAGACGGAGCCTGTCGCGGGCGCGAAGGCGTTTTGCGCTGTGGCCGCTCTCGCAGGCGGCCGAATCGTGCGTCCGCACCCAGGAGTGGCCGTCCGGGATCCCCGCACCGCAGGCTGCGCGGGTATCGCATGCTGGTGCGCAACAAGACCGAGCCGTGGGGGCAACAGGTGAGCCGCTTCCTCTCACCCGAAGGTCTGTTGCTTGGCGTTACCGGCACGCCCTGGATGCGAGGGCCCGGCTGACTTGCGGCGCGACCGGGCAGTCACCCCAGGGGCGGCGACATCAGCGCGGCTTGCGCGCGCCGGTGTCCCGGCGGTGCCGCAGCGGCAGCGCCGCCAGATCGAGCACGACGAATATGCCGGTGAGGAGCCAGGCGGTCGAGGCGCCGATGCCGAGCGGACGGGCCAGCACGAGCAGCGGCACGAGCGCCTCGGGAATCTGATCCAACCCCGGCACCTCCCGGCCGGGGGCCAGGTTGAGGCGGCGCTTGAGCAAACTCGTCGCCAGGTCCGCTCCCATGGCGAGTGCCGCCAGCTGCAGAGCGAGCCGTGCGCCGTAGCCAACGAGCGGCGCCACCGCCGCGCAGAGCAGCTCCGCGACGAGCAGGCCGCGCCAGGTCTTGTGCTCGCCGAACAGCCGCCGTCCATCCCACAAGGTCGCGCCTGCGTCGACCGGGGCCGGCCACCGACCCAAAAAGAGGCGGCCCGACGCCCAGGCGCCGACATGCGCGGCCGCGAGCAGAACGAAGGCGGCGAGCCAGCGCGGCAGAGCGGGGATGATCACGATCATGTTGGCGCGCCTGCGAGGGTGTCACACAGGGCCGCGGCGTCGCAAGCGCGCACTGCAGGCGAGCGCCGGTGGCCTACGCCACCATCACCGTGTGCACGTCGAGCGGCTCATCGCGGCATGGGTGCGAGGCGTCCTTGTCGAGGCCCTTCTCTGCGAGCCAGTCGCGGTTGAACAGCCGCGACTGATACTTCGCGCCGCCGTCGCACAGGATCGTCACCACAGTATGGCCCGGACCGAGTTCGCGAGCCACACCGGCGGCGGCGGCCACATTGATGCCGCTCGTGCTGCCGAGGAACAGGCCTTCCTCGTACAACAGCCGGTAGACGTAACGGACCGTCGCGGCATCGGTGATGTGCACCGCCTCGTCGATGGGAGCATCGCGCAGGTTGGCCGTGACCCGTCCGATGCCGATGCCCTCGGTGATCGAGCCGGAGCCGGTGGCCTTGAGAGTGCCGCTGCGGACGTATTCGTAGAGAGCGCTGCCGGGCGGATCAGCGAGCACACAGCGCACGCTCCTGCGCTTGGACTTCAGGTAATGCGACACCCCGGCGAAGGTGCCGCCGGTGCCCGCGGCGCAGGTGAAGGCATCCACGCGGCCATCGGTCTGCGCCCAGATCTCCGGTCCCGTGGTGTCGATGTGCGCCTGGCGGTTCACCGTGTTGTCGAACTGATTGGCCCAGAGGGCGTTTGGCAGGCTGCGCGCGAGCCGCTCGGCAACCTTCTGATACTGGTTGGGGTTGCTGTAGGGTACGGCCGGCACCCGATGCACCTCGGCGCCGAGGGTCTCGAGCAGCCGGTATTTCTCCGGCGACTGGTTGTCGGGCATCACGATGACGCAGCGGTAGCCGCGCGCGTTGCACACGTGAGCGAGCCCGATGCCGGTGTTGCCCGCGGTACCCTCGACCACCGTGCCGCCCGGGGCGAGTGCGCCGCTGCGCTCGGCCTCGAGCACGATCGCCCGGGCGGCGCGGTCCTTGACCGAACCGCCGGGGTTGAGGAACTCGGCCTTGCCGAGCACCTCGCAGCCGGTCTCCTCGCTCACGCGGCGCAGCCGGATCAGTGGCGTGTGACCGACCGTGCCCACAAAGCCTTCAGTCGTGCTCATACCGGGCCTCTCTCGCGCGCATCGCGCGGCGCATCGGTGGCGCCAGCGTGCCCGCAGTGTCGCACTCGGCGCAGCAATGCGCGAGAGCGGCGACTTCGCCCACCACCAGCAGCGCCGGCGGCGCGATTGCCGCCTGGTGCGCGAGCGCCGCGATGCTCGCGAGCGTGCCGCGCACCAGACGCTGGCCGGGCAGGGTGGCGCGCTCGATGAGGGCGGCCGGCAGGTCCGGGTCGGCGCCGGCGGCCCGCAGTCGCGCGCAGATGCGATCCAGGTGGGCGACTCCCATGTAGAACACCACGGTCTGGCGCCTGCGCGCGAGCGCACTCCAGTCGAGCGCCTCATCCTCCAGCGGATGCCCGGTGACCAGAGTGACACTCTGCGCCAGCTGACGATGCGTGAGCGGAATACCGGTCGCGGCCGCGGCACCGAGCGCTGCGGTGATGCCGGGAATGACGAGGTACGGGATGCCGTGGCGAGCGAGGTACTCGACTTCCTCACCGCCGCGCCCGAAGACGAACGGGTCGCCGCCCTTGAGCCGCGCGACGCGCAGACCGGCGCGCGCATAGCGCACCATCAGTTCGTGGATCTGCTCCTGCTGCGTGTGGGCGCCGCGCACGCCGTGGGCCGCGCCCTTGCCGACGAACACGCGCTCGGCATCGCGACGGGCGCGCTCCAGCACCGCTGCCGGCACGAGCCGATCGTGCAGCACGACGTCGGCCTGCTGCAGCAGCTGCAGCGCGCGCAGCGTCAGAAGGTCCGCATCGCCCGGGCCGGCGCCGATCAGATAGACCTCCCCGAGACTGCCCGATCCGGTGGCAGGCGATGCGGTGAGCCGCGCGGTGCACAGCTCGCGCTCATAGGCGCGCTCGGCGCCCGGTGTGTCGCCCGAGAGCGTGCAAGAGCCCGCGGGACCGCGCACGATCCGTTCCCAGAACGCGCGACGTGCTCTCGGCGCGAGCGCCTGCTGTACGGCCTTGCGCCGCTCGCCGATGAAGCGTGCGAGCGTTCCGAGCGTGCCGGGCAGCAGCGCCTCGATCTGCTCGCGCACCCAGCGGGTGAGAACCGGAGCCTGGGCGTGTGATCCGATCGCCACGGTGAGAGGCGAGCGATCGACGATCGCGGGGAAATAAAACGTCGAGAGTTCGGGATCGTCGACGACGTTGACCGGGACGGCGCGCAGACGCGCGGCCGCCGAGACCGCCGCGTTCAGCGCCTTGAGGTTCGTGGCGGCGATCACCAGCTGCGCCCCCTCGAGATGCGAGGGACCGAAGTGCGCGTTGCGGTGCGCGATCTCACCGGCGGCGGCCCGCCGCGCGAGTGCCTCGCTGAGCTCGGGTGCGACCACGGTGATGCGCGCCCCCACACGCAGCAGCAGTTCGATTTTGCGCTGCGCAATGCGCCCGCCGCCGACCACGACGGCCGGCACGTCGCGCAGCTGCAGGAAGATCGGCAGATGATCCATGCGCGGACCGAGTCTCTTACGCTTCGGCCGCCGCGTGGCCGGCCCCGGGATGCAGACCGCATTCGCGCGATTCGGGCTGCTCCCACCACCACCGCCCGGCGCGGCGGCTCTCTCCGGGCTGGATGGCGCGGGTGCACGGGGCGCAGCCGATGCTCGGAAACTGCCTGTCGTGCAGCACGTTGTAGGGCAGCTTGCGGTCGCGGATGTACTGCCACACCTCGGCCTCGCTCCACTCGAGCAGCGGACTGACCTTGTAGAGGCCATGCTGCACATCCCACTCGATCGGCCGGGCGCGCGCGCGCGCGGCCGACTGCTCGCGGCGCACGCCGGTGACCCAGGCGCCAAAGCCGGCGACGGCGCGCTTGAAGGGCTCGATCTTGCGCACCTGGCAGCACGCGAGGCGCGCCTCCAGGCTGTGATAGAAGCCGTTCACGCCGCGCGCGCCGATCAGCCGCTCGAGCGCGGCGGCATCCGGGTGCACCAGGCGCAGCGTGCGCCGGTAGCGCCACTGCAGCCGCTCCATCAGGTCGTAGGTCTCCTGGTGCAGCCGGCCGGTGTCGATGCTGAAGATTTCGATCTCCGGCAGGTGCGTCCAGATGATGTCGGTGAGCACCATCGCCTCGGCGCCGAGGCTGTTGGCGTAGGTGACGCGCCGATGCGCATGCACCGCCGCCGCGAGCGCCGCGCGGACGGCATCGGCCTTCTCCTCGATGAGGGTCAACACTGCACCCATGGTGCGGGCCACTATAGCCACGCGCGCCGCGGCCCTAGAACGAAGGATTGCTTCTGAGGCCGTGCGCGTCGGTTATGGATGCACTGCGGGCGTTGCGCTACGCTTCAGCGCATGAAGCTGCATCAACTGCGCTATCTGGCGGCGATCGCCCAGAGCGGCCTGAACATCACCGCCGCGGCCCAGAAGCTGCATACCTCCCAACCCGGGGTGAGCAAGCAGATCAAGCTGCTCGAGGACGAGCTGGGCTTTCAGATCTTCGTGCGCGAGGGGCGCACCCTGAGGCGCATCACCCCGGCGGGACAGCAGGTGATCGATCGGGCGCTGCGGGTGCTGCAGGAGGTGCAGGGCATCCGGGGGCTGTCGACGGAGCTGCGGGACGAGGGCCGCGGGAGCCTCTCGATCGGCACCACCCATACCCAGGCGCGTTACGTGCTGCCGGCGGTCATCCGGGAGTTCCGCGCGCGGTACCCGAACGTGCGCCTGAACCTGCATCAGGGCACCTCGGAGCAGATCGCCGAGATGGTGGCCCAGGACCGGATCGACTGCGCCATCGCCACCGGCTCCGAGCAGCGCTTCGCCGGACTGACTCTGCTGCCGTGCTACCGCTGGAGCCGGGTGGTGATCGTACCGCGCGAGCATCCGCTGGCGCGGCTGGAGCGGCTCACCTATCGGGCGCTCTCGAGCCACCCGATCATCACCTATACGTTCAGTTTCACCGGACCGTCCTCCCTCAACGACGCTTTCGCCAAGGCCGGCTATACCCCGAATGTGGCCATCACCGCTCAGGATGCCGATGTCATCGTGACCTATGTGCGCCTCGGCCTCGGCGTTGGCATCGTCGCGCCGATGGCGGTAGCCGAAGGCGCCGAGGACCTCGCGGTGCTCGCCGCCTCGCATCTGCTGCCCGAACACACCACCTGGATCGGTTTCCGCCGCGGTACGCTGCTACGCAAGTTCATGTACGAGTTCGCGCAGCTGCTGGCGCCGCACCTGGAGCGACGCCTGATCGAGCGCGCGCATCGGGCGACGAGCCCGGGGGAAGTGGCCACGGTGTTTGCCGGCGTGGCGCTGCCGCAGCGTTAGGTCACCGGCCCCGAGGGAGACAAATCTGACTGTCGAGTGCCTGCCCGTGTTCGATCGGCGCCGCGCCGGGGTGCTGCTGCATCTGGCCTCGCTCGAGGCCCCCCTGGGACGCGGCGGCCGGGCCTTCATCGATTGGCTGGCCGAGGCGGGATTCAGCGTCTGGCAGTTCCTGCCGCTCGGCCCGACCGGGCCGGACCGCTCGCCGTATTTCGCCCGCTCGGATTTCGCCGGCAACCCGGCGCTGCTCGATCCGGCCGGACCCGCCGGCGATGCGGCGCAGCGGGCGGCGTTCGAGGCCGCGACGCTCCCGTGGCTCGAGGACTACGCGCAGTTCGAGGCGATCAGCGAGCGCTTCGCCGGCTCGCCCTGGTGGCAGTGGCCGGCGCCACTGGCCCGGCGCGACGGCGGCGCACTCGCGCTCATTCGGCGCGAGTGCGCCGCCGAGCTCGAGCGCATCCGCGCCGAGCAGTTCGCCTTTTTCGTCCAATGGCGAAAGCTGTGCCGCTACGCGCACGCGCGCGGCGTGCGCCTCTTCGGCGATCTGCCGTTTTATGTCGGCCCGATGTCCGCGGAGACCTGGGCGGACCGCCGGCAGTTTCAGCTCGATGAGACCGGCCGCCCGGCGGCCGTCGCCGGTGTGCCGCCGGATTACTTCTCCGAGGACGGCCAAGTCTGGGGCAATCCGCTCTACGACTGGCCCGCGATGCAGCGCGATGGGTTCGCATTCTGGCGCGCGCGCCTCGGCGCGCAGCTCGCACGGCTCGATGTGCTGCGCATCGATCATTTCCGCGCATTCGCCTCGCACTGGGCCGTGCCCGCGGGGGCGCGCGATGCGCGTGGCGGGCAATGGCGCCCGACCCCCGGACGCGAGCTGCTCGAGCGGCTGCGCGAACAGTGCGGCGCGCTGCCCATCGTGGCCGAGGATCTCGGCCTGATCACCCCGGAGGTGACGGCGCTGCGCAAGGATTTCGCGCTGGCGGGCATGCGCGTGCTGCAGTTCGCCTTCGACGGCTCGCCGGACAATCCGCATCTGCCCTCGCGCATCGAGACCGACTGCGTCGTCTACACCGGCACACACGACAACGACACCGCCCTCGGCTGGTATCTCGGTCTCGATGAGCGCACGCGCGGTTATGTCGATCGGACCCTCGGCGTCACGCGCGAGTCGATGCCCGAAGCGATGGCGCGGGCGGCGCTCGCGACGGCAGGGCAGCTTGCCGTCATTCCGGCGCAGGATCTGCTCGGCCTCGGCAGCGAGGCGCGGCTGAATACTCCGGGGACGCAGAACGCACGCAACTGGAGCTGGCAGCTGCCGGCCGGGGCGCTGACGCCGCAGCTCGCGGATCACTGGCGGCCGATCGTCCGCAGCTGCGATCGAGCGTGAGCGGCCCCGCGCGCTGGCGCCGGTCAGCCGGCCGCCCGAGCCCGTCTGCGCACCCACACCGGGTCATGCGCATCGGCAGCGGGCTGGTACGCGACGAGGATCTCATCGAGGGCCTGGCGGCACGCTTGCAGGTCCTGGTCGGGACGCGGCACGAGGGCATCGAAGCCGCAGCGAGCGAGCCAGAATGCGAGGTCGCGGACCACATCACCGAGGGCGCGCAGCTCCCCGGTGTAGCCGAGCCGGTTGCGCAGCAGCACCGCCTGGGTGAGCGCGCGGCCGTCGGCGAACGTCGGAAACTGCAGCGCGATCAGCGGGCGGTCGGCAAGCAGCGGGTAGACGGCCTCGACGTCCTCGGTGTTGGGCAGCAGCACGCCTACCGCAGCGGCGCTGGCGAGGAGCGCCGCGCGCTCGGCGCGCCAGCGGGCGAGGGGGACGATCAGCTTGCCGGCGGCGGCGCTCCTCGCCGGCGCCTCCACGGCCAACGTCCAGTCATCCTCGACGATGGCGCGTCCGCGTATGACTCGGCTCATGCCGCGACCGTCTCGGAATCGCTCTCGCTCCCGTAGAGAGCCGATTTGAACGGGGCGATGCCGGCTCGCCGGTAGCACTCGATGAAGGTCTCATCATCGTCGCTGCGCAGCGTCAGGTAGGCGCGCATCAGGCGCTCGACGCCATCGGCGATCTCATTGCGCGCAAGCGCGCGTCCGACGCGCTCGCCGATCGCGGCGTCATGGCCAGGGCTGCCGCCGAGGGTCACCTGGTACCACTCCTCGCCGTGCTTGGCGACGCCGAGAATGCCGATGTGTCCGACGCTGTGATGGCCGCACCCGTTCACGCAGCCGCTCATCGTGATGCGGATGGGCCCGATTTCGTACTGCGCATCGAGCGAGTCGAAGCGCCGGTAGATGTCCTGGGTCACGCCGATGGTGCCGGCGTTCGCCAGGCCGCAGAAATCTAGCCCCGGGCAGGCGGTGATGTCGGTGGTCAGACCGATGTTCGGTGTGGCGAGCTGCGCCGCATCGAGCCGACCCCAGAGCGCATACAGGGTGCGCTCGGCGACGTCGGCGAGCACCAGGTTCTGATCGTAGGTGGAGCGCAGCTCGCCGAAGCTGTAGGTATCGCATAGCTCGGCCAGCGCCTCGAACTGCGCGGCGGTGCAGTCGCCCGGAGCCCGCTGCGGCGCCTTCAGCGACACGAACACCACGCGGTAGCCCGGCATCCTGTGGGCGCGCACGTTGCGCTTGAGCCAGGCGGCGAAGCGCGGGTCGCGGGCCGCCTGCCCCGTCACGTCCGCGGCGACTTCACTCGCGGGACGATAGGGCGGGGCGCTGAAGTGCCCGCGCATGCGCTCGATGTCCTCGGGCAGCAGCCTGAGGCGCTCACCCTCGGCGCTCGAGCGGATCTTCGCGTATTCCTCCTCGATCGCGGCGCGGAAGCGCTCGATGCCCCACTCGCGCAGCACGATCTTGATGCGCGCCTTGTGGATGTTGTCGCGTCGCCCGAAGCGGTTGAAGGTGCGCAGGATGGCGCAGGCGTACATCAGCAGGTCCGGCTCGGGCACGAAGGCGTTCATCTCCTGCCCGAGCAGCGGCAGCCGGCCGAGCCCGCCGCCGACGAAGCAGCGGTAGCCGACGGCCCCGTCGCGGCGCAACACGTGCACCGCCGCGTCGTTGGTGCGCGTGGCGGCGCGATCCACCGTGGCGCCGGTGAAGCCGAACTTGAACTTGCGCGGCAGCCAGTAGAACTCCGGGTGCAGCGTGACGAACTGGCGCAGCAGCTCGCAGTACGGCCGCGGATCGACGATTTCATCGTCCGCCACGCCCGCCAGGTAGTCGCTGGTGATGTTGCGGGTGTCATTGCCGCAGGCCTGGATGCTGTGCAGCTGCACTTCGGCGAGCTCGGCCAGCAGGTCCGGCACCTGCTCGAGCCGCGGCCAGTTGAGCTGGATGTTCTGCCGTGTGGTGAAGTGCCCGTAGCCCCTGTCGTAGGTGCGCACGATGCGCGCCATGCGGCGCAGCTGTGCGGACTCGAGCAGTCCGTAGGGCACGGAGATGCGCAGCATGGGCGCATGGCGCTGCTGGTACAGGCCGTTGCGCAGGCGCAGTTGCCGGAAATCGTCTTCCGGGAGCTGCCCGGCCAGATAGCGCCGGGTCTGGTCGCGGAACTGCTCGGTGCGCTGCCTCAGCAGCTCCCGATCGGTGGCATCGTAGCGATACATGCCGCCCGACTATAGGCACGAGCCGCCGGGGCGCTAAATACCGAGTGGTTTGGCATGCGGACGCGCCGGTTATGAGCTCGGGGCCGCGGATGCGATAATGCGCCCGTCGCTGGGCACCCCGGGAGAGAGGCACGATGGGTCTGTATTTCGAGGAGTTCACCGTGGGACAGCGGTTCGAGCACCGCGTGCACCGCACGGTCACCGAAACCGACAATCTGCTGTTCAGCGCGCTCACCATGAACCCCGCGGCGATTCATCTCGACGCCGAGTACTGCCGCGATACGCCCTTCGGCGAGCGCATCGTCAACAGCGTCTTCACGCTCGGCCTGCTGGTCGGGCTGTCGGTCTACGACACCACCTACGGCACCACGATCGGCAATCTCGGCTGGGACGAGGTGAAGTTCCCCCGCCCGGTGCGCATCGGCGACACGCTGCGGGCGGTCACCACCGTGCACTCGGTGCGCGAGAGCCACTCGCGGGCGGATTCGGGAATCGTCGTGTTCGATCACCGCGCGTACAACCAGCGCGATGAGGAGGTTGCCTCGTGCCGCCGCGCCGCGCTGATGCTGAAGCGGCCCACATGAGCGCCGCGCCGCTGCGCTCGCTGCTGTTCGTGCCCGGCGACAGCGAGCGCAAGCTCGCCAAGGGCCTGCAGTGCCCCGCCGATGCGCTGATCCTCGATCTGGAGGACTCGGTTGACCCGCAGCGCTTGCCGCATGCGCGCGGGCTGGTGCTGGAGGTCCTGCAGGCCCATGGCGCCGCGACGTGCGCGCAGCTGTGGGTGCGCGTGAACGCGCTCTCCAGCGGACGGCTCTACGAGGATGCCACCGCGGTGATCGCCGGCAGGCCCGCAGGACTCGTGCTGCCCAAGGTCGACAGCTACGCCGACATCGAGCGCATTGCGCTCACGCTCGAGGCGATCGAGGCCGGACACGGGATCGCCGTCGGCTCGACCGCGCTCGTGGTGATCGGCACCGAAACCCCTGCGGGCCTCCTGGCGCTGCCGTCCTATCCCCAGGCCGCCGCCGTGCACCGGGCCTCCGCCCGGCGCCTGGCGGGGCTCACCTGGGGCATGGAGGATCTCGCGGCGGCCCTCGGCGCGCGCGTCCAATACGGGTCCGATGGCTCGCTGCGCCCGGCGTTCGAGCAGGCGCGCACCACCTGTCTGCTCACCGCCGCCGCGCTCGGCATCCACGCCATCGACGGGGTGCACGTGGATTTGCGCGATGCCGAGGGGCTGCGCCGTGAGGCCGAGCGCGCACGCGACGACGGGTTCGGCGGCAAGCTCGCCATTCATCCCGATCAGGTCGCGGTCATCAACACGGTGTTCACCCCGAGCGCCGAGGAGCTCGATTGGGCGCGCCGGGTGGTGGCCGCATTCGAGGCGGCCGGAGGGGCGGGGGTGACCTCGCTCGACGGGCGGATGATCGATCGGCCGCACTGGCGACTCGCCCGGCGTATGCTGGCCGCTGGCGCGGCCATCGCGCCGGAGATGAAACCATGAAGCTGCGAATCAAGGGCAATGCGCTGCGCCTGCGCCTGACGCAGGGGGAGATCCGGGCGCTCGCCGACACGGGACAGGTGCAGGAGCGCACGGAGTTTCCCGGCGGCGGCCAGCTGATCTATCGTCTGCGCTCAGACGACAAAATTAGCGAATTATCAGTTGGTTATAGCGGAAATATCATCGAGTTCAGAGTTCCGTCGGCGCTCGCCCAGCGCTGGTGCGGCACCGATCTGGTGACGCTGAGCGCAGCGCCACGGGTCGGTGCGGACACCGTGCAGCTGGTCCTGGAGAAGGATTACGCCTGCCGGGTGCCGCGGGTGGGCGAGGATGAGCGCGATCAGTTTTCGCATCCGGGCGCGGCGCAGGGGCGGCGCGAGTGCTGAGCGCGCTCTAGCGCCCGGGGGCGCCGAGCAGTGTGATGCCCGCGGGCAGGTGCGCGGCCACCTGCGCGTAGCGCCTGCGCTCCTCGAGGATCGAGTCGGCATCGATTGCGCACACCGCTCGCGCGCTGGCGATGCGCGGCAGGCGGGCGAGGTGGCGCTCGATGGCTTCCCGCCGCTCGCACCACAGCGTGTCGAAGAATTGCCCGAAGGCCTGCCAGCCCGCCCGAGCCGCCTCGGGTGCGGCCGCGGCGAGCGCGTTTTCCAGGCGGGTGAGCGCCTGGCGGCTGGTGCCGTCGCGGGCGGCGAGCTCGCCGAGCTCAGGCGGCACGGTGCCCTCGCGCTCCCCGGCGCCCGAGCCGCTTCGCTCGATCAGTTCGGCGAGCAGCTGATCGCGCTGCTCGAAACGGCTGAGGACCCACACGAGGTAGCTGACGCCCGCCTCACGAAACGCAGCCGGCGCTTCGGCCGCGACGTCGCGCTCGGCCCCGAATGCCGCGACACAGGCGTTCGCCACCTGCGCAGCGTGGATGCGCTCCGTGGCGAGCTGCCCGCGGATGATCTCGCTCTCGTTCATGCGTCCATTCTACCGGCGCGCCGACCGCGCTGGGGCGGTCCGTCGGTTGATCCATTGCGCGCGCAGGTGCGCATCAGTAGAGTCGCACGGCTTCCCCTCAGGTGATCTGCAACCGATGTCGAATTCCGCACCCTGGGTCGTGCACAAATTCGGCGGCTCGAGCGTCGCCGATGCCGCCTGCTTCGAGCGCGTGGCGGCCATCCTCGACGCCTCGCCGGCCGGGCGCCTTGCCGTGGTGCTCTCGGCCTGCAAGGGGGTCACCGATGCGCTGCTCGGCCTGATCCGCCTCGCCGAGGCGCAGGATGAGACCTATCGGGCCGAGATCACCGTGCTGCGCGCGCGCCACGCGGCGATCGCCGAGGCGCTGCTCAGCGCGGATGTGATGCGCCTGTACATGGCCGGATTCGACCGGGATTGCCGCGACCTGGAGGGGATTCTGCAGACGGTCAGGCTGACCCGCTCGGCCGCTGACAATGTGCGCGACCTGATCGCGGGGTACGGGGAGATCTGGTCGACCAAACTCTTCCATCGCTTCCTCGAGTCGCGTCCGCAGCGCCGGGGGCCGGTGCAATGGCTCGATGCGCGGCGCGTGGTCGTGGTCGAGTGGGGCCCGCTCGGGCCCGCCGTGCAGTGGGAGGCCTCGCGCGCACAGCTCACCGACCTGGTGGATGGCGATTTCAAAGGCACGCTGGTCATCACCGGCTTCATCGCCGCCGACCGGCGCGGGGTGCAGACCACGCTCGGGCGCAACGGGAGCGACTTCTCCGCCTCGATCTTCGGGGCGCTGCTCGGGGCGGCGCAGATCCACATCTGGACCGACGTTGACGGGGTGCTCTCGGCCGATCCGCGCCGCGTCCCGGATGCCACGGTGATCGACTCGCTCTCCTACAGCGAGGCGATGGAGCTGGCCTACTTCGGCGCCAAGGTGATCCATCCGCAGACCATGGCCCCGGCGGTGGGCGATGCCATCCCGATCTGGATCCGCAATACCTTCGCGCCCGAGAAGCCCGGCACGCTGATCTGCGCCGAGCCGCACTCGCAGCTGCCGGTCAAGGGCATCGCCAGCATCGATCAGGTGGCGCTGGTGAACCTCGAGGGCGCCGGCATGATCGGCGTGCCCGGCACGGCGCACCGGCTGTTCGGTGCGCTGCGCGAGGAGGGGATCTCGGTCATTCTGATCTCGCAGGGCAGCTCCGAGCACTCGATCTGCTGCGCCATTCCGCAGAGCGAGGGCGAGCGGGCCGCCGCGGTGATCCGCCGGGCCTTCGAGCGGGAACTGCTCGAGGGGCAGATTCAGAGCGTCGAGATCGATCCGGACCTGGCAATCCTCGCCATCGTCGGGGACGGCATGGCCGGCACGCCGGGGGTGGCGGCCAAGGTCTTCAACGCGCTTGGCACCGCGGCGGTGAACGTGCGTGCCATCGCGCAGGGCGCCTCGGAGCGCAATATTTCCGTGGTGATCGAGGGCCGCTCGGCAACGCGCGCGCTGCGCGCCGCGCACGCCGGGCTGTACCTCTCGCCGCACACCCTGTCGGTCGGTATCATCGGCCCGGGCACCGTCGGGCAGGTGCTGCTCGAGCAGATCGCCTCGCAGAGCGAGCGGCTGCGCGGGCAGTTCAATCTCGATCTGCGCGTGCGTGGCATCCTCGGCTCCCAACGCATGGTGCTCGCCGACACCGGCATCGGGCTCGCCTCGTGGCGCGAGCAGTACGAGCACAGCGGCACACCGGCCGATCTGGAGCGCTTCATCGAGCACGTGCGGGTCGATTACCTGCCGCACACCGTGCTCATCGACTGCACCGCGAGCAGCGAGATCGCCGGGCGCTACGCCGAGTGGCTGCGCGGCGGCATCCACGTGGTCACGCCGAACAAGAAGGCCAACAGCGCCGAGCTCTCCTATTACCGCGAGCTGCAGGCGGCGCGGCGCGCCGGCCAGGCGCACTACCTGTACGAGGCGACCGTGGGGGCGGGCCTGCCGGTGGTGCACACGCTGCGCGATCTGCGCGAGACCGGGGATGAGGTCGCGAGCATCGAGGGCATCTTCTCCGGCACGCTCGCCTATCTTTTCAATGTCTACGACGGCGGCACGCCGTTCTCGGACATCGTGCGCGAGGCGCGCCAGCGCGGCTACACCGAGCCCGACCCGCGCGATGACCTCTCCGGAATGGACGTGGCGCGCAAGCTGATCATCCTCGGGCGCGAGATGGGCCTGGAGCTCGAGCTCGCCGACGTGCAGGTGGAGAGCCTGGTGCCGGCGGGGCTGGAGCGCGGCTCCATCGAGGAGTTCATGGGCCGCCTGCCGCGCTCGGATGCGGCGATGCGCGAGCGGTTCGAGAAGGCGCGCAGCGCCGGCCGTGTGCTGCGCTACGTCGGGCGTCTGCGCGCCGACGGGCAGGCTACGGTCGGACTCGTCGAGTTCGACTCGCAGCATGCCTTTGCCAACATCGCGCTCACCGACAACGTCGTGCGCTTCGCGACCCACCGCTACTGCGACAACCCGCTCATCGTGCAGGGTCCGGGCGCCGGCCCCGAGGTCACCGCCGCAGGGGTGTTCGCCGATCTGCTGCGCCTCTCGGCCTACCTGGGGGCGCGGCTTTGAGCGCGCTGCAATGGGCGACGGCGTTCGCCCCGGCCTCGGTCGGCAACGTCGCCATCGGCTTCGACATTCTCGGCTTCGCGGTGGATGCGCTCGGGGACCGGGTGAGCGTGAGCCGCAGCGGGCAGCCGGGCGTGAGGATCTCGGCGGTGAGCGGCATCGCAGGGGAGCTGCCAACCGATCCGGCGCAGAATACCGCCGGCCGTGCGCTGCTGGCGCTGCACGAGGCGCTCGCCCCGGGCTGCGGGTTCGAGATGCGCATCGAGAAGGGCATCCCGCTCGGTTCCGGGCTCGGCGGCTCGGCCGCCTCGGCCGTCGGGGCGGTGGTCGCGGCGAATGCGCTGCTCGGCTCGCCGTGCGAGAAGCTCGAGCTATTGAAGTTCGCGATGCAGGGCGAAGCGGTGGCGAGCGGCTCGCTGCACGTGGACAATATCTCACCCTCGCTCTTTGGCGGACTGGTGCTCACCGTGGGCATCGACCACCCGCGCGTGAAGCGCATTCCGGTGCCGCAAGGGGTGTGCGCGGTCATCGTCCATCCGCACATGTTCCTCGCGACGCGCCAGGCGCGCGCCATTCTCAAGCGCGAGGTGCCGCTGTCGGATTTCGTGTGGCAGACCGCCAATCTCGCCGGCTTCATCTCCGGCTGCTACACCAACGATCTGGACATGATCCGCGCCTCGTTCGAGGACGTGGTCATCGAGCCGCAGCGCCAGGCACTGATTCCCGGATTCGCCGCGGTGCGCTCGGCGGCGCTCGCCGCCGGCGCGCTCGGCTGCTCGATTTCCGGGGCAGGGCCCACGCTGTTCGCCTGGGCGCTCGAGGCGCAGGCGCAGACGGTGCTCGCGGCGATGCGCGCTCCGCTCATCGCCGGCGGAGCGGCCATCGATGAGTGGGTGGTCGATCTCGACCGGGAAGGGGCCCGCGTGGTGGCGAGCGGCTGACGGGTCAGGCGCGGCAATGAGAGGCATGCGGTATCAAAGCACCCGCGATGAGCGGCTCACGGCGGGGTTCAGCGAGGCGCTCGTGCAGGGGCTCGCGCCGGATGGCGGGCTGTACGTGCCGCAGCACTGGCCTGAGCTCTCCCCTGCCACGCTCGGGGGCTCACGCGGCCTTGCAGAGCTTGCCGAGCGCCTGATCGGGCCGTTCGCGGCGGGCGATGCGCTCGAGGCGGCGATGCCGCCGATCAGCGCCGAGGCATTTAATTTCCCGGCACCGCTGGTGCCCCTCGAGGGCGAGCGGCTCAGCGTGCTCGAGCTGTTTCACGGCCCGACGGCGGCCTTCAAGGACTTCGGCGCGCGCTTCCTTGCCGCGTGCCTCACCCGCCTGCGCGGGGGCGAGAGCCGTGCGCTCACCATCCTCGTGGCGACCTCGGGGGACACCGGCGGGGCGGTGGCGGCGGCCTTCCACGGCCGGCCGGGCATCGAGGTGGCGGTGCTGTTCCCGAAGGGTCTCGTATCCCCCACCCAGCAGCAGCAGCTGACTTGCTGGGGCGGCAATGTGCGCTCGTTTGCGGTCCGCGGCACCTTCGATGACTGTCAGAAGCTGGTCAAGCAGGCGTTTCTCGACGAGCGGCTGCGCCGCTCCCGCACGCTTTCCTCGGCCAACAGCATCAATCTCGGCCGTCTGCTGCCGCAGACGGTGTATTACGCGGCGAGCAGCCTGGCGCTCGCCGGCGCGCACGGCGAGCCGGTGTCTTTCATCATCCCGAGCGGTAATCTCGGCAACGCAGTGGCCTGCATCTGGGCGCGCCGTCTCGGGTTGCCGATCGGGGAGGTGGTGCTGGCGCACAACGCCAACCGCACCGTTGCGGATTTTCTCGCCGACGGCCGCTGGCAGCCCCGCCCGAGCATCGCCACGCTCGCCTCGGCCATGGACGTCGGCGACCCGAGCAACATGGAGAGGCTGCGGGCGCTGTATCCGCAGCTGGACTCAATGCGCGCCGCGCTGAGCGCCTGCAGCGTCGAGGACGAGGCGATCCGCGCGCGTATCGCGAGCGATTACCGGCGGCTCGGGCGGATCTGGTGTCCGCACACGGCGGTGGCGGCCGAGGCCTATGCGCGCCTCAGCGAGGAGCGCCGGCGCGGCGGCCGCTGGGTGCTGGTGGCAACGGCCCATCCGGCGAAATTCCGTGAGATCATTGAGCCGTTGATCGGACAAGAGGTGCCGGTGCCGCCGGCGCTCGCTGCGCTCTACGCGCGTGCGAGTGAATACCAGGAAATCGACGCCGACCTCGGCGCGCTGCGTGCGGCGCTCGCGAGCGGGTCGGGCTAGGGGGAGGCAGTGAGGCAGATCCTGAGCCAGCCATTCGTTCCGTGGGCGCTGATCGCGCTCGGTGTGCTGTTGATCGTCGCGATCGTCTGGTCCGCGACCTGGTACCGCCGGAGCCGCTCGCGCAAGGCGCTGCGCACGGCAGTCACTGCGGTCGGCAGCGAGCATCTGATCGACATATCGGTGCCCGACGGCATGGGCGGCGGATATCATGTCGATTTTCTGCTGTTGAGTGCGCACGGCATTCTGATCATCGATGTGCGCCAGGTGCAGGGCAACATCTTCGGCAG
The DNA here is from genome assembly GCA_021787615.1 of Pseudomonadota bacterium. Lineage (GTDB taxonomy): Bacteria > Pseudomonadota > Gammaproteobacteria > Steroidobacterales > Steroidobacteraceae > 13-2-20CM-66-19. The sequence goes on from JAJYLP010000002.1 coordinate 37,196, forward strand.
CGATCAGATGGCCGAGTGGACCGTAATGGACGGGGCGCGGCGCTTCACCTTCGTCAATCCACAAAGCGGTCTGTACGATCGCATCGCGGCCGTGAAGGCGATCGCCGGCGAAGTGCCGATCGAGGGTCGGGTGGTGTTCACGCGCGAGGGGCGCTTCCCGAAGGGGCTGCCGAAGTGGACGCTGATGCTCGATGCGCTGGGCACGGAGTTTCCGCCGCTCGATGCGGATGCGGCGAACGGCATGCTCTCGCACTACCGCGATGCGTGGGAGCGGCTGCGCGCGGCCGTGCGCCCGAGCAATCTGGCGCACATGGGCTGAATCAGCGCGCGCCGCTCAGCGGCGCGGCGCGCGGGCGTGGTCGGCGAGCACGAGCGACACGCAGGCGGTGAGTTGCTCGGCGTAATCGAGGTGCAGGAATTCGTTCGGGCCGTGGGCATTGGCGTGCGGGCCGAGCACGCCGGTGATGAAGAACTGCGTGTGCGGGAAGCGCTCCCCGAGCATGGCCATGAAGGGAATGGTCCCGCCGCAGCCGACGTGCGCCGCGCCCGCACCGTAGATCTGCCGCGACGCCTCATCGATCGAGTTCTCGAGCCACGGCGCGAAGGTCGGCGCGTTCCAACCTGCGGTGGGCGCCCCCGGCGTGAAGCGCACCTGTGCACCGTAAGGCGGATCGCGCTCGAGCACATCCTTCACCGCCCGCGCGGCGCGCAGCGGGTCGCAGGTCGGTGGCAGGCGCAGCGAGAGTTTGAGCGTGAGTGCCGGCAGCAGCACGTTGCCGGCCGAGAGCGTCGGCGGCAGCCCGTCGGCGCCGGTCACCGAGAGCGTGGCCCTCCAGGTACTGTTGATCAGCAGCTCCACCGGGTCATCGCTCACGGCACGCGCGCCCTGGGTCCAGGGAAGCTTGCCGGCCACCGACTCCCCGAGCACCTGTGCGGCGGTGCGCGCCTGCGCGATCCGGTCCTCGGGAATGCTGACCGCGAGCTCCGCGGGTTTGAGGCTGCCGTCGAGCGGGTCCTCCAGCCGCGCGAGCAGCTGCTCGACGATGCGGAACGGGTTCGGCGCGATGCCGCTCGCCATGCCCGAATGAACCCCTTCCTCGAGCACGCGCACGCTGAGCTCACCGACCAGATTGCCGCGCAGCGAAGTCGTGCACCAGAGCTGATCGTAATTGCCGCACTCGGCATCGAGGCACACCACGAGCGAGGGCTCCCCGAGGGCGTCCCCGAGGGTCTCGAGATGTGCTGGCAGATCGACGCTGCCGCTTTCCTCGGAGGCCTCGATCAGCACCACGCATCGCGCGAGCGCCACGCGCTGCGCCTTGAGCGCCGCGATCGCGGCAAGCGAGCTGAACACCGCATAACCATCGTCCGCGGCGCCGCGCCCGTAGAGCTTGCCCTCGCGCAGCACCGGCTCCCACGGGCCGAGGCCCGCGTGCCAGCCGGTGAATTCCGGCTGCTTGTCCATGTGGCCGTAGAGCAGCACGCAGCCGGGCAGCTCCCCGGGGACGTCGATGAGCAATACCGGTGTGCGTCCGGGCAGACGCTTCACCTCGACCGTCATCCCGGGAATGCGCTGCGCGCGGCACCACTCGGCCATCAGCTGCGCCGCCGCCTCCATGTGTCCGTTCTTTTCCCAGTCCGGGTCGAACAGCGGCGACTTGTTCGGAATGCGTACGTACGCGGCCAGGCGCTCGACGATCGAGTCCCGCCAGGCGGTGGCAATGTGCTCACGCAGAGATTTCAGGTCCACCAGATCTCTCCCGACAGCCGAGGGCGGCGGACGCGTTCATCACGGCCCGAGAGGGCCGCAGGGCGGCGTGCGCTGTGGCGTAATTATCGTAATCCGCCGGACTGCGCGCAAGGCGCGTTCGCTGTGGCGCGCTGCGTGTCCGTCAATGCACCGACGCGCTAAGAGGCGTGCGGACTGACGATTTCACTGGCGCTCAGACGGACGCTTTTTTACGTCGTCAGCTGATGTCGTGTCAAACAGCGTCTGCGCGCGATGGTCAACGCGCAGCTGTGCGCGGACGCAATTCGGGATGGCTGGGGTGTTGAAAAGTGATCCCAGGATGTTGATTTAGGCTGTGATCTGGAGATAATTCAAACACGCGTACGTTGCCCGCCATGGGCGCGCGAATCGCGGTTCACGGCATTCAACATCGCATCAGCGAGGGTTGCCGCCGACGCCTGACGGCCGCATGCGGCCGTCAGGCGCGGAGCTCGTCGGGCGTAGGCGGCAGATTGAAAAGGTTCCGTGCCGCGGCTGTGCTGGAGCGCGCGAGCGATTCGAGCGTCTCGCCTCGGGCGCGCGCAATGACGGCGGCGATGTGCGGCAGGTACTGGGGCTCATTGCGTCTGGAGGCAGGTCTGGGTTTGAGGTCGCGCGGCAGAAGATAGGGTCCGTCGGTTTCGACGAGCAGCCGGTCGCCGGGGATCCGCGGCATCAGCGAGAGCAGGTGCGCGCCACGGCGCTCGTCGCAGATCCAGCCGGTGATGCCGATCGCAAGGCCGAGCTCGAGGTAGCTGTGGAGCTCGTGTGTGCCGGACGTGAAGCAGTGGGCCACTCCACCGGCGAGCGTCGGGCGGTGCTCGCGCAGGATGGCGAGGAAATCGCTGTGCGCGTCCCGCTGATGCAGGAAGACCGGCTTGCCGATGCGCGCGGCGAGATCGAGCTGGCGGTGCAAGGCGCTCTGCTGCGCGGCTTGGGGGGAGAAGTTGCGGAAGTAATCGAGGCCGCACTCGCCGATCGCAACCACTTCGGGGGCGCGCGCGAGCTCGGCGAGCTCGGCGAGCAGGTCCGCGGTCAGGTCCGTCGCGTGATGCGGATGCACACCGGCGGTGGCGAAAAGGCGTGCGGGATGAGCTCGCGCCAACTCGATGGCTTTGCGGGTGCTCGGGCCGCAGGAGCCGGTGACGATCAGTTGCGCAACACCGGCGGCGTGCGCACGGCCGAGGACCTCCTCGCGGTCGCGATCGTAGCTGTCGTGGGCGAGGTTGATCCCGATATCGATGAGGGTCGGCGGAGCAGGGAGCATGTTTCGGCCGGGCCACGGAGAACTAAGGATGCAGTATGTCCGAATTGCCTGCGCCAGTCACGGAAAAATCCTTGATTGTTTCCTTGCTATGCGCATAATGCGGTCATGACTCGTGTCACCGGCAAATTCCAGATCACGCTGCCTAAGCGGCTGGTCGACGTCTATGACATTCGCGTCGGCGACGAGGTCGAGCTGGTGTCGGCCGGGGAGTCCATCGCCATCGTGCCCGCTCGCTCGCGCCGGCCAGAACTCTCCACCGAGGAGCGTCTGCGGCTTTTCGATCAGGCGACCCAGCGGCAGGCCAAGCGTGATCGGGATCAGCCGCGTACTGCGAGCAGCGATCGGGGCTGGACACGCGAGGAGCTGTATACGCGTGGCCGCCCTCGTTGACACCAACGTCCTGGTGTACCGGCACGATCCTCGCTCGCCTCGCAAGCAGGCGCAAGCGGAGGCGTTCCTGCGTGACGGTATCGCGGAGCGCTCGCTGGTGCTGCCCCATCAGGCGCTCGTGGAATTTGTGTCAGTGGTGACCCGACCCATGGCGGGCGAATCGCCTCTGTTGACGCTCGATGAGGCGCATCGCGAAGCCGAAGATCTGCTCAGCGTATTTCCAGTGATCTATCCGACGGATACTACGTTTCGCACCGCTTTGCGCGGTGCGGCTCTGTATAAGTTGTCGTGGTACGACGCGCACCTGTGGGCGTACGCCGACGAGCGCGGTCTTGAGACGATCTGGTCGGAAGAATTCGAGGATGGGCGCTGGTATGGCCGGGTCCAGGTGCGCAACCCGTTCCGCGCGGCCGTGCATGAGCCCCCGCCACCCGCCTATCGCGATTGATTTCAGCCGGGTGTCGCTGGGGCGCCCGCACTCGTATCATTGCCCGGCGGTGCACGGGGCGGCGAACGATTGCTCTGGCGCCGGTGCCGCAGTAGGAAGACCCTTGCGCTGAGCGGAACCGAAACCGCGAATATCCACGGACCGTAGGGCGCGGAGAACGCCGAAGCGCTGAACAACTGCGCGGCGAGAACCTGCACGCCCCAGCGGCCGCTGGTCCAGTTCACCATGAACTTGCCGGCACCGACGGGGATGAAGAGGATCCATGGCCACTTGCGGCGTAGCGCGGGGGGTTCGCGCACACAAGCTCAGGGCGTAGACCGTGAGCGCGAACGCAAACGCCATCGGCGCCAGGGTCGCATAGCGCAGTGGCGATTTGCTCATGAGCGTGAAGCGATTGAGCGACTCGAGCGAGCGTCGCATGCGATAGACGTGCATGCCGGTCAGCGTGAGCGAGCGGCCGTGCGGGCGGGTTGCCACGTTGATGAGCACCCATTGACCGCGGAAGTCGAGCTCGTAGGTCAGATTTCGCTCAGTGACGCCAATTTCGCTGTTGCGGTGTGCACCGACCAGCTTGGCTGAATTGGCCTTCCCCGGCGGGATCAGCGCAGCCGTGTGCGCGAGGCTCGTGCCGAGTCTCGGGTCGTGAATGCGCCGGCTGGCCCGCCGGGCGATCCAATCAAACTGCCTCGCACAGGTGCGCGATGAACGCGTGGACTGCGGTCCGCGCCTGGGCCGGCGCGAACTCGCGCAGCGGGCGCTGCGGGCTGCATCCGGCGAGAGCGGCGCAGGCGAGCCGCGCGAGCCGCGCGAGCCGCGCGCCGCGTCTACGGTTTGCGGTCACGCCCACTCGGGCGCGTTGCCGGGCTTCCACTTGATGCTGCAGCCGATGCTGGCGGTCTGCGCGCCGATCGGACGGCCGGCGAGCAGCGCATCGACCGCATCGCGCAGCTCATTGCCGGTGACCGGAGTCTTGTTGCCGGGCGAGCTGGCATCGAAGCGCCCGCGGTATGCGAGCCGCCGATTGCCGTCGAAGAGGAAGAAGTCCGGCGTGCAGATCGCCTCGTAGGCGCGTGCCGTGCGCTGCGTGGCATCGATCAGATAGGGAAATGGAAAACCCTTCTCGGCAGCGACCCGTGCCATGTGCTCGGGCGCATCGTCGAGGTAGGCGTTCGAGTCGTTGGGATTGATCGCTGCGACCGCCAGACCCTTCGGGCCGTACTCACGCGCGAACGCGACGAACCCGTCGAGCACGTGCTTCACGTACGGGCAGTGATTGCAGAGAAAGGCGATGAGCAGCGCACGCGAGCCGCTGAAGGACTCGAGGCTCCAGAGCTTGCCCGCCGGATCGGGCAGGGAGAACTCGGGCGCCGGCGTGCCGAGCGGCAGCATGCGGGAGTGTCGGGCGACCATGATGACCTCCTTCGCATCCTCAGTGTTCGGGCAGTCTCGCGAGCGCGGCGCACAGCGCCTCGACGTGGGTCTCATTCTGATCCCAGGCGGCCACGAGGCGCGCCGTGCCCGCGCTCTCGGCGCCCCAGTCGTAGAACTCGAAGCCCGCCGCGCGCAGAACGCGCTTGCCCTCGGTGCCGAGCTGCACGAACACCTCGTTCGCTTCGACCGGTGCGATGAGCCGCCGCCCAGCCGCCGCGCCGATGCGGCGGGCGAGCCCATTGGCGCGCGTCGCGTTGCGCCGCCACAGGTCGTTCTCGAGGTAGGCCAGCAGCTGCGCCGCGACGAAGCGGGATTTCGAGAGCAGATGCCCGGCGCGCTTGCGCCGCAGCTCGAAGTCCCGCACCAGGCTCGTGTCGAAGAACACCACGGCTTCCGCCGCGAGCGCCCCGTTCTTGGTGGCGCCGAGGGACAGCACGTCGATGCCCGCTCGCCAGGTGACATCGCCCGGATGGCAGTCGAGGAAGGTCACCGCATTGGCGAAGCGCGCGCCATCCATGTGCACCTTGAGGCCGTGTGCATGCGCGACCTTGCACAGCCGCGCGAGCTCATCGGGCCGGTAGGCCGCGCCGAGCTCGCTCGCCTGGCTCACCGAGACCGCCGCCGGCTGCACGGTGTGCACGGAGACCGGGTGCGAGTCGAGCGCCGCGGCGAGCGTTTCGGCGGTGAGTTTCGCGTGCTCACCCTCGAGCAGCATCAGCTGCGCGCCGCCGGTGTAGAACGCCGGTGCCCCGCACTCGTCGCAGGCGATGTGCGCCTCGTGGTGGGCAAAGACGGCCCCGTAGGGCGGGGCCAGCGTTGCGAGCGAGAGCGCGTTGGCCGCAGTGCCGGTGGCCACGGCGAAGGCGCGCAGCGGCGTGCCGAAGAACGCCTCGAGTGCCGCATCGAGGCGGGCGGTCCACGGATCGTCTCCGTAGGCGACCTCCAGCCCGTGATTCGCCGCAGCCAGCGCCGCGAGCATCTCGGGGCAGGCGGTGGCCGTGTTGTCGCTCATGAAGCGCATGGTCTGCTTGATCATGTGCGTATTGTCCCCTAAATCCTCCATTTGAACGACCAGGCGCCGAATCCGAGAAACACCAGCGTCACGAGCGCGAGGTAGATGAGGTTCGGGGCGACCGCGCCGATGCCCGCCCCGTAGAGCATCACCTCACGGGCGGCGTGCAGGAATTGCGTCAGCGGCAGCGCATCGGCCGCCCACTGCACCCATTTGGGCGAGCCGGCGAGCGAGAACCACACTCCCGAGAGCAGCATCATCGGCCAGGTGAGCAGATTCAGCAGGCCGTTGACCAGCTCCTCGCTTGCGAAGCGCGCCGCGACGGTCAGGCCGAGCGCGATCATCGAGAGCGCCCCGAGCACGGTGATCAGCAGCAGCAGGGCAATGCTGCCGGCGCTGTGGAAATGAATCATCGTCGCGATGACCAGGTACAGCCCCGTCGTGACGATCAGGATGATGGTCAGGCGCGAGAGCACCTGGGCGCTCAGGAACTCGAATGCGGACAGAGGCGTGGCATGCAGGCGCTTGAGGAAGCCGCTCTGGCGGTAGCGCAGCACCACGTAGCCGACGCCGAACAGGCAGCTGAACATGACGTTCATCCCGAGGATCCCGGGGAAGAGCCAGTCGAGGTAGGGCACCGCTTTGCCGCTGACCGGCAGGCGCAGGGCGTGCGGGTCGGCCGCGAGCAGCAGCTTCTCGGTGATGTAGCCCTTGGGCGAGTCGGTGTTGACCCAGTAGCGCGGCGGCGCGCCCGGCTCAAGGAGCAGGTCAATGCGCTGGTGGCGCACCTCGTGCAGTCCCGCGGCGGCGCTCGGCACCGCCAGGAATTGTACGTAGCGGGTATGGAAGAACGCATCCGCGCGCGCCGCGGCCGCACTGCCCACCACGCCCACCTTGAACAGCGGCCGCGGCGGGCCGCCGAATATGAAACCCATCCCGACGATGATCGACAGCGGCAGCAGCAGCGTGAACACCAGCGTGCCGCGGTCGCGGATGAACTCGAGGTTGCGGGCGTGCCAGACCGAGAGCAGGCGGCGCATCATGCGCGCAGCTCCCGGCCGGTGAGCTCGAGGAACAGGTCCTCGAGATTCGCGGGGCGGATACGCAGGTTCTTCAGCGGCACCTCGGCGTCGATCAGCGTGCGCAGCGTGGCGTCCAGATCGTCCGTGGTGATCTCGACCCGATCATCGGCGTCGATCCGCTGCAGCGGCAGCTGGCGCGCGCCGTCCGGGAAGTCCGCGCGCGGCAGCTCGAGCAGCACCGCCGCGAAGTGCTCGCGCAGCAGCGCTCGCGGGGCGCCCTGGGCGATGATGCGGCCGCGGTCGACGATGGCGACCTCATCGCACAGCAGCTCCGCCTCCTCCATGTAATGGGTGGTGAGGATGATGGTCTTGCGCTGCGCCTTGATCGACTCGACCAGCGCCCAGAAGTTGCGCCGCGCCTGCGGATCGAGCCCGGTGGTCGGCTCATCGAGGAACAGCACCGCCGGGTCGTTCACCAGCGCGATTGCGAGCAGCAGCCGCTGCAGCTGCCCGCCGGAGAGCTTGCGGTTGTCCCGCTCGGCGAGCGCCTCGAGCGAGCAGAGCTTGAGCAGCTCATCGATGTCGCGCCCGTGCGCGTAGAGCCCGTGGAACATCGCCAGACTCTGTCGCACGGTGAGGAAGTTCTGCAGCGCCGTCGCCTGAAAGAGAATGCCCGCCGCCTCGCGGAAGCGCTCCCCGAGTGGCTCACCGCGGTAGCGCACCTCGCCGGCGGTCGGCGTGAGGATCCCTTCCATGATCTCGATGGTGGTGGTCTTGCCCGCCCCGTTCGGACCGAGCAGTCCGAAGCACATCCCCTCCGGCACGCTGAAGGAGATCCCGTTCACGGCCGTCACGCCCGGGTATTGCTTCAGGAGTTCGCGGACTTCGAGAATCGGTGCGCGCATCGCGTATCGGGTCGTTGCTGAATGGAGCATCGTAGCCGATCGCGGGCAGGCGCGTCTGCCCGGTACGCCGCTCTGGCGCGCTGGTAGAATGAAGCCGGTTACGGTGTGGCGCGCGGCGGAGCTGATGTGATTTCCGAAGGGGCGGCAGTGCAGTTGCCGCTTTGGTCCGAGCAGGATGTGACGTGGAGCGTTCGCGAGAGCGAGCGCGCGCGGCGCATGGTCGTGCGCGTGTTTCACTCCGGGCGGGTGGAAGTGGTCGTGCCGGTGAGGACCCCGCCGCGGCTGATCGCGACGTTTCTCGAGCGGCACCGGCAATGGATCGAGCGCAAGCGCGCCGAGGCGCGCCGCACGGCGGTCGCGCCCGAGCCGTTTCCACCCGCGGGCATCGATCTGCCCGCCTGCGCCGAGCGCTGGCGGGTGCACCTGGCCGGCGGCATCGGCCGGCTGCGCCTCGCAAGCGGCGAGGGGCTGATCACCGTCCGGGGCGATGCCGCGGATCGTGCGGCGCTGCGCCAAGCGCTGCGTCACTGGCTGCTCGAGCGGGCGCGCGAAGTGCTCGAGCCGGCCCTTGCGGACTGCGCGCGAGAGTTTGGCTTCAGCTACCAGCAGATGGTGATCCGCCGCCAGCGCACGCGCTGGGGCAGCTGCTCGGTGCGCGGCACCATCAGCTTGAATGCCTGCCTGCTGTTCCTGCCGCCGCCCGTGGTGCGTTACCTCCTGATCCACGAGCTCGCGCACACGCGCCACATGAATCACTCCCGCCGCTTCTGGCAGTGCGTGGCGAGCTTCTGTCCGGAGTACCAGCGGCTCGATCGCCTGCTCATCGAGGGCTGGCGCAGCGTGCCGGCGTGGGTGTTCGGCGACGGCGAGCCATGAGAGCGCGCCGCCCCGCCAAGAGCGAGCGCGTTGACCTCAAGGGCGAGGCGATCCATTGGGATCTCGGTGGCTCGCTCTCCTACGGGCAGTACCTGCAGCTCGACAAGGTGCTCGGGGCGCAGAAGCCGCTCACGGGCGAGCGCGACGAGATGCTGTTCATCATCGTCCACCAGGCCTCGGAGCTGTGGATGCGGCTGATGCTGGACGAGCTCGGCGGCGTGCTCGAGTGCGTGCGCCGCGATGAGCTTGCGCCATCGTTCAAGCGCCTGACGCGCATCTCCTCGGTGCAGTCGCAGCTGCTCTCGGCCTGGGAAGTGCTCTCGACGCTCACCCCGGCGGATTACTCAGCGTTCCGCAACGCGCTCGGACGCGCCTCGGGCTTTCAGTCGTATCAGTACCGGCAGCTCGAATTCCTGCTCGGCAACAAGAACGCCGAGATGATCGAGGTGCATCGGCGTGATGCGGCGGTGTACGCGCGCCTCGAGCGCGTCCTCACGGCGCCGTCACTGTACGATGAGGCGCTCAGGCTCCTCAGCCGCCGCGGCTACGGCGTTCCCGAGGAGTGCCTCAACAGGGACTTCAGCGAGCCGTACCGCCCGAGCAAACAAGTCGCCGGCGCCTGGCTCGGCGTGTACCACAACGCCGAGAAGGACTGGGATCTCTACGAGCTCGCCGAGCGGCTGATCGACCTCGATTACAAGTTCCAGCTCTGGCGCTTCCATCACCTGAAGACCGTCGAGCGCATCATCGGCTACAAGAGCGGCACGGGCGGCACCGGCGGGGTGTCCTATCTTGCCAAGGCGCTCGAGCTGAAGTTCTTCCCCGAGCTCTGGCAGGTGCGCACCTCGATGTAAGGCCGCGTGGCGACTCAGCGCCAGCGCACGCAGTCGATGCCGGCGAGCCGCGCCGCGCGCCGTGCGCGGGCGCCGCCGTTGACCAGGACGCCGTGCTCGACGAGCGCGAGGTGCGCGATGTCGGACAGGGAGTTACCGTAGGCGCTCGCCTCGCCGGGCAACCGCTCGCGCAGCTGGCGCAGGCAGCGGACTTTTTCCTCGCCCCGCCGGTTCGAGGTGGCGAGGCGCCCGTCGAGCCGCTCCCCGCGCCAGCGCACGCCGGTGCAGATCGACTCGCCAAAGCCAAGCGCCCGGGCGATCGCCGGCACGTACAGGTCGGGGCTCGCGCTCATCAGCACCAGATGATCGCCGGCTCGCGCGTGTGCCGCGATGCTCTCTCTGGCATCGGCGAACGTTCCGCGCGCGAGCAGCCGGCTGACGAAGCACTCCGTCCAGCGCTCAAGGTCCTGGCGCCTCACGCGGCCGAGCGCCGAGCGCATCAGCGCCGCCTTGAGCGTGCCGCGCCCGCAGATCCCGAGCCCGAACCCGAGCAGCGCCGGAACCACCCCCAGCGCGCGCGGCATGCGCCAGGGATGGCGCAGCAGGAAGCCGCACACGTAGGGGGCGAGAGTGTCGTGGCGGGTGATCGTTCCGTCGAGATCGAAGACCGCGAGCCGCATGCGCCTGAACCGCAGAGGGCTGCCGGGAGCGCACTGCCGGGCCGGGCAGGCACCGCGCTCCCGGCGGCCGATCAGGCGTGACCCGTGCCGGCGAGCTGGCGCAGCACGTATTGCAGAATGCCGCCGTGACGGTAGTACTCGCGCTCCTTCGGCGTGTCGATGCGCACGCGCGCCTGGAAGGTGACCATCTTGCCGCCGTTCGGGTCGCTCGCCGTCACCGTCGCCTCGCGCTCCCCGGCGGCAAGCCCGGTGACCTGGAAGATCTCCTTGCCGGTGAGCCCGAGCGACCTGACGCTCTCGCCCGGCAGGAACTGCAGCGGCGCGACGCCCATGCCGATGAGGTTCGAGCGGTGGATGCGCTCGAAGCTCTCGGCGACCACCGCGCGCACCCCGAGGAGCATCGTGCCCTTGGCGGCCCAGTCGCGGGACGAGCCGGTGCCGTACTCCTTGCCGGCGAGGATGAGCAGCGGCGTGCCGTCGGCCTTGTAGCGCATCGCGGCATCGTAGATCGAGGCCTGCTCGAGGCTCGGCAGGTGCACCGTCACGCCGCCCTCGACGCCCGGCACCAGCTGGTTGCGCAGGCGGATGTTGGCGAACGTGCCGCGCATCATCACCTCGTGATTGCCGCGCCGCGCGCCATAGGAGTTGAAGTCCCCCGGCTGCACGCCGTGCTGCTCGAGGTAGCGGGCCGCGGGGCTGGTCTTGGCGATGTTGCCCGCAGGGGAGATGTGGTCGGTCGTCACCGAGTCGCCGAGCACCGCCAGCGCGCGCGCGCCCTGGATGTCGGCAAGTTGCGGCGGCGTGCTCGTCATGCCCTCGAAGTAGGGCGGATTGCGCACGTAGGTCGATTTCTCGTCCCAGGTGTAGAGCTTGCCGGCCGGTATCTTGATGGCCTTCCAGTTCTCATCGCCCTCGAAGACGTGCCGGTAGCGGTCCTGGAACATCTTCGAGTCGATGGAGCGGGCGAGAGTCTGCTGCACCTCCTCGTCGCTCGGCCAGATGTCGGCGAGATAGACCGGCGTGCCGTCCGAGCCGGTGCCGAGCGGCTCGCTGGTCAGATCGATGTCGAGCGTGCCGGCGAGCGCATAGGCGACGACGAGCGGCGGGGAGGCGAGGAAGTTCATGCGCACTTCGGGGTGCACGCGGCCCTCGAAGTTGCGGTTGCCCGAGAGCACCGAGCAGGCGGTGATGTCGCCCGCCTTGACGCCCGCGGAGATCTCGGGCTTCAGCGGCCCGGAGTTGCCGATGCACGTGGTGCAGCCGTAGCCGACCAGCTCGAAGCCGAGCGCGGCAAGGTCGGCGAGCACATTGGCCCTGCGGAAGTAATCGGTGACGACGCGCGAGCCCGGCGCGAGGCTGGTCTTGACCCAGGGTTTGGCGGTAAGGCCGCGCTGGCGCGCCTTGCGGGCGAGCAGTCCCGCGCCGAGCATCACGGACGGGTTGGAGGTGTTGGTGCAGCTGGTGATCGCGGCGATCAGCACCGCCCCGTCCTTGAGCTCGAAGCGCTTGCCCTCGAGGCTCACCTCGGCGCTGCCCTTGGCCTGCGGGGCGCGCGCGGCGCGTTCCTCGGCGGACTTCCTGGCGTTGCTCTCGTAGATGCTCTTGGCGGCCTTCAGCGGCACACGGTCCTGCGGGCGGCGCGGGCCGGCGAGGCTCGGCTCGACCGAGCCGAGATCGAACTCGAGCACCTCGGTGTACGCGGCCGCGGCGGCGCCGGCGTGGCGCCACAGCCCCTGGTGCACGGCGTAGGCCTTGACGAGCTCGATGCGCTCTCGAGCGCGCCCGGAGAGTTCGAGGTAGCGCACCGTCTCCTCGTCGATGGGGAAGATGCCGCAGGTGCTGCCGTATTCCGGGGCCATGTTGGCGATGGTGGCGCGGTCGGCGAGCGGCAAGTTCGCGAGCCCGTCGCCGAAGTACTCGACGAACTTGTCGACGACGCCGCGCTTGCGCAGCATCTCGGTGATCGTCAGCACGAGGTCGGTGGCGGTTGCGCCGGGCTTGAGCCGACCCGCCAGGCGAACGCCGAGCACCTGCGGAATCAGCATGGTCACCGGCTGGCCGAGCATCGCGGCTTCCGCTTCGATGCCGCCGACGCCCCAGCCGAGCACGCCGAGGCCGTTGATCATGGTCGTGTGCGAGTCCGTGCCGACCAGCGTGTCGGGATAGGCGCTGTGCGTGCCGTTGCGCTCGAGGTCGAACACGACGCGGCCGAGATACTCCAGGTTCACCTGGTGCACGATGCCGGTGCTCGGCGGCACGGCGGCGAAATTGCGGAACGCCGACTGGCCCCAGCGCAGGAACGCGTAGCGCTCGGCGTTGCGCGAGAACTCGATTCGGGTGTTGGCGGCGAGCGCTGCGGGTGTGCCGTACTCGTCCACCTGCACGGAGTGATCAATGACCAGCTCGACCGGGGCGAGCGGGTTGACCCGCTCGGCATCGCCGCCGAGGCGCACGATGGCCTCGCGCATCGCGGCGAGGTCCACCACGCAGGGCACGCCCGTGAAATCCTGCAGGATCACGCGCGAGGGCGTGAAGGCGATCTCGTGCGCCGGGGCGGCCTTGGGGTCCCAGGCGAGCAGCGCCTCGATGTCCGCGCGGGTGACGTTGAGGCCGTCTTCGAAGCGCAGCAGGTTCTCGAGCAGGATCTTCAGGGAATAGGGCAGCCGCGCGACCTTCTCCTGCGGCAGGGCCGCGAGGCTGAAGATCTCGTACGAACGGTCGCCGACCGAGAGGGTGGTGCGCGCCTTGAAGCTGTTCGTCATGAGTGGAGCTCTCCGGGAGGGCGAGAAAAAGGCGGCGCGGATTATAGTCGCTCTCACGGCCGCCCGCTGAGTGTCGCCCGCACGCGAGGCGCGCGGCCGCAATTCCTAATACAAATTCAGGCCGGTCCGGTTCCGGTCGCGCGGGCCACGGATTCGATCACGCCGCCTCCGAGGCAGCGCTCGCCCTCGTACACCACGGCGTACTGGCCGGGCGTGACCGCCCGCTGCGGCCGCTCGAACACGATCCGGGCCGCCCCGTCCGGGAGCGGCTCGAGCCTCGCGCGCTGGTCGGCCTGGCGGTAGCGCACCTTGACGGTGCAGGCGAAGGGCTCGGCGCGCGGGCGCGAGAGCCAGTGCAGCGGGCCGGTGGTGAGCGCGGCGCCGAGGAGCAGAGGATGATCTTGTCCCTGCACGACGATGAGCGCATTGCGCCCGGGGTCCTTGGCCGCCACGTACCAGGGGAGCTCCGGCCGCCGCGGGCGCCCGCCGATGTTGAGCCCGGTGCGCTGACCGAGGGTATAGAAGGCGAGCCCGCGATGCTCACCGAGCGCCTCGCCGTCGTCGCTCTCGATCGGGCCGGGCCGCTGCTCGAGAAATCGGCCGAGGAACTCGCGGAACGGGCGCTCGCCGATGAAGCAGATCCCGGTGCTGTCGGGCTTGTCGAACACCGGCAGACCCGCTGCGCGCGCGCGCGCGCGCACCTCGGATTTCTCGAGTTCGCCGATCGGCATCAGCGTGCGCGCCAGCTCGCGCCGCTCGACGGCGTGCAGGAAATAGCTCTGGTCCTTGGCCGCATCGCGCGCCTTGTGCAGCTCCGGGCCCCCGGCGCCGCTGAGGAGGCGCGCATAGTGTCCGGTGGCGAAGTACTCCGCCCCGAGACGCTCGGCATAGCGCAGCGCCACGCCGAATTTGATCTCGCGGTTGCATAGCACATCGGGATTGGGGGTGCGCCCGGCGCGGTGCTCGGAGAGGAAATGCTCAAAGACGCGCTCGCGGTACTCGGCCGCGAAGCTCACGCGGTGCAGCGGGATGCCGAGCTCTTGGGCCACCGCGCGCGCGTCCTGAAAGTCCTCGGCGGCCGTGCAGTATCCGTCCTCGTCCTCTTCCCAGTTGCTCATGAACAGACCCTGCACCTCCCAGCCCTGTTCCTGCAGGCACAGCGCGGCGACCGCCGAGTCGACACCGCCCGAGAGGCCGACGATGGCGCGCTTCATACTTCCTCGGCGGGCACGGCGAGCGCCCCGTCGAATTGCAGTTGCGCGATCGGCTCGAGCGGCACGCGCACGCCGGCGAGGTAATCCTCGAGGCAGCGCAGCACGAGCGGGCTGCGCAGCTTCTCGTGCCGCGCACGAATCTCATTCGGCGTCAGCCAGCGTGCGGCCACGATGCCGCTGTCGAGTTTCTGGTGCGCCTGGTGATCGCTCACGGTGCCGGTGAAGGTGAAGCGCTTGTAGAGTCGCTGCGTGCGCGGGTGGCGCCACAGGTACACCCCGAGCAGCCGCTCGGGGGTGAACTTCCAGGCGCTCTCCTCGCGCACCTCGCGCACGACCGCCTCGAGGAGCGTCTCGCCGCGCTCCAGGTGACCGGCCGGCTGATTGAGCACGAGCCGCCCGTCGATGTTCTCCTCGACGAGCAGGAAGCGGCCCTCGGCCTCGGCGAGCGCCGCCACGGTGATCTCGGGGATGGACATGGGCGGATTATATCCGCCCGGGTGCCGCGGCTCAGGCGGGGCGCGCGAGGCGCAGGCTCTCCGGCGGCGTGCAGGTGTCCCAGAGCTGGTCGAACTCGTGCAGGTATAGCCGCGCCACCGGCGCGTTGTCGAGATCGGCGATGCCGTCCCAGCAGTCGGCCCGCAGCCGGTACATGATGGCGCGCTCATCGGCGATCAGATAGGCGCAGTGCGGCGCACCGTTGCGCGCCGGGAGGTTGCGCACATCGATGCAGCTCGAGAGGCGCCGTGCCATGGCGAGGAAGCGGTGACCATCGGCGCTCGAGCGCCCCGGCTCACCGATCAGCACGCGCACCTTGGCGAAGGGGCGCGCGAGCACCAAGCGCTTGACCACCTCGAGAAACTCGCTCTGATCGTACAGCTCTGGCTCGAGGTTCGGTGTGTAGATCGACAGCAGCCGCTGGGCCCGGGCGGCGACCTGATTCACCGCGGTGCGCGCCTCGTTGAGCGAGATCAGCACCGTCAGCGCCTCGAGGTTGCAGGTGTCCTCGCAGGGGTCGGACTCCGGCGCGTAGCGCGCATGCGCCAGCCCCGCGAGCACGTTGTATTCGGCGATCTCGACACCTGGAGACATTGTTGCGGTCCGTCAACCACGTCTGCTGCGCAGACAGCGACCGCAATTTTAGAGAAACCGGGGCACCGCACCGTGCCGAGCCGGTCACAGAATCGCCCGCGTGCGCCGCGGGCGATTTGTCATATTTCCCCGGCCAACTCCGCAGCCCAGCCGATGTAGTCGGCCGGGTGCAGGCCGCGCAGCCGGCGCTTCTCATCTGCCGGCAGGGGCAGCGTGTCGATGAATTCCGCGAGCGAGCGCTCATCGATGCAGCGTCCGCGGGTGAAGGCCTTCAGCCGCTCGTAGCCCCCGGGGATGCCCGCCGCGCGCAGCACCGTTTGCACCGCCTCGCCGAGCACCTCCCAGGCGCCATCGAGATCCTCGCGCATGCGGGCCGGATCCGCCTCGACCTTGCCGAGCCCCCGCGCGAGCGCGCGCCAGGCGATCAACGTATGGCCGAGCGCGACGCCGAGGTTGCGCAGCACGGTCGAGTCGGTCAGGTCGCGCTGCCAGCGCGACACCGGCAGCTTCTCGGCGAAGTGGCGCAGCAGCGCGTTGGCGATACCGAGGTTGCCTTCGGCGTTCTCGAAGTCGATCGGATTGATCTTGTGCGGCATGGTCGATGAGCCGACCTCGCCGGCGAGCACGCGCTGTTTCAGATACCCGAGCGAGATATAACCCCAGAAGTCGCGGCTCATGTCGAGCAGCACGACATTCAATCCTGCGAGCGCATCGCAGTACTCACCGATCCAGTCGTGCGGCTCGATCTGCGTGGTGTAGGCGTTGCGCTCGAGGCCGAGCGACTCGATGAACGCGCCGCTCACGGCGCGCCAGTCCACCCCGGGGAGCGCGGCGCGATGCGCGTTGAAATTGCCGACCGCGCCGTTCCACTTGCCGAGGATGGCGACGGCTGCCCAGCGTCGCTCGGCGCGGCGCAACCGCGCCACGAAGTTCGCCACTTCCTTGCCGAGGGTGGTCGGGCTCGCCGGCTGTCCGTGGGTGCGTGCGAGCATGGCGTAGCGGGCTGCGTGGTGCGCCAGCGCGGTGAGTGCGCCGAGGAGCGTTGCAAGCGGCGCGCGCAGCTGCTCGCGGGCGGCGCGCAGCAGCAGTGCGTAACTGACGTTGTTGATGTCCTCGGAGGTGCAGCCGAAGTGAACGAGCTCCAGGGTGGCGGGCGCGGCGCCCGCCGCGGCGAGCTCGTCGCGCACGTAATACTCGACCGCCTTCACATCGTGATTGATGCGCGCTTCGATCGCCTTGACCGCCGCAGCGCAACCGCTATCGGGGCCTGCGGCGAGCCGGCGTGCGCGCTCGCGGACCGGGGCGTCCAGTCGGGCTCCGGGAAGCTGCGGCACCGCGGCTGCGAGGTGCTCGAGCCATGCCGCCTCGACGCGCACGCGCTGGCGGATGAGCCCGGCCTCCGAGAGCAGCTCGCGCAGCGGCTCGGTGGCGGCTCGGTAGCGGCCGTCGACCGGCGAGAGGGCGAGGATGGCGGGCAGTTCGTCGCGGGGCGTTTCGCTCATGCGCTGCAGGAGTAAGGAGAAGGGGAAGGGCTCGGATGCATTATGATAGCCCATACCGTAGCGCGCCCGCAGGCGGTCCTGAGCGGCACGGCGAACCGTTCGCGGGCCATGGAGCCATTGCATGACGAAATCCTTTCGAACCGAGCACGACAGCATGGGCGAGCTGCAGGTGCCCCAGGATGCGCTCTGGGGCGCGCAGACGCAGCGGGCGGTGGAGAACTTCCGGGTGAGCGGGCGGCCCATGCCGCGGGCCTTCATCGGCGCGCTGGGCCTGGTCAAACAGGCGGCCGCCCGGGCCAACAGCCGCCTCGGGCTGCTCGATCGGGACGTGGCCGAGGCGATCGAGGCGGCCGCCGCCGAGGTCGCCGACGGCCGGCACGATGCGCACTTTCCCATCGATGTGTTTCAGACCGGCTCCGGGACCAGCACGAACATGAACGCCAACGAGGTGATTGGCGCGCTCGCCACGCGCCGCCTCGGCAGGCCGGTGCATCCGAACGATCACGTCAACATGGGCCAGAGCAGCAACGATGTGATTCCGACCACCCTGCACGTGAGCGCCGCGCTCGCGGTGCGGCGTGACCTCGCCCCGGCGCTCGATGAGCTGTGCCGCACGCTGCGCGCCAAGGAGGCCGAGGTGGGCGCGGTGGTCAAGACCGGCCGGACCCATCTGATGGATGCGATGCCGGTGACGCTCGGGCAGGAGTTGTCCGGCTGGCGCGCGCAGATCGAGAGCGGCATGGAGCGCCTCGCGGCCACCGCCCCGCGGCTGCATCGTCTTGCCCAGGGCGGCACGGCGGTGGGCACGGGCATCAACGCCCATCCGGACTTCGGCGCGCGCTTCTGCCAGGCGCTCGCGGAGCTCACCGGCTGCCCCTTCGAGCCGGCGCACAACTATTTCGAGGCGCTCTCGAGCCAGGACACGGCGGTCGAGCTGTCGGGGCAGCTGAAGGTGATCGCCGTCAGCCTGATGAAGATCGCCAACGATCTGCGCTGGATGAACAGCGGTCCGCTCGCCGGCCTCGGGGAGATCGCCCTGCCGGCGCTGCAGCCCGGCAGCAGCATCATGCCGGGCAAGGTCAACCCGGTGATCCCGGAGGCGACCGCCATGGTGTGTGCGCAGGTGATCGGCCACGATGCCACCATCACCGTGGCCGGCCAGTCGGGCAATTTCCAGCTCAATGTCATGCTGCCGGTCATCGCCTACAACCTGCTCGAGAGCATCCGCCTGCTCGCCAACGTCGCGCGGCTCCTCGGCGCCCGGGCGATCGCCGGCTTCACGGTCAATCCGGCGCGTCTCGCCGAGGCGCTCGAGCGCAATCCCATTCTGGTGACGGCGCTGAACCCGGTGATCGGCTACGAGAAGGGCGCGGCGATCGCCAAGAAGGCGTATGCCGAGGGACGGCCGATCCGGGAGATGGCCGAGAAGATGACCAGTCTGTCCCGCGCGGACCTCGAGCGGCTGCTTGATCCGCAAGCGCTCACCCGCGGGGGCATCAAGGGCGGCGCGGGCGGCGGTGGTTGAGGGCAGCGGCAGCGCGCGTTCGGCGCCTCGGCTCGAAGGGGCCGTGATGTTGGCGAGGATCGAGGCGCGCCTCGCCGGCAGCCGGCCGCGCCACGCGCCCGAGGACTGGCTGGTGCCGGGCCAGAGCCTTGAGCGCAGCCGTGAGCTGCGCCGCTACTTTCCCGCCAACCCGGCGCCGGCGGCGGTGCTGGTGCCCCTGGTGGATCATCCGCAGGGGCCCACGGTGCTGCTGACACGCCGCGGGCGCGACCTGCGCAATCACGCGGGGCAGGTCAGCTTTCCTGGCGGGCAGATCGATGCCGAGGACGCAGATCCGGCGGCCGCGGCGCTGCGCGAGGCGCACGAGGAGATCGGGCTCGAGGCTCGCTATGTGAGCGTGATCGGCTACCTGCCCGACCATGTGGTCAACAGCGGCTTTCGAGTGACGCCGGTGGTTGCCCGCATCGCCCCGGGGTTCGAGCTGCACATCGAGCGCCAGGAGGTGGACGAGGTGTTCGAGGCGCCCCTCGCCTATGTGTTCGATGCGCGCAATCAGCGGCCGCGGCGGCACCGCTTCCGCGGCACCCGCGTCGAGATCGAACTGCCGGACATCCCCTACGGGGAACACAACATCTGGGGCGCCACGGCCGGAATGCTCGTGACGCTTCAGCGGCTGTGCTGCGGCGAGCTCGGCGATGGACCGGCCTGAGCCGGCCGCAGCGCTCGCGGCGCTGCTGGCGCTCATGGCGCGCCTGCGCGACCCCGAGAGCGGCTGTCCCTGGGACCGGGCGCAGGATTTGCGCACCATCGCCCCGTACACCATCGAGGAGGCCTACGAGGTCCGCGACGCCATCGAGCGGGACGATGCGCCAAAGCTGCGCGAGGAGCTCGGCGATCTGCTCTTCCAGGTCGTCTTCCACGCGCGCATGGCCGAGGAGCGCGGCTGGTTTGATTTCGCCGACGTGGCGGCGGGAATTCACGCCAAGCTGGTGCGGCGCCACCCGCACGTGTTCGGCGCCGGCGCGCCGCGGGCCGAGGAGCCGCAGGGGGCCTCGGGGGGGCTTGCCCGCAATGAGTCCGGCACGCCCCTGAACGAGGCCGAGCAGTCCCTGCAGTGGGACGAGATCAAGGCGCGCGAGCGCGCCGCCTCGGGCGCCCCGGACCGCAGCACGCTCGCGGATGTGCCGCAGGGGCTGCCGGCGCTGCTGCGCGCGAGCAAGCTCGGCCGGCGCGCCGCGCGGGTGGGCTTTGACTGGCAGCGGCCCGAGGAGGTGCGCGCCAAGGTGCTCGAGGAGCTCGGCGAACTCGACGCGGCGCTCGCGGCGAGCGGCGGCGTGGCCGATGCGCATGGCGTCGAGGAGTTCGGCGATGTGCTCTTCGCGCTCGTGAACTGGAGCCGCCACCTGGGGCTCGATGCCGAGGAGGCGCTGCGCCGCGCCAGCGACAAGTTCGAGCGGCGCTTCCGGCGCATGGAGCGGCTGGCCGGCGGGCGAGGACTGGCGCCCGCGGCGCTCGGCGCCGAGGCGTGGGATGCCCTGTGGCGCGAGGCCAAAGCGTCGGATTGAGGGCGCGCGCAGGCGCCTGCGGCGTATTCAGCGCCGATTCACGGGTGGTAGTCTAGGGTGCCGGACGCCGGGTCAGCCCCCTCTTGGGCGGCCTCCGGCATCGGAACAGATGCTCCAAGTGCGACCCTTCACACAAGCAAGCTTGCGCCTGGCGATCGTGACGGCAGCGGCGTTGATCGCGGCCGGGCCCTGGCCGGCTCGGGCGCAGACCGCCATGGCGCGGGCCGCACTCGCCGGCTCCATCACGCAGGTGCGCATCTCGATGGCTCAGGCCGTCCGGATGGTCGAGCAGCGCTTCAAGGCGCGCGTGGTGCGGGCCGAGACGCGCAAGGACGGCGGCCGCACGGTGTACGTGCTGCGGCTGCTCGACAAGTCCGGCCGGGTGTTCACCGTGCGGGTCGACGCTGCGAGCGGCCAGATCCTCTGAAGCTGCCTCGGGAGGGGCCATGCGGGCATTGGTGGTTGAAGATGAGACGGCGCTGCGCGAGAGCCTGAAGGCTCAGCTTGCCGGGACCGGCTTCACCGTCGATGTGGCCCAGGATGGCCAGGAGGGACTCTTTGCGGGCCTGGAATACCCGCTCGATGTGGCGGTGATCGACCTCGGCCTGCCGAAGGTCTCGGGGCTGGAGGTGATCCGCAAGTTGCGCGCCGCGGGCAAGACCTATCCGATCCTCATCCTCACCGCGCGCGACAACTGGCAGGACAAGGTCGAGGGCCTGCAGGCCGGCGCCGACGATTACGTCTCCAAGCCTTTTCACTTCGAGGAGCTGCTCGCGCGATTGCAGGCGCTGCTGCGCCGCGCCGGCGGCTGGGCGAGCCCGCAGCTCAAGTGCGGCCCCGTCACCCTCGACACGCGCGCCCAGACCGTCGCCGTCGATGGAGCGCTCGTGGAGCTCACCACCTTCGAGTACCGCATACTCGAGCACCTGATGCTGCGGGCGGGCGAGGTGATCTCCAAGGCCGAACTCACCGAGCGGCTCTACGATCAGGACTTCGAGCGCGACAGCAACGTCATCGAAGTGCTGGTCGGCCGGCTGCGCCGCAAGCTCGATCCGCACGATCGGCTGAAGCCCATCGAGACGCTGCGCGGCCGCGGCTACCGCTTCTCGCTGGCGCGTCAGGCGACTGTCTAGGCGCTGCGCGCGGGGACGGCGTGCACTCACTCAGTCAACGACTGCTGTTGTCTGTGGCGGTGCCCCTGGTGCTGTTCTTTGGCTTCATGACGTGGGTGCTCGATCACGGCTTTCGCACCCTCTCGGATCACTCGCTGCACGAGCTGCTCGACTCGCAGATCATCGCGCTCATCGCCGCCGCCGAGCACGAGAAGGGCGGCGGGTATGGCGCGCCGCTGACGGCCCTCGACTCGCGCTTCGCGACGCCGCGCTCGGGCTTGTACGCCGAGATCCGCTCGGCCCATCATCAGTGGCGCTCGCCCTCGACGGTCGGCGCGCAGGTCGATTTCGGGCCGCTGCTCACGCAGGGCGCGCGCACCTTCTTCCACACGATGGCCGGGCACAGCCGCCTCGCCGTCGAGAGCCGCGGCGTGGCGTTCGCCGATAACCCCGGCGATGGGGGCCCAGTGACCTTCAGCGTCGCGGTGAGCCTGACGCCCTACGAGGAGCAGCTGTGGGAATTCCGCCGCCGCATGGTGCTGTGGTTCAGCGCCCTGATGCTGCTGCTGCTGGCGACGCTCGCGGTGCTGCTGCGCGCGGTGCTCGCCCCGGTGCGCCGGCTGGAGCGCGAGATCCACGAGGTCGAGGAGGGCCGCAGCGAGGTGCTCGGCGCCGGTTATCCGCGCGAGCTGAAGGGCGTGGCGCGCCATCTCAATGCGCTGCTCATCGGCGAGCGCAAGCGGGTCGCGCGCTACCGCGACACCCTCGGCAATCTCGCGCACAGCCTGAAGACGCCGCTCGCCGTGATGCGCACGGCGCTGCCGGCCGCGGGCGATGCGCCGAGCGCGATCGGCCAGGAAATCGACCGCATGAGCGACATCATCGAGCATCAGCTGAAGCGTGCGGCCGCCTCGGGCGGGGCGCTGCTCGGACAGGCGCCCGTTGCGGTGGCGCCGGTGGCGGCCGATCTGCGCGCGGCGCTGCTGAAGGTCTATCGCCACAAGGATCTCTCGCTCGAGCTTGCCGTCCAGCCCGATAGTCAGTTCGTGGGCGACCGCGCCGACCTGATGGAGATGCTCGGCAACCTCCTGGAGAACGCGTGCAAGTGGTGCCATCAGCGTGTGCGAATGACCGTGACGGTCGATCCCGATGCGGCCGTTCACGAGAACATGACAGTGACCGTGGAGGATGACGGCCCGGGGATCTCCGAGGAGAACCGCGCACGCGTGCTCGAGCGCGGTGTGAGGACCGATGAGACCGTCCCCGGTCACGGGCTGGGGCTCGCCATGGTGCGCGAGACGGTCGAGCTCTACGGCGGCCGCCTCGCGGTGGACACCTCGCCGCTCGGCGGGGCGCGCTTCGAGGTGCGCCTGCCGGGCCGAACTTAAGTCCAGCTCCGGCTCCGGTGCGCGCGGTCCGCATAACTGCGGATTGCCGGGGGTGCAGCGGATCGGCGAAGTTGTTCCTCTTGCGGCTCAGCCCGCGTCGCGGACGGCTCTCCTCTGCGCGTACGCGGCGTCGCGCAGAGGAGCGCACATGAATAATAAGTCGACCGAGACAGGTCCCGCGGCGGTCACCGCTGCGACGCTCGCGGTCTCAACTGAGGGGCTCAGCGAAGCGGAGGCGAGGCGCCGGCTGGATCAGTACGGGGAGAACGTCCTGCGCGAGCACCACGTCGGCATCGCACAGCGCATTCTCGGGTTCTTCTGGGGGCCGATTCCCTGGATGATCGAGGCGGCCGCGATCCTCTCGGCGGTGCTCGGCCATTGGGATGACCTCACGGTCATCGCGCTGATGCTCTTCATCAACGCCGGCGTCGGCTTCTGGCAGGAATACAAGGCCGATACGGCCATCGAGGCGCTCAAGCAGCGCCTGGCGCTCTCGGCGCACGTCAGACGCGACGGCGTGTGGCGCGAGATCGCAGCGCGGCTGCTGGTGCCGGGTGACCTGATCGCCATCCAGATCGGCAACATCGTGCCGGCCGATGCCACGTTGGCGGACGGGGAGTACCTGAGCGTAGATCAATCCGCGCTCACCGGGGAGTCACTGCCGGTCGACAAGAAACGCGGCGACACGGCCTATTCGGGCTCGATCGTGCGCCAGGGCGGGATGAACGCGGTGGTGAGCGCCACCGGCATGAACACCTACTTCGGGCGCACGGCGCAGCTCGTGGAGCAGGCCGGGGCCGTCTCGCACTTCCAGCGTGCGGTGCTGCGCATCGGCAACTTCCTGATTCTCACCACCGCCGCTCTGGTGCTGGTCATCGTGATCGCGGGGCTGTTTCAGCACAACGCGCTGCTCGAGATGGTGCAGTTCGCGCTCATTCTGGCAGTCGCCTCCATCCCGGTGGCGCTGCCAGCGGTGCTCTCGGTCACCCTTGCGGTCGGGGCCGAGCGCCTGGCGCGCCTGAAGGCCATCGTCTCGCGCCTGGTGTCGATCGAGGAGCTGGCTGGCATGAATACGCTGTGCTCGGACAAGACGGGCACGCTGACTCGCAACGAGCTGACGCTCGGTGCCACGCTGCCGGCTCCCGGCGTCGAGACAACGCAGCTGCTGACGGCCGCGGCGCTCGCTTCGCGCCGAGAGGCGCCGGATGCAATCGACAGTGCAATCCTCGCCGCAGCCCCGCCGGCGAAGCAGCTCGAGGACTACCGGTTGAAGACCTTCCGGCCGTTCGACCCGGTGGTCAAGCGCACCGAGGCGGAGCTTGAGCACCTCGGCAAGGTGCTCAAGGTGACCAAAGGCGCCCCGCAGGTGATCGTCGAGCTGTGCCAGCCGGATGCGCAGCAGCGCGCCGCGGTCCTCGCGCAGGTGGATCAGGCCGCCGCCAAGGGTTACCGGACGCTCGCGGTGGCGCGCGACGAGGGCGCCGGCTGGCGCTATCTCGGCCTGCTGCCGCTGTTCGACCCGCCTCGAGAGGACAGCGCCGAGACCATTCGAGCGACGCGCGCGATGGGCATCGACATCAAGATGGTCACTGGCGATCACGAGGCGATCGCCCGGCAGATTGCCGCCGAGCTCGATCTCGGGCGCAACATCGTCGTGGCGGATGCAGTATTCGGCAAGCAGTCCCCGCCGCAGGCGCTCAAGCAGGTGCTCACGGCCGACGGGTTCGCGCGGGTGTTCCCCGAACACAAATTCCAGATTGTCAAGGCACTGCAGTCGAGCGGGCGGATCGTCGGCATGACCGGCGATGGCGTCAACGACGCACCGGCACTAAAGCAGGCCGACGTCGGCATCGCGGTGAGCGGTGCCACGGATGCCGCGCGCGCCGCCGCGGCGCTCATCCTGACAGCACCGGGCCTCTCGGTCATCACGACCGCAATCCAGGAGGCGCGCCGGATATTCGAACGGATGACGAGCTACGGGACGTACCGCATCGCCGAGACGATCCGTCTCATTCTGTTCATGACGGCGACGATCCTGATCTACAACTTCTATCCGGTCACCACGCTCATGGTGGTGCTGCTCGCCCTGCTCAATGACATTCCGATCATGATGATCGCCTACGACAATGCGCCCGTCGCGCCCGCTCCGGTGCGCTGGGACATGCCGCGGGTGCTCACGGTCGCATCGTCCCTTGGGCTCTACGGCGTGTTCGAGAGCTTCGTGCTGTACTGGATCGCCAGGGACCTGTTGCATCTTCCCGTGCCGGTGCTGCAGGCCGTGATCTTCCTGAAGCTCCTCGTGTCGGGTCACATGACCATCTATCTGAGCCGCAACCGGGGCTGGGCCTGGCAACGGCCATGGCCGCGGTGGCTGCTGGTGGTGCCGTGCGAGTTGACTCAGCTGCTCGGCACCCTGATCGTGGTGTACGGTGTGGCCATGGCGCCCATCGGCTGGGGGCTCGCGCTGCTCGTGTGGGCCTACACGATCGCGTCCTTCTTCGTCGCGAACGCCGTCAAGATCGCCGCTCACGGCCTGATCGATCACCGGATGGGCTCGCATGCGCGCCATTTGCGACGCGTCGAGGGCGCCCTCGGCTGCGGGCCGCAGCCACTCGTGCATCGCTAGGCGGCCGAGGATCGCTGCATCGCTGCGACGATCACTGGGGCGGCTGGCGGGGGCGGATGCGCGAGTGGGCGAATCCGGGCGCTTCGCGCGGCTCGGGCCGCAGGCGCCGCTTGAGGATGGCGAGCGCATCCTCCGGCCGCTCGGCGAATTCGAACAGCTTGAGGTCCTCCCGGTCGATCACGCCGTGGCGTGCGAGCGCCTCGAAGTCGATGATCTCGTTCCAGTACTGCGGCCCGTAGAGGATCACCGGAATGTCCCGCGCGAGCTTTCGGGTCTGCGCCAGTGTGAGGATCTCGGTGAGCTCATCGAGCGTGCCGAGCCCGCCGGGGAAGGCGATGAGCGCGCGCGCCAGGTGCGCAAACCACAGTTTGCGCATGAAGAAGTAGTGGAACTCGAACGTCAGCTCGCTCGAGAGGTAGGGGTTGGGGTGCTGTTCGTGCGGCAGGCTGATGTTGAGCCCGACCGTCTTGCCGCCGGCCTCCGCGGCGCCGCGGTTGGCCGCTTCCATGATGCCGCCGCCGCCGCCCGAGCAGATCACGTAGCGATGCGTGTGCTCCGGAAGCGAGGCCGACCAGCGCGTGATCAGGCCGGCGAGCTCGCGCGCGTGCTCATAGTAGCGGCCGAGCGGCCCCTCGGGGCGCAGCCGGGCGGAGCCGAAGAAGACGATGGTGGCGTGCACGCCGGCGCGCCTGAAGCGCTCGAGCGGCTCGAGATACTCGGCGAGAATGCGCAGCGGTCGCGCCGCATCACTCTCGAGGAAGCCGGGCTCCTCGTAGGCGAGCTGCGGGCCTGTCCGGTTCTCGGTTGACGGGTTCTTGTCCATCAGCGCACTCGCTCGAAGTCGATGAAGCCACGCTCTACGTCGACCCGCACCAGCCGCACGCGCAGCCGGTGGCCGATGTCGGCCCCTTCAACGCCGCGCACCAGGCGGCCCTCGATCGCCGGGCGCAGGATCCGCACCCAGGTGCCCTTGGCGGCCGCGCCGGTCACGAGCGCCTCGAACGGCTCGCCGATGCGGCCGGCGAGCAGCAGCGCGGCGGCGGACTTGGCCACCCGCCGCTCCACTTTGGCCGCCTTGTCCTCCTGCTCGGTGCAGTGCTGGGCGAGCGCGGTGAGCACCTCGTACGGGTAGGGCGCGGCCGCACCGGCGAGCACCGCCTTGACCAGACGCTGACTGATCAGGTCGGGAAAGCGGCGGTTCGGGGCGCTGGAGTGGGTGTAGTTGCTCACCGCGAGCCCGAAGTGCCCGGAGGCGCTTTGTCCGGCCGCCTGCGCCAGGTACTCGCCGCGGCCGAGCGACTTGACCACCGCGAGCGAGAGGTCCGCGAAGCGCTCCGGATCGGCGTCGCGGCGGCGCGCAAGAAATGCGTTCAGCGCGAGCGCATCCGGCACGGAGGGCAGATGCTCTCCGACTTCCTCGGCGAGCGCGATGATGCGGTCCCAGCGCCGGGGCGTGCGCAGCACCCGCCGCAGCGAGGCGACGCCGTGCCGGTCGAGAAAGCGCGCGACGGCGCCGTTGGCGGCGATCATCAAGTCCTCGATCAGCTCCTGCGCGCGGTTCTTGCGGTCGCGCTCCAGGTCGCGAAGCGCATCGCCGTCGAACACCGCGTGGGTCTTGAGTGTCTCGAGCGTCAGCGCGCCGTGCTCGTGACGCAGGGCGCGCATCGCCTGGGCCGCCGCATCCTGCAGGCGCACCTGGCGCTGCAGGAGCGCATCGCCGAGGGCGGCGGGCGGGCCGGCCTCGCCCTCGAGCCAGGCGGCCACCGAGGGGTAGGCGAGCTTGGCCTGATTGCGCACCAGGGCCCGATAGAGATCCGAATGCCCGACGCGCCCATCGGCCGCAACGGTCAGGTCGGCAACGAGCGCCAGGCGCTCCTGGCGCTCGTTGAGGGAGGTTAGATCGGTCGAGAGCCGCTCGGGCAACATGGGAAAGACCCGCGCGGCGGTATAGATCGAGGTCGTGTTGTGGCGCGCGTGGGCATCAATCGGCGTGTCGGCGCCGACGAGCGCATCGACGTCGGCTATTGCCACCCAGATGCGTGTGCTGCCGCCCTCGAGCGCCGCGCCGGCGCAGATCTGATCGAGATCGCGGGAGTCGTCGTTGTCGATCGAGACCCACGGCAGCTCGCGCAAGTCGCGAACTTCGGCCCCGGAGGGGGCGCGCGCCGGCGCGCCAAGAGCGGCGGCCTGGCGCATCGCGGCCGGCGGAAACTCAGGCTGCAGGTCGCGCTCGATCATCGCGATGCGCGCGATATGCCGTAGGATCTGTCGCCCACCGTGCGAGGCCGGATGCATCCCGTTCCCCTCAACCGTCGATGTTGGGCATCGTAGGCGGCGTGTGCCGGGAGGGTCAATGTGCGCTGCCGAGGCTTTTGGTGGACACTGCGTATTTACAATGAACCTTGCAGACGATGGCATGACAATCTGAAGCGGCGGCCGGACGGCCGCGCGGTAAGGAGTCGGCAATGATTGAGCAGGGCGAGCCGGCGGTCGGTGAGCCGCTTTCGGGCGAGCAGCTGCGCCGCATCGATGCGTACTGGCGGGCCGCCAATTATCTGTGTGTCGGTCAGATCTATCTGCACGAGAACCCGCTGCTGCGCGAGCCGCTCACCGCCGCGCACATCAAGGCGATGCTGCTCGGGCACTGGGGCACGACGCCGGGACAGAACTTCATCTATGCGCATCTGAACCGGGTGATCCGCGAGCGCGACCTCGACATGATCTACCTCTCCGGTCCCGGCCACGGGGGACCGGCGCTCGTCGCCAACACCTACCTCGAGGGCACCTACAGCGAGCTCTATCCGGAGATCGCCCCGGATGAGGCGGGGCTGAAGCGCCTGTTCAGGCAGTTCTCCTTTCCCGGCGGCATTCCGAGCCACGTCTCACCGGAGTGCCCGGGCTCGATCCACGAGGGCGGGGAGCTCGGCTACTCCCTGAGCCACGCCTGCGGTGCGGTGCTCGATAACCCCGGGCTGATCGCCGCCTGCGTGGTCGGCGACGGGGAGGCCGAGACCGGGCCGCTCGCCGGCAGCTGGCACCTGAACAAATTCATCAACCCGGCCGCCGACGGGGCGGTGCTGCCGATTCTGCACCTGAACGGCTACAAGATCGCCAACCCCACGGTGCTGGCGCGCATCGAGCCGGAGGAGCTCACGCAGCTGCTCAGCGGATGCGGCTGGCGGCCGTACTTCGTCAGCGGCCATGAGCCGATGAGGATGCATCAGCGGATGGCCGGGACGCTCGATGCGGTGATCGGGGAAATCCTCGCGATCCAGCGCGCTGCGCGCGCCCCGGGTGCGAGCGTGACGCGCCCCCGCTGGCCGATGATCGTGCTTGAGAGCCCCAAAGGCTGGACGGGGCCGAAGAGCCTCGACGGCAAGCCCATCGAGGGCACTTTCCGCGCGCACCAGGTGCCGATCCCCGATCCGGCCGGCAATCCGGCGCATCTCGCCGCGCTCGAGGCTTGGCTGCGCAGCTACCGGCCCGGGGAGCTGTTCGAGGGCGGCCGTCTGCGCCCCGAGCTCGCCGAGCTCGCTCCGCGCGGTGCGCGGCGCATGGGCGCCAATCCCCATGCCAACGGCGGGCTGCTGCTGCGCGATCTGCACCTGCCGGACTTCCGCGACTACGCGCAGGCGGTGAGCGAGCCGGGCGCGGTTCAGGCCTCCGATACCGGCGTGCTCGGGACCTTCCTGCGTGACGTCATCGGCATGAACCCCAGCACCTTCCGTCTGTTCGGGCCCGATGAGACCATCTCCAACAAGCTGCAGGCCGTGTTCGAGACGAGCAATCGGCAGTGGCAGGGGCGCACGCTGCCGAGCGATGAGTTTCTCGCACCGAGCGGCCGGGTGCTCGAGATCCTGAGCGAGCATCAATGCGAGGGCTGGCTCGAGGGCTACCTGCTCACCGGGCGGCATGGCCTGTTCAACTGCTACGAGGCGTTCATCCACATCATCGACTCGATGTTCAATCAGCACGCCAAGTGGCTGAAGGTCACGGCCGGGATTCCCTGGCGGCGGCGCATCGCCTCGCTCAACTACCTGCTCACCTCGCACGTGTGGCGGCAGGATCACAATGGATTCACGCATCAGGATCCAGGCTTCATCGATCATGTGGTCAACAAGAAGGCGGGCATCGTGCGGGTGTATCTGCCGCCGGATGCGAACTGCCTGCTCTCGGTGATGGATCACTGCTTGCGCAGCCGCCACTACGTCAACGTGGTCGTCGCCGGCAAGCATCCCGCGCCGCAGTGGCTCTCGATCGATGCGGCGGTGGCCCACTGCACCGCCGGCATCGGCATCTGGGAGTGGGCGAGCAACGATGAGGGGTGTGAGCCGGATCTGGTGATGGCGTGCGCCGGGGACGTGCCGACGCTCGAGACGCTGGCGGCGGTGGCCATGCTGCGCGAGGGGCTGCCGGAGCTGAAGATCCGCGTGGTCAACGTGGTGGATCTGATGCGCCTGCAGCCGAGCAGCGAGCATCCCCACGGCCTGAGCGATGCGGATTTCGATTCGCTGTTCACCGCCGAGAAGCCCGTGATCTTCGCGTTCCACGGTTATCCGTGGCTGATTCATCGCCTCACCTACCGCCGCCGCAACAACGCCGGCATCCACGTGCGCGGCTACAAGGAGGAGGGCACCATCACCACGC
This sequence comes from Pseudomonadota bacterium, assembly GCA_021787615.1. Classification (GTDB taxonomy): domain Bacteria; phylum Pseudomonadota; class Gammaproteobacteria; order Steroidobacterales; family Steroidobacteraceae; genus 13-2-20CM-66-19. Next base: position 67,237 of record JAJYLP010000002.1, read on the forward strand.
CTTTCGATATGACCGTGCTCAACGAGATGGACCGCTTCCATCTGGTGCAGGATGCCCTCGATCGGCTGCCGCAGCTGCGCGACCGGGGCGCGTATCTGAAGGAGCGCGCACGCAGGCTGCTGATCGAGCACGCCACGTACATTCGCCGTCACGGCCGCGACATGCCGCTGGTGGCGGACTGGAGGTGGCCGGCCGGGCCGGGGCGGCGCGCGTGAGCGGCGGCGCGAGCGGCTGACTCCCATGCTCATCGCCACGATCAACAGCGGTAGCGCATCGATCAAACTCGCCGCCTTCGAGCTGCCGGACGGCGCCCCGAGCGAGACGGCCCCGCTGCGGCGCGTCGCCGCGGTGCGTCACGAGGGGACTCACCTCGAGCCGGCCGCTGAGCTTGCCGCCTTCCTCGAGGAGCTGCCGGCGCCGCCGGCGGCGCTCGCGCACCGCGTGGTGCACGGCGCGCAGCGCTACACGCATCCGGTTCGAATCGATGCGCCGGTGCGCCAGGGCATCGGCGAGCTCGCAGCGCTCGCGCCGCTGCACAATCCGCTCGCGCTGCGCTGGATCGACGCCGCGAGCGCACTCTGCGGGACGGGGGTCGCGCAGGTGGCGGTTTTCGACACGGCGTTCTTCGCGAGCCTGCCGCGCGTTGCCGCGGAGTACGCTCTGCCGCCCTCGCTCGGTTGGGACGTTGGGGTGCGCCGCTACGGCTTTCACGGCCTGGCGCACGAGGCGATGTGGCGGCGCTGGTGCGAGCTCAGCCCGGCGCTCGAGCTCGGCGGGCGGCTGATCAGCCTGCAGCTGGGCGGCGGCTGCTCGGTCACGGCGCTCGAGCGTGGACGGCCGCGCGACACCTCCATGGGTTTCTCACCGCTCGAAGGTCTGGTGATGGCGAGCCGCTGCGGGGACATCGATGCGGCGGTGGTGCCGTACCTCGCCGGACGGCTCGCCGTGGAGCCGGCGCGGCTCATCGAATCGTTCAATCACGAGGCGGGACTGCTCGGCATGGGCGGGCATGGCAATCCGGCCGAGCTCATCGCCGCGGGCGGGGAGCGGGCCGCGCGCGCGCTCGAGCTGTATTGCTACCGCATCTGCAAGTACATCGGCGCGTACTTGACGGTGCTCGGCGGTTGCGACGGCATCGTCTTCGGCGGTGGCGTCGGGGAACACGTGCCGGACATCCGTCGCCGCGTGCTCGCAGGCCTGGGCTGGGCGGGTGTCGAACTCGATGCCGAGGCGAACTCAGCGGCCCTCGGGCGCGAGGGGCGCATCAGCACCGAGGACAGCGCGATTGCGGTGTGGACGATTTGCGTGCAAGAAGAGCCGCTGCTCGCGCGTGCCGCGGCGCGGGTACTCGGTGCGAACGGCTAAGTCGCGCGGCCGCGGGCTCCGGGAGTGAGCGCCGCGAACGCCCACCGGGCGCCCTTGCCCTGATAGAGCGCCTGGTTGATCCACACCATGGCGTACGGCTCGAGGTGGCGCGACTGGGACAGCGCTCCGGCATCGAGGGGCTCGAATCCCAAGTCGCGCAGCAGGGCGGCCACCGTCGCTTTCGCATTGGCGTCATTGCCGGCCATGAACATTGCCGGCGCGACTGCGAATCCCGAGGTGTCGGCCATCACCTCGGCGCCGACTTGATTGAGTGTCTTGACCACGCGCGCCTGCGGCAGCCAGCCCGCGACCGTCTCACCGGCGGAGCCCGAGAAGCCGCGCTCCAGAGCGAGCACACCGTCGCGCAGCGTCAGCGGGTTCATGCAGTCGATGACGATCTTGCCCGCCATCGGCCCGAGGGCCTGCACCGCCTCGGCGGCGACAGCCCACGGCAGCGCCAGCACCACCACGGGCGCGGCCTCGGCGGCCTCGCGCGGGTTCTTGGCGAGGGCGCCGGTCTCGCGGCAAAGGGACTGAACCTTGGGATCCGATGTGTCGCGCACCCCGAGCTGCAGCTTGTGACCGCCGCGTGCCCAACCCCTCGCCAGAGCGCCGCCGACATGGCCGGCGCCGATGATTGCGATCTGCATGGTGACCCTGCGCTGAGGCGCCTGGCGCGCAGTGTAGGAGCGGCGGACAGTCCGCGGCAAGCTCGCGTGCCGTACCGTGCCGACCGGTGTGTGCGGTTTGCGACGGGGCGGGCGGGCGGCTTGCCGCGCACCGCCCGCCCGGCGCTCACAGCTCGAACTGGATGCCCTGCGCCAGCGGCAGCGCGCCGCTCCAGTTGACCGTGTTGGTCTGGCGGCGCATGTAGGCCTTCCACGCATCCGAGCCGGATTCGCGCCCGCCGCCGGTGTCCTTCTCGCCGCCGAACGCCCCGCCGATCTCCGCTCCCGAGGTGCCGATGTTGACGTTGGCAATGCCGCAGTCGCTGCCGTTCGCGCCGAGGAATGCCTCGGCGGCGCGCAGCCGCTCGGTGAACAGCGCCGAGGAGAGCCCGTAGTGGCTGTCGTTCTGCTGGGCGATCGCCGCCTCGAGCGACTCGACCGGGATCAGATATAGAATCGGCGCGAAGGTCTCGTTCTGCACGATCGGCCAGTCGTTGCGCGCGCGGATCAGCGTCGGCTCGACGAAGTGCCCCGGACGCTCGAGCACCTTGCCCCCGGCGAGCAGCACGCCGCCGGCCGCCTGGGCCGCGCTCACCGCGGCTTTGAAGCGCTCGAGCGCCTGCGCATCGATCAGCGGCCCCATGAGCGTTGCCGGATCGAGCGGATCGCCGATGCGCACCTGGCGGTACGCATGGATGAGGCGCCGCTCGAGATCGGCGGCGATGGCCTGGTGCGCGAACACGCGCCGCGTGGTGGTGCAGCGCTGCCCGGCGGTGCCGACCGCGCCGAACACGATCGCCGGCACGGCGAGTTCGAGGTTGGCGGACTCATCGACGATGATGGCGTTGTTGCCGCCGAGCTCGAGCAGGCTCTTGCCGAGACGCGCCGCGACGCGCTGCCCGACCTTGCGTCCGACGGCGGTCGACCCGGTGAACGATACCAGCGCGACCCGGCGGTCCTCGACGAAGCGCGTGGCGAGCTCGGCGCCCGCGTCGATGAACAGCTGGAACATCGGCGGCAGGCCGTGCTGCGCGAGTACGCGGTTGGCGAGCTTGTGCACCGCGATGGCCGTGAGCGGAGTCTTCGGCGAGGGCTTCCACACCGACACATTGCCGCAGATCGCCGCGATGAACGCGTTCCAGGACCAGACCGCCACCGGGAAGTTGAACGCCGAGATGATTCCGACCACCCCAAGCGGGTGCCACTGCTCGGACATGCGGTGGCCGGGGCGCTCCGAATGCATGGTCAGGCCGTAGAGCATGCGCGACTGGCCGACGGCGAAGTCGGCGATGTCGATCATCTCCTGCACCTCCCCGAGGCCCTCGGCGAGGATCTTGCCGTTCTCGAGCGACACCAGCGCGCCGAGGTCCGCCTTGGCCGCACGCAGCGCCTCGCCGACGAGGCGCACCGCCTCGCCGCGCTTGGGCGCGGGCACGCTGCGCCACAGCGCCGCGGTCTCGACGGCCGAGGCCATCACGGCCTCGTAATCGGCGGCATCGGCGGTGCGGACGGTGGCGAGCAGGGCGCCGGTGGAGGGGTTGTGGACCGCGAGGGCCGCGCCGCCGCCGCGCCAGCGGTCCGGCCCGCTGCACACGCCGGGGTTTTCTCCGGCGAGCCCGAGCCGCGCGAGCAGCGCTGCGACATCGATGGATGCGCTCATCGCTCAGGCCGCCTTGTGGGCGTTGACCGTGCGCTGGCGGCCGGTCCTGCCCGCCACGATGACCTCGCCCGAGACGTCCTTGGTGCCGCCCGGGGCGTAGTAGCGCCCGAAGCGGTTGGCGAGGATCTCCGGCAGGCGGAACTGCTCCTGGGCGATGAACCCGCAGTAGCGCTCGGGCTGCTCGAGCACCAGATCCACGACCGCGGTGATGCCGGCGGCGGTGGTGACCTGTATCGCCGACCACAGCCGCCCGCCGATCAGCTGCGGATAGATCTTGTTGACATAGTTCTCCTCGCGCAGCTGTCCGTCCTGCATGCCCGTGACCGCCACGTACACGATGATGACGTCCTGCAGCGTCTGCGGCACCGCGTTCTCCAGGATCCGCTTGAGCGTGTCGCGGTCCTGATTGAGCTTCAGATCGTTCATCAGGAGGCGCATCTGCTCACAGTGCCCGGGATAACGGATGGTCTTGTAGTTCATCGACTCGGCATGGGTGCCGTGGGTCTCGGCGAGCGAGCCGAGGCCCCCTGAGGTGTTGAATGCCTCATAGAGCGTGCCGTCGATTTCGATCTCCTCGAGCCCCTCGAGGGGGGCGACCTCGACGCTGCGGCCATCGACGATGGCCTGACAGGCGTTGCCGTACTCGTTGATCAGGCCCTCGGTCGACCAGGTGAGGGAGTACTTGAGCACGTTGTTGGGATGCTGCGGCAGGGCGCCGACGCGCAGCTTCACCGCGCGCAGCGACTGGAAGTGAGTGATGAGCTCGGCCGCGGCGATGCTGATGAAGCCGGGGGCAAGCCCGCATTGCGGCACGAACGCCTTCGCTGAGCCTTGCGAGATGGCGCGCACCGCGCGCGTCACGGCCACGTCCTCGGTCAGATCGAAGTAGTGCACGTTGGCGCTGCGCGCGGCCTCGGCCACCGTGGCATTGCAGTGGAAGGGCAGGCTCGAGATCACCGCGTCGACCGGGTGGGCGGCGAGGTGGCGCTCAAGGGCGTCGCGGCTCTTGGCGTCGAGCCCATGGGCGCTCATGCCTTTCATGCCGTGTGCCTTGACCACGGCTTCGGCGACCGCCCCGTCGACATCGGCGAGGTCAACCTGGTAGGCGCCCGAGCCGGCGAGGAGTCCGGAGATCAGTGCGCCGATCTTGCCGGCGCCGAGAATCAAAACGCGATGCATGTAGCCCTCGGATCTAAGAATGAAACCATTAATTCTCCCCCTACGACGCGAGCGGCGCCAGTCCGTGCTAGGATCGAGCGCATCATGCGCTCCCCCGAAAGCACCTCCTGGCATCCGGCGAGCTGGCACGGCAGACCGGCGCAGCAGCAGCCCTCGTACGACGATCCGGCCGCGCTCGAGCGGGTGGTCGCCGAGCTCTCCCGGTTGCCCCCGATCGTGGTGTCCTGGGAGATCGAGGCGCTGCGCGAGCGCCTGGCCGCCGCCGAGCGCGGGCAGGCCTTTCTCCTGCAGGGAGGCGATTGCGCCGAGACCTTCGCCGAGTGCGAATCGGACCGGATCGCCAAGAAGCTCAAGATCCTGCTGCAGATGAGCCTGGTGCTGCTGCACGGGCTGAAGAAGCCGATTATCCGGGTCGGGCGCATGGCCGGCCAGTATGCCAAGCCGCGCTCGGCCGACACCGAGACCCGTGACGGCGTGACGCTGCCGAGCTTTCGCGGTGATCTGGTCAACCGGCCGGAGTTCACCCCGGAGGCGCGCCAGGCCGATCCACAGCTGCTGCTGCGCGGCTACGAGCGCGCGGCGCTGACGCTGAACTTCGTGCGCGCGCTGGTCGATGGCGGATTTGCCGATCTGCATCATCCCGAGTACTGGGATCTCGGCTTCGTCAAGCACGCCCCGCTGAAGGATGCCTACCAGCGCATCGTGCAGTCGATCGGCGATGCGCTTGATTTCTTCGAGGGCATCAGCGGCCGGCGGATCCACGAGGCAACGCTCGTCGATTTCTACGCCAGCCACGAGGGGCTGCACCTGCTCTACGAGCAGGCGCAGACGCGCTTCATCCCGCGGCAGAACCGCTGGTACAACCTCTCGACGCACATGCCGTGGATCGGTATGCGCACCGCCAAGCTCGATGGCGCGCACGTCGAGTACTTCCGCGGCATCTGCAATCCCATCGGGATCAAGATCGGCGCGGCGATGGACGGCGCGTGGCTGCAAGGCCTGATCGCGACGCTCAACCCGCAGAACCAGCCGGGACGGATCACGCTGATCCACCGCTTCGGGGTGAAGGAGATCGAGTCGGCGCTGCCGAAGATGATCGAGGCGGTGCGCCAGAGCGGCCAGACGGTGCTGTGGGTGTGCGATCCGATGCACGGCAACACCGAGACCAGCACCGCGGGCCTGAAGACCCGGCGCTTCGAGAACATCCTGAAGGAAGTGGATCTCGGTTTCCGCATTCACGCGGAGCTCGGCTCGCGCCTCGGCGGCGTGCACATCGAGCTCACCGGCGATGATGTCACCGAGTGCACCGGCGGGGCGCGGGGCCTCACCGATGCCGATCTGCAGCGCGCCTACCGCTCCACCGTCGATCCGCGGCTCAATCACGAGCAGGCCCTCGAGCTTGCGATGCTGATCGCCGAGCGCAGCCAGAGCCGGCGTCTCGTGCACGTCTGAGCGCATGGGCGCGGCCGCCGCGGCGGCCAATTGCCTGACGAATGAGCATCGGCCGGCCGGTTTGCCGGTAGAATGCGCCGATGCAGTACGAACATATCGACGTCCCGGCCGCGGGACGCAAGATCACGGTCAACCCCGATCATTCGCTCAACGTCCCGGATCGCCCCATCGTTCCCTTCATCGAGGGCGACGGCATCGGCGTTGACGTCACGCCGGCGATGGTGCGGGTGGTCGATGCGGCGGTCGAGAAGGCCTACGGCGGCCGCCGGGCCATCTGCTGGATGGAAGTCTATTGCGGCGAGAAGGCGAACGCGCGCTACGGGGAGTGGTTCCCCGAGGAGACCCTGCACGCGCTGCGCGATTTCGTGGTCTCGATCAAGGGGCCGCTCGGCACTCCGGTCGGCGGGGGCATTCGCTCGCTGAACGTGGCGATGCGCCAGAGCCTGGATCTGTACGCGTGCGTCCGTCCGATCCGCTACTTCCCGGGTGTGGTCAGCCCGATGGCCGACGCCAGCCTCACCGACATGGTGATCTTCCGTGAGAACACCGAGGACATCTACGCCGGCATCGAGTGGCCTGCGGGCTCGGCGGACGTGCACAAGCTGATCGCCTTCCTGCACAAGGAGTTCGGCGTCACCGCCATCCGCTTCCCGGCGAGCTCCGCCATCGGCATCAAGCCGGTCTCCAAGGAAGGCAGCCAGCGCCTGATCCGCAAGGCGATCCAGTATGCCATCGAGAACGATCGCGTGTCGGTGACGCTCGTGCACAAGGGCAACATCATGAAGTTCACGGAGGGGGCGTTCCGCAACTGGGGCTATCAGCTCGCCAAGGAGGAGTTCGGCGCCGAGCCGATCGACGGGGGTCCGTGGATGAAGTTCCGCAACCCGCTCTCCGGCACGGACATCGTGGTCAAGGACGTGATCGCCGACAACTTCCTGCAGCAGGTGCTGCTGCGGCCGGAGGAGTACGATGTCATCGCGACGCTCAATCTCAACGGCGATTACGTCTCCGACGCGCTCGCCGCACAGGTCGGCGGCATCGGCATCGCCCCCGGCGGCAACATCGGCGAGGGGCTCGCGGTGTTCGAGGCCACGCACGGCACTGCGCCGGGCTTTGCCGGCAAGGACCGGGTCAATCCCGGCTCGCTGATCCTCTCGGCGGAGATGATGCTGCGCTACCTCGGCTGGAAAGAGGCCGCGGATCTGATCATCAAGGGCGTGACCAACACCATCGCCCACAAGGAGCTGACCTATGATCTGGCGCGGCTGCGCGAGGCGATCAAGGCGCCGAAGCACGAGCTCGCCGCGCGCAGGAGCGTGGAGGAGGACCTGCAGCGGTTGATCCCCGGGGCGACGCTCATGAGCTGCTCGGGATTCGCCTCGGCCATCATCCGTCACATGGATGACCGATAAGGCGCTGTTCGATCCGGGCTGCGCCCGCTGCGCGCGCCTCGCCGGCTTTCTGCGCGAGGTGCGCTCGCAGTACCCGGACTACTGGGCGCGCCCGGTGCCGTCCTTCGGCGCCGCCGATCCGAGGATTCTGATCGTCGGGCTCGCGCCGGGGCTGCACGGGGCGAACCGTACCGGCCGGCCGTTCACCGGCGATTACGCGGGGATCCTGCTGTACCAGACGCTCTACGATGCGCGCCTCGCCACCCGGGCACACTCCGAGAGCCGCGACGATGCGCTGCGGCTCCGCCATGCGCGCATCATCAATTCGGTCAAGTGCGTCCCGCCGCAGAACAAGCCGACCCCCGCGGAAATCCGCACGTGCAACGCCTATCTGCGGGCCGAGCTCGAGAGTCTCGCGCGCGTCAAGGTGGTGCTCGCCCTGGGGCGCATCGCCCACGATGCGTTTCTGCGCGCCAGCGCGCTGAAGCCCTCGGTATTCCCGTTCGGCCACGGACGGGAGCACCCCCTGGAGGATGGGCGCACGCTCATCGATTCGTACCACTGCAGCCGCTACAACACCTCGACCCGCCGCCTCACGCCGCAGATGTTCGCGAGCGTCGTGGCGCGCGCCTGCGCCCTCGCGGGCGTTTAATTTAGAATGGTCGCGTGAGCCCCGCGTTCGACTCCAAGGCGTTCGTGGCCGCGCTGCCGCGCCGGCCGGGCGTCTATCGGATGTTCGACCGCGATCACGAACTGCTCTATGTGGGCAAGGCGAGGAGCCTGAAGGATCGGGTCGGCAGCTACTTCAGCGGCAGCAACATCAGCCCCAAGGTCCAGGCGCTGGTGCAGTTGATCGCCGACATGGAGGTGACGGTCACGCACTCGGAGACCGAGGCGCTGCTGCTCGAGTACAACCTCATCAAGGCGCACCGCCCGCGCTTCAATGTGGTGCTGCGCGATGACAAGAGCTACCCCTACATCCTGCTCGCCACCGGCCACGACTACCCGCGCCTCTCGCTCTATCGCGGCCCGCGGGCTCCAGGGGCGCGCTATTTCGGCCCGTTCCCGAGCAGCACGGCGGTGCGCGAGACGCTGAATCAGCTGCAGAAGCTGTTCCGCATCCGCAACTGCCGCGACAGCTTCTTCGCGCACCGCAGCCGGCCGTGCCTGCAGAATCAGATCGGGCGGTGCTCGGCTCCGTGCGTCGGCCTGATCACCCGCGAGGCCTACGCGCAGGATGTGGAGGCGGCCGTGAAGGTGCTCGAGGGGCGCAGCGAGGAGGTCAATGCGCTGCTGAAGAGCCGCATGCAGGCGGCCGCCGAGCGGCTCGAGTACGAGCGCGCGGCGCAGCTGCGCGATCAGCTGGCCGCGCTGCGCGAGATACAGTCGCAGCAGGTCGTCACGGCGCAGAGCGAGCGCGACGTCGATGTGTTCGATATTGCCGGTGAGCCGGGCGAATACGCCGTGAGTGCCATGCTGGTGCGCGGCGGACGCAATCTCGGCACCACCAGCAGCTTCCCGCGTGCGGCATTCGCCGAGCCCGAGGAGGCGTTGTCGTCCTTTCTCATGCAGTACTACGCCAACCACGAACCGCCGGCCGAGGTGCTGGTCGGGCCGAGGCTCGAGGATGCCGGCGCGCTCGGCGAGGCGCTGGCCGAGCGCGCCGGGCACCGGGTCGAGGTGCGCTCTCCGGCCCGGGGCCTTGCGCTGAAGTGGGTGCAGCTGGCGCGCGAGAATGCGGAGCAGGCGCTGCGCATGCGGCTCGCGCGCCGCCAGGGAATGCAGGAGATGCTTGCAGCGCTCGCCGCGGCACTCGATCTGGCCGCTCCGCCGGGACGCATGGAGTGCTTCGACATCAGCCACACCGGCGGGGAGGGGACGGTGGCCTCCTGCGTCGTGTTCGGACCCGAGGGTCCGCTCAAGAAGGAGTACCGGCGCTTCAATATCAGCGGCATCACCCCAGGGGACGATTACGGCGCGCTGCGCCAGGCGCTGAAGCGCCGCTACACGCGGATCAAGCACGAGGAGATCCCACCCCCCGATCTGCTGCTGATCGACGGCGGGCTGGGGCAGATCGAGGGCGTGCACGAGGAACTCGCTGTGCTCGGGGTCACCGGCGTGGTGCTGGTGGGGGTGGCCAAGGGCCCTGACCGCAGGCCGGGGCAGGAACGGCTCTTCGTCTACGGCGAGAGGACGCCGCGCATCCCGCCGGCGCATTCCCCCGCCTCACGGCTGATCCAGCGCATCCGCGACGAGGCGCACCGCTTCGCCATCACCGGCCATCGCCGCAAGCGGGCGAGGCGCTACAGCGAATCGGTGCTTCAGACCGTTCCGGGCCTGGGACCGGCCAAGCGGCGCGCGCTGCTGACGCATTTCGGCGGGCTGCAGGGGGTGTTGCGCGCCGGCATCGCCGATCTGGCGCAGGTGAGCGGAATCGGAGCAAGCCTGGCGCGCACCCTTTATGATCACCTGCATCCCGGTTCATGAGCCCCGAATGCACTGGAATCTGCCGAACACGCTGACCTGGCTGCGCATCGCCGCCATCCCGCTGATCGTGCTGCTCTTCTTCATGCATTATCAGTGGACGGATCCGGCCGCTGGGCTGCTCTTTGCCGCCGCGGGCGTCACCGATTCGCTCGACGGTTATTTTGCACGCCGCCTGGGACAGACCTCGCGCCTCGGCGCGTTTCTCGATCCAGTCGCCGACAAGCTCATCGTGGCTACGGCGCTGGTGCTGCTGATCAGTCGCGATACCCGCGTCGTGATCGTGCTGACCGCCGTCGTCATCATCGGGCGCGAGATCACCATCTCGGCGCTACGCGAGTGGATGGCGGAGATCGGCGCCCGGCGCAAGGTCGCTGTCTCGCAGCTCGGCAAGGTCAAGACGGTGCTGCAGATCGTGGGACTGTCGATGATGCTGTACCGGGTGCCCATCGACGGCCTGCCGGTCTATGCGGCCGGCGTCACAATGACCGAGATCGCCGCGGCCGCGACGCTGGTGTCGATGGTGGCTTATCTGCGCGCCGCCTGGCCCGAGCTTAAGCGCTGACGGGTGCCTTGACTTCGCCCCGGCGCCCCCTAAAATGCCGGCTCGCCTCGCGGTGCGGGAATAGCTCAGTTGGTAGAGCACAACCTTGCCAAGGTTGGGGTCGCGAGTTCGAGTCTCGTTTCCCGCTCCAGATTCCCTTTGAATTCAGTTGTTTGCATGGCGAGCCCATTTTTCTTCAGGAAACTCTCAGGAAATATTTCCTGAGCCTGCGCTGCGGCGGCCGCGCGATAGTCGGCCGTCCTCTCTCTGACGGCATCGTCACACCGCGGCACTCGGTACGGGCGCAACATTTCGACCCGCAGCACTTTGCGAGCGTGTCCCTTCTGATACGCCCGCGTCATATCCGGATCCGTGTGCGCCATCAGCTCCTGCACCGCAGCCACCTCGTATCCGGCTGTCGCATACAGTGGGACGACGGTGATCGGATTTCATTCAGGGAAGTACCGGGTGTGTAATTCCGACGCCGAAACGGCAGTTATTGGCGCCGGTCACGTCCAGGGCGCAGCGTATCGACGCTGTCGGGCGTGTCCTTGGAACTGATCATGTCTCGGCGGGAATCCAGGGGTTGATCAGGTGAACGCCGGTGGGCTCGAAGTCGGCCACGTTGCGTGTCACCACGGTCATTCCGTGAACGAGAGCTGTCGCCGCGAGATAAGCGTCGCGTTCGGGACAGGGGTCGGGCACATGCAGTCGGGCACAGCGCAGCGCGATCGCTTGGTCTACCGGTAAAGTTCGCTCCGAGAACTCGGGCAAAACCCGGGTCCGCATCCAGGTGCGTAGCCGCTCGCCCTGTGGGGCATCGCGCCGCTCGACGCGCAGAATCCCCAGTTCGAGCTCCATGACGGAGATGGCGGAGAGGTAGAAGTTCGCTGCATCGACGCTCGAGAGCCATGCGATGACGTTGGGATCGGCCTTGCCGTCCCCGACCTTGCGTAGCTCGGACAGAACAATGGTGTCGAGCAGGTACATCACTCGAAGTCCGCGGAGCGGGGTGGCTCGCGTGAGCGCGGAATCTCGAGCGGGATGTCGGAGAGGCCGGGCATCGAGAGCGCTTCTGCAAGGCTGCGGTGCTGGGCGGTGAGTCGCCGGTATTCCTGAATGGTGAGCAGCACGTGTGCCGGCTCACCGCGATCAGTGATGAATACAGGGCCACATTCCGCGGCTCGCTTGGCACGGGTCACGTCTTGATTGAACTCGCGGCTCGAGAAGGTCGTGGCGGTCATGGAGGCGGCCTGACTAATAAATGTAGTTACGTTACTACATTTATGCCGCCGGCGCGATCAGCATCAGAGAATGCTCGCAATCCTGCCCGTCGTGGCCTCAACGCGGGTTGGGGTCGCCGAGTGGCTCAGCGTCCGTAGGCGCCTAGGTCGCAGACGGGGCGCATCGCCCGGTCCCGTCCAAGTCGGGCAGAATTCAGAACATCGAGCGCGCCGCAGGGGGAAATCTTGCGCGGAATCAACGAGATGGAGCGCGATTTCAAGTCTCGCTTCCTGCTCCACAATGATTCGTTTTTCAGATAGTTAACGACAGTAGCTCACGTCGATTGGGCTGCTCGCCCGCAACTGCCGCAAGTAGCATGGCGGGAAAGTCCTGCGTGTCGAGAGAGCGATATTCCTCCGAGCGCGCCAGCAGGGGGTCGATCCGGGCTATGGCAAGGGATTCTTGCGCCTGAATGGCTAACCGCTCGGGGCTGTCGACGTCGCCGTGGCTCGCCGGGTGGGCAGCATGCCGGTCCTCCATCAAGCGTACGTTCTGACGCGCGAGATAGGTTCGGCGGGTGGCGATCACCCGCGCCTCTCGTCCTTCCCGGCATCGCTCGGCCGAGGGCGACAGTCGATTCGGGTGCGACGACGATTTGACTCGCATGGGTACAGGCTGCAACGGGGAAGAGCACCGCGGCCGGCTGCTCTGGCCCGAACGGCAAGGCACGCGCGTGGGAAGATGGGTTGAAGCGGTTCATGGGATATCAATATCGTGCGTTCAGTCAGTTTGAGCGCCGCGCTGTTTCTAAGCCCCGCGTAATGCCACGGAGACCGGCAGGCGAGCCGCACGAAGGCCCGGCAGCAGTCCCGCGAGTACTCCAATGACCAGGGCGAAGGCGATGCCGAGAAGAATGAGTCTAGGGGTGACAGCCATGCGTAGAGATAATCCGAAGGCACTCGCGGAAACTCCGTTAAAGAGACCGGTCGCGGTCGCCGCTCCGATCAGCGCGCCGGGCATTCCAAGCAGAGCCGATTCCGTCAGCGTGGAAACAAGAACCGGTCCCGACTCGAAACCGAACGCCTGCAGCGTTGCCAGTTCACGACGGCGGCTGTCAACTATGGCGTACATGGAGTTTGCTGCGCCAAGGGCCGCGCCAACCGCCATGATGCCTCCGACGAAGTACGCCGCAAAATCGAGAATTCCGTTCAGACGCTTGTATTGCGCACTGACTACCGCTCTTTCGGACTTCGCCTCGATGCGCAGCGCCGGCATGCTCTTCAAGGTGGCCGCGAGCCGTGAGATTTCCCTCGGCGAGGTCAGCATGACCGCGACTTGGTTATAATTGTTTTGGTTGAAGGCTGCCATCATGGCGCTTGCATCGGCGTAGGCAATGCAGCCTACGTCGGCACGGCCGAGCCGGAAGTCGCCCACCACTTGCCACTTGGTACCGCCGATGAGGCGTGTGTCTCCAATTGTGAAGCCGGAGAAAAGGCGGTGACACGAGTCGCTGGCGATGAGCTGGTTGAGCCCCGATCCGAACATGCGGCCGTCGATGAGGTGCAGCTCGGGCATGAGATACCTCAGCCCTCCGGTAACCCCGACGAGAGGGAAGGACATCAGGGTGCCTGCGGCGCGTTTGCGGCCCTCCGCGCGAACCAATACCTCCGAGACGGCGATGGGCCGACCGTTGGGTGCTGCTCGAATGCCTGGGAGTTCGTAAAGCTGACGCACCACTTCCGATGAGATGCTGCTCTGCGTCCCATCCAGCGCGCCGAGCGACAACAAGATGGCACGGTCGGGACGCACGTCGCTCATTTCCTGATGGCGGGCGCCATTGGCGATCGCCAGCATCGAAACCAGTCCCGCGACGGCACATGTGATGCCGAAAATCAAAGTAATGATCGAGCCCGACCGTTGGTTGAGAGTGCGCAAGTAGAACCCCATCAACGAGAAATACTGCCGCATTGAGCTCATGCGGGCGCGTCCTAGTCTCTGCCGAGGGCGTCCACAATTTCCAATCGGGCTGCCAAGGCAGCGGGTACAGAAGCGCTCAGCAGCGCGAGGACCACCGCACCTCCAATGCCGGCCGCTACGACCGCCGGTGGCATCGACAGGCCTGGAACCACCTCTGCCGCGAAGGGGAACGCCATGGTCGCGATTCCCAATCCGAGTGCTGCGGCCACGACAAAGATGGCCGTGGCTTCGGCAAGTATCACAGTCAGCACTCGGAAGTCGGAATATCCGATAGCTTTCAACATCGCCAGCTCTCGCGTTCGGTCACGAAGTGAGTGCATCATCATGGTCCCGGTCGCAAGCAGCAGGGCGGCCAGAACGGCCCCTACGACCGCTCGAATGACGAAGTTGAGGTCGCCGATAGCGCGCATCTGCTGCTCGGCGTTATCGCGGTAGGACTGTGTGCGAGTCGGATGCGCCGAGTTCGCGAAGGTCCAATCGATCTCATGGGCAACGGCGTCAGCTCGATAGGGGGAAGAAGCCAGAACCACGAAGTGGGCCGCTGTGCCCTTATAGGAGGCGCGAGCCTCATCAAGGTACTCGTTATTGATGACTACCATATCGCCAGGCGAGCCGACCTGGTGAAGCGAATACGTACCGACCACATTGAATGCCCAGTCGGCAGAGCCCGTCCCTTGCAGGGTGTCCGTTGCCACGAGCGGAATCTGCGAGCCGAGCTTCCAGCCGTATTTCTTCATGAGTGCCCGAGTCACCAGGACTCCGTCTCGGTTGGTCGCGAGCGCACGCAAGTTCTTCGGCGAAATCTTGAATATATCAGGGGCAAGGACCCGCCACGGCCTGCCGGGATCGAGCGCAAGAGCGTAAATGTGCTGCGACGGGTCTTGATATGTCGCCGAGAAGCCGTTCAATAGGACCGCCATCTTGACGTTGGGTAAGGACCGGATTCGGGCGAGGTACGCACTCGGGAGCGGGCCGGAACCGGAAACGGCAGGACGTACGTCGAGAAGGTCTGCGCGGGAGTTCGCGATAGCCGTTTGTGCGCCGGTTTTCATGCCCTGTAACACACCAAACAGGGAGAAGGCAACCGCAATCTGCAAGAAGGTCAACAGAGTTCTGCCGGGGCGCCTCGTAATACCGGACCAGATGAGGGGAAGGAATTTGAGCGCCATGAATCGCATGCCTGTCCGTGTGCTATTTTGAAGATCGCCGCCGCCCTTCGTCCAACTGCAATCGATGCGTCGCACCATCAGCCGCGCGCCCGTCATGGGCGACTGGTATTGCGGTCTTGCGTTGGTCGCGGTCGAAGAGTTGAAGAATAGCGAAAATGTCGTCCGCGGCGGCGCGATCGAGATCGCTCGTCTCGGTATCGCGACCGTGCAGCACGGAGCCGAATATGCGCGTGTTCCGGGCGCGGTTCTGCGTCACGAGCTCGCGGATCTCGCGCCGATAACCTGCTAATGCCTGCGGCGATTTCACAACACCGAAAGACTCTAAGTTTTGTCTGAAGATTCTATACCACAGACCGTCCGTGCGGCGGGTCCTTGCGGTAGGGCGCGTGATTCAGCGCGGGACAACGCGGCACGTCGATCCAGGACGCAGCGTCCTCACCGCGACCCGGCGATGCTACGGCGGATTTTACGGGAGCAGATCTTCCCCCGGGGCGTGCAGTGTCTATTGCGCAAAGCGCTCGAGCGGATTGTGCGTCGTGATCATGCGGAGCGCACGCTCGTACGACCGAACGTCGAGCGGGAGAAGGAGGGATCTGCGGGGTCGGTCAGGGCTGTGACGGCATCCTGAAACGCTGCCGCAGGCGAGCGTACCACGCGGCTCAACACGTGGGCCGACATATCCATTCTCCGACGCCGGTTTGTGCGGGGGGTTGCCTATTTTTCCTACTTCGATACGCGCAATGGCAGCGCGAGTGCGCGCCGGGCAAAACCGACCGCATCATTCAGGCGCACGACGAAGGGGGGCCGTTCGAGGCCCCCGACATTCCCTGGGTACGGCGCTTACTGCGCCTGGTAATTGGACTCGATGAACCTCGCCACTCTGTCGTGCAGGGGCTTGAGCACCTTGGGATTGAGATAGATCATGTGGCCGGAGGGGAAAAAGTCGTAGCTGATGTTCTTCTGCAGCGTGGCCGGGATCGTGAGCTGGTGCATCACGTACTCGGCCGAATAGAACGCCGTGCCGAGATCGAAGTAGCCTCCGAGCAGCAGGATTTTCAGGTCAGGGTTGAATTTCATCGCCGAGGCCAGGTCCGGCATCACGTTCGGGGTGAATGGCAACTGGAACCGTGCGCCGGGCTGCTTGTGCTTCCAGCTCCAGTGCATGAATACGTTGATCCCGGGCTTGTACGTCATGTGCTTGCCGAAATCGAGCGTGTTGCGAACGTAGCTGTTGAACTCGGCGACGGTCGGCGCATTGATCGCGGAATCCAGCGGATCGTAAGTGGCGCTTTCTCCCAGAGGATCCATCGCCGGACCGCTGTAGCGGGAATCGAGCCGGCCGGTGACCTCGTCGTCGCCGAGCAGCTGCTGGCGGAACTGGCCGCCCCGCACCCGGAGGTCGGCCTTGAGATAGTAGGCCGTGGGCAGGCCCGTGTAATCGTGCAGCTTCGCGGCGATCTGCTCTTTGGTCGCGGCGTCGAGCTCATCGCCCTGGTTGAGCGCGGTGAGATACGGCCCCATCGCGAATTGCTCGACCTCGGCAAGCAGGGGCTGAAGCGCGGTCGGCTGATTCGGCAGCTTGTGATGGTACCAGGCGGTCGCGGTGTAGCTGGGCAGGCCCAGCGCGTAACCGATGTTGATGCCCGGATCGATCTGCGGAAAATCGAGATTGATGTTGAAGTTCAGGATCGAGGACTGCAGCACCACGCCGTTGAGACCGACGGAGGCATCCCGTTCCAGGAGATTGGCGAGTACCGCCGAGCGAGTAGTGCCGTAGCTCTCACCGTAGAGGAACTTCGGCGAATTCCAGCGATTGTTCCGGGTCAGAAACTGTGTGATGAACTGCACGAAGGCGTGTGCGTCCGGATCGATGCCGTAGACGTCCGAGGGCTTGCCGGCGCCCCCGTCGCGCTTGCCGATGACTCTGCCGAATCCGGTGCCGGGAGCGTCCACGAACACCTCATCGGTGGCATCGAGCAGGCTGTAGTCGTTGTTCACCAGCTGGTACGGTGCGGGAGGCGTCAGCGTCCCGCTGCCGACGACGACTCGCTTCGGTCCGAAGGCGAGCATGTGCAGCCAGATGGTCGAGGAGCCCGGGCCGCCGTTGTAGAAGAACGTAAGCGGACGGTTCTGCTCATCGCGCACTCCGCGTTTGAAGTAGGCGACGTAGGACATGCTCGCGATCGGCTTGCCGTCCTTGTTCTTCAGGATCAGGATGCCGGTCTTGGCCTCGTAGGCAATACGATGTCCCTCCACGGTCACCACGCCATGGGTGATGGAACTGCGCGCCTTGGGCGGCTTGACGCTGCTCGCTCGGCCGTCTTTGCTCTGTGGTGTTCCCGTGGCCGCAAGAGCCGGCACTGCGGCGGCGGCGAGCAGCACGACAGCTGCGAAGCGAATGGAAAACTTCTTCATGTCTCTTCTCCCTCGTCCCCGGCGCGGCGTCTGCGGCGCCGGGCGCAACGCCGTGGCCGGCCTTTGTGGGCTGGCGTGAGGGGTGGCGGCATCACCGCTTGCCCTTCTTGCATCGCACTGTAATACAACACGACAGGGCGCGCAATGAAGAGAGCCTCGCACGCCCCGCGCATCGCTCTGTCCGGCGGAGCCGGCGCGCTGACTCACACGCTGCGGTTTCGGTAACTTCGAATGGGTGCGTGAGGCGAAACATGGCACTGTGCCCGGGCCGTGAAACCTGGGCACCTCTCCGATTCGGCCCGCGGGATGCCTGCGGGCAACGCGGTCGCGACGCAAGTCACCGTCAACCGCGCGCCGGTCCTTACGCTGTGGGCCGCAGTGGTGGCTCGTCGTCTCGGGTTCGAGCGTGAGGAGGCCCTGACCATGGGCCGGGTCGTCGCCGGACTCAATGCTGATGCGAGGGGCAAGGCGCTTGGTCGGTATCATCCGCGCACGGAGGCGGTCGTGAGGGAGCGCAAGCGGCTCGAGCCCGGCGTCGTGCTGCACGTCTATCTGCTCAATCGCCTTGTGCCTATGGCGCGGACCCAGGCGGGGCTGAGGGCGCTCTCCAAGGACAAGCCGGTGAGCCCCGAGAGCGTCGAGCGGTACCTGCAGTCAAAGTTCGGCGAGATGTTGGGGCCGACCGAGACGGCCATGAGGCGCCTCGCCGGCGCGATTCCCGATGCGGAGCTTGCTGCCGAGGCGGATCCGCTCTACGAGGTGTTCCGTCGGCAGATCCTGGCGGGTGTGGCCGGCTCGGGTGCCGCCGGAATGCTCGACCTGGAGCAGATTCGACGCCTGGCGGCGCGTAGGGCCCGAGTCTCATCCTGAGCGGCCCGCAGCCGGGTCTTCAGCAGCCTGATTGCCGAGGAGAGATCAGCATGTCACTCACACTCACCACTTCTGCTTTCACGCATCAAGGAACGATCCCCGAGAAATTCAGCCGCGACGGCGAGAACGTTTCGCCTGCCCTCAACTGGCGGGGCGCTCCCGCCGGCACCCGGAGCTATGCGCTGGTGGTCGAGGATCCCGACGCGCCGGCGCGCACCTTCCGGCACTGGGCGGTCTACAACATTGAGCCGGATATCGCGCGGCTGGCCGAAGGGGCGGGATCGGGAGGGCGCGCCGGTTCGATGCGCACGGCCACGAATGACTTCGGCAACATGCGCTACGACGGGCCGCAGCCGCCGCGCGGACACGGGCCGCATCATTATCATTTTGAGCTCTTCGCCCTCGATGTGGCGGACCTCCGACTTCCGGCACGCGCGAGCGCTGAGGACGTGCTCGCGGCCGCACGCCGGCACGCACTGGCTTTCGCGGAGGCGATCGGAACATTCGAGCGATAGGCACGCCGCGTGCTCAGGGTCAATCCGCGCCCGCACGGTCGCGGCGACATGGCCGCGCAGCCGCCCAATACGCGGGGGCGATCGCGGCGCGGTGCGGGTGCCGCCTGCGCAAAGGCTGAAATCGCTGCGCGGCGGCCCATTCAGATCGGCATCGGTCTGCCCCCTGCGGGTTTGCCGGTCGCCGCCGGAGTGCTGTGTCCGCGCAAGGGGTTCCTGAGTCGCATCGGAGCATGTTGATCGCTTGCTCGTCTGCGGTTTTTCCGCTCGATCAATTCAACTGATGGCGCCCGTTTCCTCCAGGGAACGCATCTTCGACAGCTCGCGCGGCGTCAGAGCGCTCCGAGAGGGCCGGGTTGGAACTCGATTCGCGCAGTGATACCCTGCAATACAAACAGCGGCGCTGACCGCGTGGCAGTCGGCGGCAAGGGGGTCTTCGGGGCTCTGCGATTTTGAAACGTCGGTCTCTGGCGGACACGGCGCCGGCATGCGACCTCAATTTAGGGGCAGATCATGAATGCATCGGCTGAGCCGCGGGCGAGTTCGCGCAGATGGTGGCTGCTGCTGCTCCTCGTGCCCCTGATCGCGACGCTGTGGGTGCCGTGGTTCGCGCATGTACGCCCGGTGCTATTCGGCCTGCCGTTCTTCTACTGGTACCTGTTGGCGTGGGCGCCGGGAAGCGTGCTGTGCTCGGCCTTCGTCTATTTCAAGACGCGCGATGTGATTTGAGAGGCGGACCGTGCACAGATCGGCGCTGATCGTCTTTCTGCTGCTGGTGACCGGGGTGAGCGTGCTCGGATTCTATGCCGCGCGCTGGCGGCGGGCGGATCTCGAACAGCTGCATGAGTGGGGCCTCGGCGGGCGCCGCTTCGGCCCCTGGGTGACCTGGTTCATGCTGGGCGGTGATATCTACACCGCCTACACCTTCGTCGCCTTGCCGGCACTGGTCTTTGGCGCCGGGGCGATCGGCTTCTTCGCGATGCCGTATACCATCATCTGCTATCCGCTGGTCTTTGCCGTGCTGCCGCGGCTGTGGCGCGTGGCGCATCGGCACAATCACATCACGGGGGCAGACTTCGTCCGCGACCGTTACGACAGCCCGCTGCTCGGCCTGCTCGTTGCGGTCACCGGCATCCTGGCGGTCATGCCGTACATCGCGCTGCAGCTCGTTGGCATCGAGGTGGTGCTGGCTGGGCTTGGCTTGCCGACCCGCGGGTGGGCGGGCGACCTGCCGCTCGTCATCGCTTTCGCGGCGCTGGCCGCCTACACGTACACCAGCGGCCTGCGCGCCGCTGCGCTCATCGCGGTGGTCAAGGATCTGCTGATCTACGTGACGGTGATCGCGGCGGTGATCGTGATCCCAATCGAGCTCGGCGGTTTCGGCAAAATCTTCGCCGCGGTGCCGGCGGCCAAGGTCATGCTGGCCCGGCCTCCCGCCGGCAGCCTCGGCAGTTACAGCGCGTTTGCCACGCTCGCGCTTGGCTCGGCAGTGGCGTTGTTCGCCTATCCACACGTGCTCACCGGGACGCTGTCGGCCGACAGCCCCAGGACCGTGGCGCGCAACATGGCGTTCCTGCCGGCATACACGTTCGCGTTGGGGCTGACCGCGTTGCTCGGCTTCATGGCCATCGCTGCCGGCGTGGACAAGCTGCCGCAGTTCGCGGGGTACTTCCGCCAGTATTCGAACAACTTCGCGGTGCCCGCGCTGTTCATGAAAAGCTTCAGCGGCTGGTTCACCGGCGTCGCCTTCGCCGCGATCGCCATCGGTGCGCTGGTCCCGGCGGCCATTATGTCGATCGCCGCGTCCAACCTCTGGACGCGCAATATCTACCGCCAGTATCTGCGTCCTGACTGCTCCGGTCCGCAGGAAGCACGGCAGGCGAAGCGGGTCTCCCTGGTGGTGAAGTTCGGCGCGCTGATCTTTGCCATCGCGCTGCCGACGAGTTACGCGATCAACCTGCAGCTGCTCGGCAGCATCTGGATCATCCAGACGGTCCCGGCGCTGGCATTCGGCCTCTACACCCGCTGGTTCCACCGCTGGGCGCTCGCGGTGGGATGGCTCGTGGGCATGGTGCTGGGCACGTGGCTGGAGGCACGGCTGCGGTTCAAGGGGACGGTGTACCCGCTGCACCTGCTCGGTACGGTCGTGCCGACCTACATCGCCGTGACGGCGGTCGTCGTTAACAGTGTGGTTGCGGCCGGGCTGACCTGGGTGTTCCGCGTGCTTGGAATCGCGGCCGGCACCGATCGCACCGCGCCGACCGACTATCGGAGCGCTGCCGCCGGCGGGGCTGTCGAGAATTGATAATTATATCGATATTTCAATGACTTAAGATAATCACCTCGCGTCGATCGAAGCAAGGGGACCCGATTCGGCAGGGGATGCGCCCGTCCCGTGGCACCTGATCTGCCGGGAACACATGATCGTTTGGCGCTGGCCGTTTAGCTCGTGGTCTTCCTCGCGCTGCTGTTCGTGCAGCGGCGGGCGAAGCGATGCATCCCGTGGCTTTACGGGCTCGTGCTTCTCCGCTTCTGCGCCGTCGGCGCGGAGATCTCCGACAGCATTGATCGGACGCTGCACCGGGGGGAGTCCCTCCGGGACGCTCGCGCGGCTGCTCTGTACGCTCGTGATTCTCGCGGCGTGGCTCGCGCACCGCGGGGCGCTCGGGAGCTCCCCGGTCAAGGACCGGCGGGACGAGCGGTATTACTGGCTCACGGCGATTGCGGCCAACAGCCTTGGCTCGGCGTTCGGCGATCTCATCGGCGGGTCGCTCGGCTGCGGTCTGATGGGCGGCATTGCGGTCAATCTCACCATGCTTGCGCTGCTGCTCATGCTTCATGACACGACTCGCGTGAGCAAAGGATTGCTGTTCTGGACTGGATTTGTGGTGACGCGCATACCTTCTGAGGCGCCACGCATCGACCCCGGCCGCGAACCTCGCCTGCGGAAGATTTGAGCGGCGCGACCCTTTGTTTGTATGATCACCCGGCGCTCTGCTGCGCCGCTCGACCCGCGGCGCAGCGGCGGCCCGCTTGTGGGGATGGGGTCCCCCAGGAACCGCCTGTCAGGCTGATGACTCCTGCCGGCCCGCCCGAAAGGGTGGTGAGTGTGCTTTGATTGGGATAAAGGAAGCCTATGTCATCCGACACCCGGATCCAGTCCGTGCGCGCCCTGGAGATTCTCGATTCCCGCGGCTTTCCGACGCTGCGCGTCACGGTCGGCCTCGAGGACGGCACGCTCGCCAGCGCATCGGTTCCCTCGGGCGCTTCGACCGGGGAGAACGAGGCGGTAGAGCTGCGCGACGGCGAGGCGCGGCGTTACGGCGGCAAGGGTGTGCGCAAGGCGCTCGCCAACGTCAACGAGGTCATCGCGCCGCGCCTGATTGGCCTCGATGCAAGCGCGCAGGCGCGCATCGATCGGATGATGTGTGATCTCGATGGGACGGCGAACAAGGCCAAGCTCGGGGCGAATGCGATTCTCGGGGTCTCGCAGGCGCTCGCGCGCGCGGCGGCACAGGCGCGGCGGATGCCGCTGTATGCGTACCTCGGGGGTGTCGGCGCGCATCGGCTGCCGGTGCCGATGATGAATGTGCTGAACGGCGGCAAGCACGCCGACTCGAGCCTCGATTTCCAGGAGTTCATGATCGAGCCGCACGGCGCTTCGAGTTTCGCCGAGGCGATGCGCTATGGTTCGGAGACGTTTCAGGCGCTGAAGAAGCTTCTGCACGAGCGTGGTCTGAGTACCGCGGTCGGGGATGAGGGCGGCTTTGCACCGGCGCTCGCGAGCAACGAGGAGGCGTGCGAGCTGATCGTCGCAGCAATCGAGCGGGCGGGTTACCAGCCGGGGCGCGATATTTCGATTGCGCTCGATCCGGCGGCGAGTTCCTTCTACGATGAGGGCGAATACCGCCTCACGCGCAGCCGCCAGGGAAACAAGACGTCCGCGCAGATGATTGCGCTCTATCGGAGCTGGGTGGAGCGCTATCCCATCGTCTCCATCGAGGACGGGCTGGCGGAGAACGACTGGGAAGGCTTCAGCGCGATGACGGCCGAGCTCGGTGATCGCATCCAGATCGTGGGCGATGACATCCTGGTCACCAACCCGCGGTTCATCCGCCGCGGCATCAGCGAGCGCACCTGCAATGCGGCGCTGATCAAGCTCAACCAGATCGGCACCGTCACCGAGACCGTCGAGGCCATCGAGCTGTGCCGCCAAGCGGGCTGGGGTTTCGTCGTCTCGCACCGTTCTGGAGAGACCGAGGACAGCTTCATTGCAGATTTTGCGGTTGCCATGGGCGGGGGACAGATCAAGACAGGCTCGCTCTGCCGCTCGGAGCGCATGGCGAAGTACAACCGGCTGCTCGAGATCGAGGAGGCGCTCGGCGAGGGGGCCGGGTACGGCCGCTCAGCCGGCATCGCGCTCCCGCAGAGCGCTATGAATCCGTGAGCGGCCGCTGACGGAGGGCGCGGAAAAGGGCGAGCCTGCGGCAATAAGCCGGCAGGGCGAGTCGCAGAGGCGTGCCGCCCCCGCTCGGATCACGGTTCACGCGCAGCTCCGGCCTCGGATGCAGGGCTATGGACGGCACAGCGCTGGTACTTGAGCCAAACACGCCGTCAGTGGACGATCTGAGACACGGAGAGGGCATTGTTCCCAGATCCGCCGCGAGGCTGATGATGCCTGCTCCAGCGTCACGGTGAACGGTACGCCATCCGCGCGGCACGGCAGACCCCGGTCACGGCACCTCTCTTCGATGCTGGCGTTCGAGCGGTAGCGCTTGCAGGGTGCGCTCGACGTCACCACGCCGCCGGCAGGCCGCTCTGGCGGGGCAGTCGCAGTGCTGAGGACCGGCACCTAACGCAGCGTCAGGGCGAGGATTACGATGAGCAGCGTCCCGATCAGTCCCAGATAGAAGTTCAGATCCCCCGACTGCAGCGCGCGCAGCCAGCCGGCCAACCGCCAGACCGCACGCCGGACGGGGTCGAACAGCGCCGGGCCGAATACGTCCGCCACGTCGTGCTCGAACTCCAGCCTGTGGATGAAGTAAGCGACGGCACGATGCTCACGTGCGGTATCCAACGTGGGCCGGTAGATGAAGCTGTAGAAAGTGCGCATCGCGTTGGAGAATGTCAGGGAAGTCGTCGCGGAACGCTGGGGATCTTCGCGCTGGCCTCCATACCAGACCGGTGCGCGCCGCACGCGGTGGCGGCGGCTGTTCAGCAGCAGCAGCAGCGGAAGGACGGCAAGCAGCGGCATGACGATGACCAGCAGCGAGGGCGAGATGAACGCGAACGAGTCCGTCAGGGGCACGAGCAGCCAGCCGGTGGTCATGGCGTGTGCCGCGTTCGCGCCGAATTGCGCCACGTTGGCGCTCTCCAGACCGTGCAGCCACAACGGCATGCCCACGGCCGAGCCCAGCACGGCGAGGCCGAGAACGAACACCGCGCCATCGTAACGCATGCTCACACGAGGTGCCTGCGGCGAATGCCCATCGCCGAGCAGGCCGATGCCGAACGCCTTGATGAATGTCGCGAACGCAATCGCCGCGGTCAGCGCCAAAGCGGCGCCCGCCAGCGCCAGCGTCAGTCGGCCGCCCAGGGTGGTGAGATGGAAGCCCTGGAAAAGCGTCTGAAACGTGAACCACTCGGTCACGAAGCCGATCTGCGGCGGCATGGCCGCGAGGCTCATGGCTGCGAACAGCGCGCCGACCCCGAATATTGGGTGCGCCGTGCGCAGCCAACCGCGTTGCGCGAGCCGGTACGTGCCACCGGCAACGTACACGCCGTCGGCGCCGAGAAACATCCCGCCCTTGGCGAGTGCATGTCCCGACAGATGGAGCACGGCGACCGTCCAGGCGAGTCCCGCCAGGGCCGCTTGGCCGTCCGCGCGAAACAGCAGGCTCGCCCCAAGCGTCGTCACCGCAATGGCGGCGTTCTCCGCCGTAGAGAAGGCGAGCAGAGCTCGCCAGTCGTCCTGCTGGAACGCATACAGCGCCGCCAGTATCGAGGTCAATGCGCCGACGGCCGTGACCAGGATGCCGAGGTCAAAGAGTCCAGCGCCCCGCCCGAGCCAGTTCACGAGCGTGCGCGAGAGCGCGAAGAACGCTGCATTGAGCAGCACCCCGGAGAGAATGGCGCCCGAGGCGCCGCTGCCGTTGCCGTAGGCGCCCGGGAGCCATTCGTAGAACGGCAGCAGCCCGAGCTTGGCGCCGAATCCGACGAGCGCCAGCAGCCCGACCGCCATGCGTGTGCCGGGACTCAGGGTCTGTGCCCCGCGAGTGAATTCCTCGAACGCGACGGAGCCGCCGACGTGTCGCGAGAGCAGCAGCAGCGCGAGCAGAACGGCCACCGTCCCGACCTCGAGCAGCGCCAACATGTAGAGCGTCCGCCGCCCGGCCTGCAGCGTGGTGCGCTCGGAGAGGATCATGATCGCGCCCCCGAGGCTCATCAGCTCCCAGGCAATGAGCAAGGCGTACGCGTCCTGCAGCCCGAACAGTCCCAGCGCGCCGAGCAAACACAGCGCCGCGCCGAAGAGCCATCCCGCTCGCGCGCCGCGGATCGGCGTAGCGAGTGCGACGGCGAGCGCTGCCGGCAGCAGACCGAAGCCCATCAGCCACAATGCCCCGGGTGCGTAGTGCAGCCGCACGGTCTGATCGGCCAGGGTGAGCGGCAAGACCCGCGAGCCGGCGCCCTGGGGCAGCGCCTCGAATGCGCCCGCAAGAGCGGCTGCCGCGCCGAGCGCGATCAGCCACCGCGCCATCGAAGTGAGTCGCGCCAGAGCGCACAACGCGCCAGCCACCCACAGCCAGAATGCCGCGATCAACAGCTCAGGCATGCTCATCTCCCGATCGCTCCGAGCCCGACCTCAGCTGCCCGCCGCGCACGCGCTGCGGCACCCGCTGCAGGAGCATCAGCAGCGCATGGATGATCGCCGGCGGATTGGGCGGACAGCCCGGCAGGTACACATCCACCGGCAGCACGCCCTCCAGTCCGAGGCCGCAGGCGTAGCCGCCGCCGTTGGTGCCCCCGGAGACTGCGCACGCGCCCGCGGCCATCACGAAGCGCGGCTCCGGCATCGCTTCGTAGGTCTCCATGAGCGGTCCGCGCAGGGCGTAGGTCACCGGCCCGGTGACCAGCAGCAAATCGGCAAAGCGCGGCGAGGCGGTGAAGAAGACACCGAAGCGGTGCAGGTTGTAGTAGGGGTTGTTGAGGGCCTGCAGCTCCGATTCGCAGCCGTTGCACGAGCCCGCATCGACATGGCGGATGTGCAGGCTCCGGCCGAACACGCGGCGGATCTCGCGCTGCAAAGACCTCCCGTCGGCTGATGCGCCAGCGCGCGTCCAGACGAGATCCTCGCGCATGGGGCTGCCAAATGCCCAGTCCTCTGACGAGCTGAACGCGCCCGAGGGACATGCCTCGACACAGAGCTGACACACCACACAGCGGCCGTAATCCACGGTCACGCGCTCATCACCGGCGCCGGGTGCGAGGCGGATGGCGCCGGGGAGGCAGGCGTCCGCACACTTGCGGCAGCCCTCCTGGCATTTTTCTGGATTGAAGCGCGGCAGGCCGAGAAAGCCGGCTTGGCCAGGCTCGGCGCCCCTCCCGCGCCAGCGACTGGTCGCTTTTCCCCGGGCGAGCCCGTAGAGCGTCCAGAGCGAGATCGTCTTCAAAGCCATGGATGCGCTCCGTCAGCGGTCACAGCCGGCCACCGTCAGGCCGAAGCTGGCCTCGTTGATCGCGTAGTCCATCATGTTGGTGTCATGGACGGTGTAGGGGAAAACCCGCCAGTTTGAGAAGCTGGGGGATTTGATCTTGACGCGCGCCAGCCGGCCGCCGGCATCGATGTGGATGGCGTAGTACGCGGTGCCACGAGGCGTTTCGGCCCAGCCTAGCCCCTCGGTGCCCGGCCGCAGCCGGCAGTCGGCGAGCAGCGGGCCATCGGGCAGGCCGTCAAGGACGGCCCGGATCAGGCTGATGCTGCCGGCGATCTCGTCGATGCGCACCTGTTGGCGCGCGTGAGCGTCACAGCCCTCCTGCACCGCGACGCGCAAGGGCAGCTCGCTGTAGGCACCGTACGGCTGGTCGCGCCGCGAGTCGCGATCGACGCCCGAAGCGCGCTCCACCGGCCCGGTCGCGCCCTGATCGAAGGCGAGCTGCTGCCCGAGCATCCCCGTGGTGATCAGACGATCGCGATGGCTGTTGGTGGAGCTGAGCAGGTCCGCATAGCGCTGAAATTCACCCTCGATGTGCGCGAGGTCGGCGGCAAGCCTGGCGAGCACCGGCTCGCGCCGCATCCCGCCGGGGGCGATGAGCCCGCGCAGCAGCCGGCTGCCGCTCACGCGGCAGTTCGCCTGCTTGGCCAGTTCCTCGAGGTATTTGCCCTGCGCCTCGCCGACCTTGAGCGTCGTCGTATGGCACAGGTATCCGAGATAATGCAGGTGGTTGTAGAGCCTCTCGAGCTCGGCGAGCAACACCCGCAGCCAGGCGCCGCGGGACGGCACATCACAGCCCGCAGCAGCTTCCAATGCCTGGCAGTAAGCCAACGAGTGCGCGACGCTGCCGACGCCGGAGACGCGTTCGGCGAGGACGGTGCCGAGGGACGGGGACATTCCTTCGAAGCGTTTCTCCATGCCGCGGTGCTTGAAGAACAGCTGCGGGTAGTAGTGCAGGATCGCCTCGCCGATGTACAAGAAGGCGAGCTGGGTCGACTCCAGGACATCGGCGCGGACCGGTCCGAAGGGCAGCAGCTGAACGTCCTGTGGCGCACCGCCGGCGAGTTCCGGCAGGGGTTGCGGCGCGGGCACGTAGCGCAGACCCGCAGCAGGCCCGGGCATCAAAGGCGGCCGCTCGGCCACCGCTCCGGGCAGCAGCACGAGCGGTTGCGGCAGTGGCTGACCGCTGAAGTCGATGCCGCACAGATCCGTCGTCTCGCGCTCGTACCAGGACAGCAGCGGCGCGCTCGGCGCGAGGCTCGGCGGGGGTTGCCCGCGCGGCTGGCAGCGCCAGACATGCGGTGGTCGGCCCCGGGCGGGATGCAACACATAGCGAAGCTCGGGTGTCTCGCGAGCGTCGGGGAACCACCCGTACATGAACTGCATGCGAGCCCCAGCGGCCAGGGCGGCGCCGCACCGCGGCGGCAGTTCCGACAGCGCGAGGTCCTCGTGGGTGACCGCAAGCGGCGCGGTGCTCATCGCGCGCCTCCGCCAAGCTGAGCGGCGATGAGGGAGAAATAGTGACTGAAGGCGCTGGGCCACCACACCCCGAGCGCGAGCAACGGTAGAAGCGCGAGCCACATCGGCAGCAGGCACCAGAAGCGCTCCTGCCGCGGCGCTCGCCAGCGCGTGACGGCAGCTGCGGCCTGCGGGCTCTCGCCAAAGTACATGGCGCGGAAGCGGTTGAGGAAGCCGACGAAGATCACCACCAGCAGCAACAGCATCACGTACACCGCCCAGGCATTGGGGCCGGCGAGCCCTGCGCGCAGAATGGTGAACTCGCTAAGGAACAGCCCGAATGGCGGAGCGCCGGTGATGGCGACCGCGCCGGCAATCCATAGTGCCCCAGCGACCGGCATGGCCGTGAGCACGTGATGAATGCGCCCGATGCGCTTGCTGCGGTAGGCGTGCATCGCGTCGCCGGAGCCGAAGAACATCAGCGACTTGTTGAGCGAGTGATTGAGCATGTGATAGAGCGCGCCGGCGATGCCGAGCGGTCCGCCGAACCCGAACCCGAGCGTCATCACCCCCATGTGCTCGACGCTGGAGTAGGCCATCAGCCGTTTGACGTCCGTTTGCCGTGTGATGAACAGCGCAGCGATGGCCAGCGACAGAGCGCCAATCGCGATCACGACGGTGCGGGGAAGGGCGCCGAGGTGCACGTTGTCGATCACGCCGATGAAGCGCGCGATGCCGATCATGGCGGTGTTGAGCAGTGCGCCGGAGAGCATCGCTGAGACTGGCGCCGGGCCCTCGCTGTGCGCATCGGGCAGCCAGGTGTGCATTGGGGCGAGGCCGACCTTGGTGCCGAAACCGATGAAAACCAGCAGGAATGCCACGAGCGACAGGGTCGGATTCAGCTGCGGGGCGACAGCACGAAGCGCCGCCCAGGTGAGATTGTAGGTCGGCCCGAGGTGCAGGCTGCCTGCCCAGTAATAGAGGATGATGCCAAGCAGCGCCAGGCTGATGCCGGCTGAGACCACCACGATGTACTTCCAGGCCGCCTCGACCGCCTCGCGCGTCTTGTCGAAGCCGACCAGAAATGTGCTCACCAGCGTGGTGAGCTCGATCGCGATCCAGTACACCCCGATGTTGTTCATCAGGGGTCCGAGCAGAACCGTGAACGCGAATCCGGCGAACAGGGCGTAGAAGCGATGCAGCCGCGCCGGCTTATCGATTGAGCGCATGTAGCCGATCGCGTACAGGGAGGCGAGCAGGTACACGGCGGCAACGGACAGCTGGACCCACGCGCCGAGGGGATCGACGATGATGTACCCGTGCAGCAGGGTGTAGGGCCCGCCGCGGGCGATCGGCAGCAGCCGCAGCACCGCTGCGAACACCGCGATGGAGGCGAGCAGATTCAGGTACTCGGACACGCGCGGCGCGCCGATGAGCTCGCAAGCGAGAGCCGCCGCGAGCGGCGCGAGCAGGATGATGGCGACCAGCGATCCCGGGCTCATCCGACCAGCCTGCGCAGCTCGCGGGTGCTCGATGTACCGGCATGCACCGTGAGGTAGCGCACGAGCACGCCGAAGCACGCCACGACAACCAGCAGATCGAACAGAATGACCAGCTCGATCAGCAGCGGCATCCCGGGCACCAGAATCTGCGAGCCGAGAAAGATGCCGTTCTCGATCACCAGCAGGCCGAGGATCTGGCTTACCACCTCGCTGCGCACCATGAGCATGAGAAAGCCGATGAGCTTCATCGACAGCATGGCGGTGAGGGCGAGCACGGCGACCGTGCCGGCAAGACCGAGCGCCTTGCTCACGTGATGGGCGACCACGAAGGCGAACAGCACGAGCAGGCCTCCCACCACCAGACTTGAGCTCGGCGCGAGCCGCTCGTGCAGCTCCCGGTCGACCTTCAGGCGACGGACGATTCTCAGCAGCAGGTACGGCAGCACCAGGCCGCGAAACAACGCGGTGAGCACCGCGATGCCATAGAGTTCAGGGTATCCGCCGTAGTAGGCGACCGCCGCCGACAGCAAGGCGATGAGCCAGGACTGCAGCGCGAACGCGCCGAGGTAGGCATTGAGCCAGCGCGAGCCAAGCATCACGAACGCCAGGAGCAGGCTCGTGATGGCGAGCAGGCTGAACAGGGACTGGGCAAGCGGCGGAAGCTGCGCGGCGAACATTCCTACCTCATCTGGTTGGCCACGATGGCGAGAATCGCGAGCACGAAGGAGGCGGCGAGCGGCTCCTGATAGCGGTAGTAACGCAGGCGCGACTGGGTCGTTTCCACCGCGACCACCACTGCGCCCACGGCCGCGAATTTCACGAGCAGTCCGCCGGCGGCCCCGAGCGCTCCGAGTGCCGTGCCCTGCACGGACAGCCCCCAAGGCAGCAGCAGCACGTTGCAGAAGATGATGTAGAGGATGAACTGCTTCATCGCTGAGGCCCAGCGCAGCAGCGCGAGCAGGGGGCCTGAGTACTCGAGGATCCGCCCCTCCTCGATCATGTACACCTCGATGTGGGTGCTCGAGTGGAAGGGGAGCCGGTCGGTCTCGACGAGCAGCAGAATGAAGAACGCCGCGACCAGAAACAGGTGCGCTGGACTCCAGTACACGGCGGGATTTCCGGCAAGCAGGTGGTTGACGACGAACGGCAGCATCGCTTTGGCCAAAAGCGTGATGCCGACAAACACCAGGATGAGAGTCGGTTCTGCCAGGATGCCGAGCATGACGGTGCGCGAGGAGCCGACGCCCCCGTAGGCGCTGCCGGAGTCCAGGCCCGCAAGCGTGATGAAGAACGAGCCGAGCGTCAGGATGAACCCGCCGCCGAGGATGTCGCCCATGTCGGACAGCGGCAGCGGAAAGTTCGTCAGTACCGGGATCAGGATCGGCACCGTCAGCATGCAGGTGAAGGCGACGACCGGCGCGATCCAATAGATGAAGCTGGCCGTCTCGGGGACCACGAGTTGCTTGTGGAACAGCTTCCACAGATCGCGGTACGGCTGCAAGATGCCCGGCCCCTGCGCGCGCTGCACCCGCTCTTCCCACTGCAGGATAGTTCCCTGCAGCAGCGGCGCGAGCACGATGACCGCAAGGACCTGTGTGATCTGCAGCAGGACGTCCCGGATCACGCGTCAGCCTTCCGGTGCGCGCAGCGGCCGGGTGCAGCGCAGGCAGGGATGTCCCACGCCGCGATGCGTTCGGGCCGGACACACACCTCGGGCCGCGCGCGCAGCCTGCGGAAGGGACTCGGGACAAGCTCGGGTCGCATGCGCTACCGCTCCTCCGTCGCCATGACGGAATCGGTAGGCATCATCAGCCGTTGGCGGCAGTTTTTATTACGGGAGGAATGCCATCTCCCTGCGAGTCAATATACACAGGCGGTGAGGCACGGGCAAGCAGCGGGGCGCTCTTGCATAACCCTTGCCGCGGCAGCGCGGTGATCATAGACTGGGCGTCGAGGGGAGATGGCATGCCTCCCTGAATCGCCGTGATTCGCGGCTGATGATGCCTGCAGCGCACAGGTCTTTGACCGAGATCGACAGGCAATCCCATGCAGCTTCAGTTCCCTGAGCTGGCCGCGCAGTTGCAAAATCGGCTGCTGCGCGGAGAGCATCTGACACTCTACGGCCCGCGCGGCGGTGGTAAGTCGACCCTGCTTATGCAACTGCATGCCCGCCTGGAGCGCAACGGCGTTCCCTGCTCCTATTCGGCTTGCACTGCCGCCCTTGATGACATCACCCGCGCGCTCGAGTGCGCCTATCCGGAAGTGGATACCCTCGAGGTCGCTCGCCGCACTGCCCGCGTGCGGCTGTGGAATGCGGCGGATCGGCGCGCTGGTGTACTGCTGCTCGATCACTTCCGCTGTAACGGCAGTGCGATGGTCTCTTTCTTGCGGCGGTTGCACGGCAAGATCGCCGGTGTGCTTACGGCGGTGGATATCGACGCGCAGAACGAGCACCGCCGTATGCGGCCGTGGCGCTATGGGGCGATGTCCGTGCGAATGCCGATGGCGACCTCGCGTCAACTGAGACGTCTGCTCGATGAGCGATGGCGCGCTGCGCGATTGCCGCCGCTGAAGGTGGAGGCAGCCCAAGCCTTCGTCGAGGCAGCGCGCGGCCGGCCCGGGTGGATCGCCAAGTGCGTGGAGCTTGCCTGCGAGCGGCGCTACTGGTGCGAGTTCGGCCCACTCGTCACGGTCGTGCGCGTGGACACCGAGGCAGCGGTGCGTTACCAGGCGCTCGGCATGGTGCGCGCGCAGTGGACTGCGGCGGCGGGCGATCAGGGGTCTTCGGCAACCGCCGGCGGATCGGCCGCGTCCGGATTGATGACCCCAAAGCGCGCCGGCAGGTTGGCGTAGAACAGGCGGACTTTCTCGCGGGTCACCAAGTCGAGCAGCTTCTGCGCCTCTTCCGGCGTGACGATGAACTCGACCTCGACGCACAGAGTGCCCGCGAGCTCGAAGAAGCGCGCCTCGTGCAGCGTGTGATGGCGGCCGAAGCCGGCCATCGCCTTGAACGCCGAGCCGCCGCGCACCCCGAGCCGATTGCCCTGTTCGAGCAGCCATTCCCACACCAGCCGGCCGTGATGGTGGTGGTCCTCGTGCACGTAAAATCGCAGGAGCGAGCCGTTCATGATCCGCTGGAGTTGATATTCCTGCTGCAGTCTATGCCTGGCGGCGCGGCGACTCAATCCTACGTGCAGTGACAGGCTTTTGTGCGCACGGCGCGCCGGCGGGCCTGATTCGGCGGGCGACGGGATGTCTTGCCGGGGCGATGGTGGTCCATGGCGAAGCGTGTGGGGCGATGCGGCAGACCGGCGGGTCGCTGAAGCGGGTCTGTTCGGCAGCAACTCATCGAGCGCGTACCGTAGGGTCACAGCACGTCGCGGCGCCCCTGCCCCGCATGCCGCACCGGGTCATCGGGCGGTTGCAGCAACCTTTGTCGAGCGTATTGCTGGGGAGGGTGGCGGCCGCGCGGATGCGCTGGGGCTGGAGCAGGATCACGCACGACGCATGCGTAGTTTTGCGTATGCGGTCTTGCGATGGCGACCTCGATAATGCCCGCGATGAAGATCAGGATGCCGGGCGGTCGGGGTGCCGCTTCTCTATCGCGCGATATGCTCGTCCTTGCGCTCTCGATCCTCCTCGGTTGCGTGGTGGGCGCTCCTGTCGCAACGGCCGGGGAGGGCGCCTCCGTCGCGTCTGCGATTTCGATTCAGCTCACCAGGAGTGAGCCGCGCGGGCGCTTTCGAGCACTGGATCATGGGGCGCGGCGCGCATTGGACTCGATTTATGCGAACACCGCCGATCGACCGCTGTGGAGCGTCAATGGGCGGGCCACGGCGCAGGCGCTTGCGTTGGTGCACATTCTGCGCGATGCGCAGCACTACGGGCTCGAGCCGCGCGACTATGGCGGCGATGCGCTGGCTGCGCTGGTGAGCCGTGCCGGCGCGCAGCAGCCCGACAGCGAGCGCTGGGCGGGTCTGTGGGCGCAATTCGACGTGAGCCTGACAGTGCAGGCGCTGCAGCTGGTGTGCGATCTGCACTATGGGCGGATCAATCCGAGCGCCGCCGGGTTCGCCCTTGGGCGGCCGCGCCGGGCGCTGGATCTCGATGCCGTGGTGCGTTCGATTGCCCGCTCGGACGACCTGCGACGGACACTTGCCTCGGTCGAGCCGACGTTCTATCCGTACCGGCTGCTCGAGCAGGCGCTGACGAGGTACCGCCAGCTCGCCGCACAGGACGGGGCGCTCACGGATTTGCCGCCGCTGCCGCATCGGTCGGTGAAGGCCGGTCAGCGGTACCGCGGCGCTGCCGCTTTGCGATGGCGGCTGCGCGTTGTGGGCGATCTGCCCGCAGGGGCTGATGCACGCCCCGCCACGGAGGATTCCGAGCAGATCGACCCGGCGCTGGTGAGCGCACTGGAGCGCTTTCAACGGCGTCACGGACTCGCCGTGGACGGCATCCTCGGACCTGCGACATTCCGCCAGCTCACCACGCCGTTCGCAGCGCGTGTGCGGCAGATCGAACTGAATCTCGAACGGTGGCGATGGCTGCCGGATCTGCAGCCGCCGCTGGTGATCGTCAACATTCCGCAGTTCCGTCTCTATGCGTTTCGCACGGTGACGCGGCCCGCGGCCGACACCTTGCAGATGAATGTGATCGTGGGACGCGCCGCTTCAGGCGCGCACACGCCGACCTTCATCACTGAAATGACATACGTGGTGTTCCGCCCCTATTGGAATGTACCCCGCAAAATCACGGTGCGGGAACTGCTGCCTGACATCCGCGCGAAGCCGGGTTATCTCGCCTCCCAACATCTGCAGATCGTGCGCGGCGAAAGCGACGCGGCGAGCCCGGTTCCTCCAACGGGCGAGAATCTCGCCGCGCTCGCAGCCGGCCGGCTGCGAGCGCGCCAGCTTCCGGGACCGGAAAACGCGCTTGGCTTGATCAAGTTCGGTGTGCCGAATCCCTATGATGTCCTGCTGCATTCTACGCCCGCGCGATGGCTGTTCAGCTCGCCCCGCCGCGCTTTCAGTCACGGCTGCATCCGCGTCAGCGATCCGGGCGCCCTCGCGGTGTTTGCCTTGAGCGGCACGCCTGGGGATTGGAGCCGGGAAAAGATTGAGGCGGCGATGAATGGCCCCGACAATCAACGAGTCGCGCTTGCCAAGCCGATCCCCGTGATTGTTCTCTACGCGACTGCATTCGCCACGGACCAGGGCCAGGTGCTGTTCTCCGAGGACCTGTACGGCGAGGACGCACGTCTCGAGAGGCTGCTCGGACTCACTCCCGTGACTGCAGGGTCGCGCCCCGGCGTGGCACGATCTGCTATCGGCCTGCGCGCGTGGTCTCGCCGTCGCCAGCTACTGCGCCGGCGAGCGGCGGTTGAGCTTCGGCTACGATCCGGGCGCGTCGAAATTCCGCGGAGTGCACGCGCCGCAGCGCCCGGTGCCGGTCGGCGTCGAGCAGGAGCCGTACCGGCTGCGGCGCCAGGTCGCACCATTCGATCGCCATACCATTGGAGGTCATGCGGGTGATGTGCGCCACAATCCGCTCCATGTGAAGACCGATCGGATCGTTGCCGAGGACCTCGACCTCAAGACAGGCTCCCGGTGGCCCAGACCAGTCGGTGCGCACGAAGGCGCCGCTCACACTGAGGTTCTCGATCTGCGCGGATACCGGCTCATGGTCTGCGGCGAGGAGCCGGACAGGCAGCTGCACGAGCATTCTTCGGCCCCATCGATGTTCCACCCGACCCCCTCGCCGAATGCGGCTGCTCGGACTTTCCGATGTACGTTCGCGGGTCGGCGCTGCGCCATCAATACGCATTCCCCGCTGATTCCGCGACCGGGCCAGGGGCCATTGCGGCCGCGGCGGCTGTCCGAGCTGCGACGACAGGCGGATCGGCGTGCTGCATACGCATTCACCGCAGCCGCGCTTCGCTGTTACGTCATTGGTTCAGTGACGGTTATGCGATATATTTTTTTGCGGGTATGAGTGGTGCGGGCGCGCCATCGGGTAGATGGGCGCGCGAAGTCCGAGCGACCGGCTCCTGGACGCACCGCCAAGCAGACCGTCGTGGAACGCAAGAATCAGCTGACGATTTGGTACTGGGTGGCCGTGATCGGGCTGCTGATCGGCATGCAGTACTACCTGCTCTCCTCGCACGTGACGACCATACCGTACAGCGACTTCAAGACGTTGCTGGCGGCCGGCAAGGTGACTCAGGCTACCGTCAGTCAGGGCACGATCAATGCCCAGGTCGATGTCACAGGGACGAAGGACCTGCTGCCCGCACATGAATACCAGAGCCTGATGTCGACCCCGGCTACGAGCGGGCCGCAGATGCGTCAGATCGTGACGGATCGCGTCGATGACCCGCAGCTCACCGCCGAACTGCAGGCCGCCCACGTGCGCTATTCGGGCGCGGCCGAGAGTCCCTGGCTGCGGATGTTGATCGGATGGGTCGTGCCGATCGCGCTTATCGTGCTGCTGTGGAGCTGGCTGATGCGCCGCGGCGCAGGTGCGGGCCCGGGACTGATGATGGGCGTCGGTCAGAGCAAAGCGAAGCTCTACACGGAGTCAAAGACCGGTGTGCGTTTCGCTGATGTGGCCGGGATCGACGAGGCCAAGCAGGAGCTCGAGGAGGTGGTGCAGTTCCTGCGCAATCCGGAGCGCTTTCGCGGACTCGGCGGAAAGATCCCGAAAGGCGTTCTGATCGTTGGTGCACCGGGCACCGGCAAGACGCTGCTCGCGAAGGCGGTGGCCGGCGAGGCGGGCGTGCCGTTCCTGTCCATCAGCGGCTCCGAGTTCGTCGAGATGTTCGTCGGCGTAGGCGCGGCGCGTGTGCGTGACCTGTTCGCGCAGGCGCAGCAGCGCGCCCCCTGCATCATCTTCATCGACGAGCTCGATGCGCTGGGCAAGGCTCGCGGTATCTCCGGGATCACGGGCAACGACGAGCGCGAGCAGACGCTCAATCAGCTTCTGGTGCAGATGGACGGGTTCGATTCGCAAAGCGGCGTCATCATTCTCGCGGCCACGAATCGCCCAGAGATCCTCGATCCGGCGCTGCTGCGCCCGGGGCGCTTCGATCGGCACGTGGCGATCGACCGGCCCGACATCAAGGGGCGGGAGGCGATCCTCAAGGTTCATGCCAAGAACGTCGTGCTCAGTCCGGAGGTGGATCTGGCGGTCGTCGCAGCCAAGACGCCGGGCTTCGCCGGAGCGGACTTGGCGAACATCGTCAACGAGGCGGCACTGCACGCGGCGCGGGAGAACAAGAAAGCGGTCGAACCGAAGGACTTCGACGAGGCCATCGATCGGGTAATCGCCGGACTCGAGAAACGCAATCGCGTCATGAACGCCAAGGAGAAGGAGACGGTCGCCTACCACGAGGCCGGACATGCGGTGGTCGCCGAGAACCGCGCGCACGCTGACCGCGTCAACAAGATCTCGATCATTCCGCGAGGCATCGGGGCGCTCGGGTATACGCAGCAGCTGCCCACGGAGGACCGCTATCTGCTGAAGCGCAGCGAATTGCTCGACCGGTTGGACGTGCTGCTCGGCGGGCGGGTGGCCGAGGAACTGGTCTATGGAGATGTTTCCACCGGCGCGCAGGACGATCTGCAGCGCGCCACGGACATGGCGCGGCACATGGTCACCCAGTACGGCATGAGCGAGCGGCTCGGCCAGGTTGCCTTCGATACGATGCGCTCCGGGCCGTTCCTGACGGTGCCGCAGGCGCCACAACAGATGAACTACAGTGAAGAGACGGCGCGGATCATTGACGAGGAAGTGGGGCGACTCATCAAGGACGCTCATGATCGGGTTGCGCAAACGCTGACGGAGGAGCGTGAAGTTCTGGAGGCACTTGCGCGACTGCTGCTGGAGAAAGAAGTCGTCGATCGGGCTAGCCTCGATGCGCTGCTGCGCGAACACCGCAACGCATCATCTGTGGCTGCCGCCGCCGCGCCGAGCGGCGAATTGACTCCTGCCGCTCCTCTCGGGCCGCGCGCACGACGTTCCGGCTGACGGCGGCTGGCGGACCGCCGTGATCGCCTAGCGACATACGCACCCGCTCCACGCCGGCGATCCAATCCTGCCTGGGTGCAGGGCAATGGGCGGACCGGGTTGCGCCGGCGCACACGATACCCATTACAGGTTCGCGGTTGCTTCGCTCATCGCGCCGCCGGAGCGCCTATGGAGGTGCGAGCCGGTCGAGTCAACGACAGCATCTTGCAAGCGGCGCGGCGGAGATCGTGCGCGCGATGGGCCTTGGCGCGCGGGTGCAGCATTCCCCGGCCTCGAGGGGGGACGCTGCGGAGTCACCGGGAAGCTGCGGAACGCGAGCAACACTGTGTCAATGCGTGTGCGGGCGATGCAATCTTGAGCGTCGCTGCGGTTGAGATATCGTGCCTGGCGTGCAGCTTGATGCCGCCCGTCTGCGCCTGCGCGCGGCCGTCGGCGGCGCCGGGTGATTTTCGCGGGATGTGCGGGCGCAGCCGAGCGATGCAGGTCCTCTATGAGCAGATCTGTCAGACCACCCGCGCCGCCGGACCGGTGCTCATCTGTGGACGGAGCGGTGTCGGCAAAGAACTGATTACCCGCGGCCTGCACGAGAAGAGCGATCGCGCGTACGGACCTTTGCTGCCCGTCAACTGTGCGGGTATCCCCGAAGGGTTGCTGGAGAGTGAGTTGTTCGGTCACGCTTGTGGCGCGTTTGCCGGCGCGCAGCGGGTGAGGCGCGGCCTGTTCAGCGAGGCGCATGGCGGTATGGTGTTGCTCGATGAGATCGGGGAGTGGGCGCTGTTCCTGCAGGCGAAGCGGCTGCGTGGGTTGCGGGACGGCCGTGTCCGGCCGGTCGGTGCCAATTTCGAGCGCACCGTCGACGTGCGCATTGT
>JAJYLP010000146.1 GCA_021787615.1 Pseudomonadota bacterium
GGACAGGTGCACACCTCTCCCTGGTTGAGCGCGAACATGACGAAGCCCTCGAGCGCCTTGTCGAAGAAATCGTCGTCCCGCCGGCAGACATCCTCGAAGAACACGTTCGGCGACTTGCCGCCGAGCTCGAGGGTCACCGGGATGAGATTCTGCGCGGCGTACTGCATGATCAGTCGCCCGGTGGTGGTCTCGCCGGTGAAGGCGATCTTGGCGATGCGCGGGCTCGAGGCCAGCGGTTTGCCGGCCTCGACGCCGAAACCATTGACCACGTTCAGCACGCCGGGCGGCAGCAGGTCGCCGACGAGCTCGAGCAGCAGCAGGATCGACAGCGGCGTCTGTTCGGCGGGCTTGAGCACCACGCAGTTGCCGGCGGCGAGCGCCGGCGCGAGCTTCCAGGTCGCCATCAGCAGCGGAAAGTTCCACGGGATGATCTGCCCGACCACGCCGAGCGGCTCATGGTAGTGATAGGCGACGGTGTCGTCGTCGATCTGGCTGATGGAGCCTTCCTGCGCACGGATGCATCCGGCGAAGTAGCGCAGGTGATCGATCGCCAGCGGCAGGTCGGCGGCCAGCGTCTCGCGGATGGGCTTGCCGTTGTCCCAGGTCTCGATGGTGGCCAGATACTCGAGCTTCTCCTGCATGCGATCGGCGATCCGGTTCAGCGCCAGGGCGCGCTCGGCCGGCGAGCTCTTGCCCCACGCGGCCTTCGCCCGATGCGCCGCGTTGAGCGCGAGTTCGATATCCTCCGCGCCGGAGCGGGCGATATCGCATAACGCGCCGCCGGTGACCGGGGTGAGGTTGGTGAAGTACTGGCCGTTCACGGGTGGGACCCACTTGCCGCCGATGTAGTTGTCATAGCGCGTCTTGAGCTCGATCTTCACGCGCCCATGGGTGCTGGGTTGAATGGACATGGAGGTGCCTCACGGTGGATTCGGTGTGATCCGGAGCCCTGCAAGACGCATGCCATGGCTGCCAGAGCATGAAATGCCCGGCTTCGATGCTTGGCGAGGATCGCCTGTTGCGTAACGCAACGTTGCAGCGTGCCGAAACGGAACAACTGCGCTGGCACAGCCTGGGCAGCAGGCGGCAAAGAGCGCCGCTTTCGATGCACGAAATCGGCCGCGTACAGCCCGCCGCGCCGCTTCGGTAAGGCGCTACTGTACTTCTCACAATTGCCAGTGCTACGGTAAGCCACGCGGCGGCGTCCGACCAAGCACCGATCGAGTGCCGCGGAAGGGGTCTTGATGAGAGACGACTGCGCTGCCGTGCAATCGGCAATCCGGCCGGGCGAGCCTGCGGGCGCGGCCGACCGCACCACGGTGGTCTCGCTGTGGCACGAGCGGGCGCGCCGGCTGGGTCTGAGTGAGCG
Source organism: Pseudomonadota bacterium (assembly GCA_021787615.1). Lineage (GTDB taxonomy): Bacteria > Pseudomonadota > Gammaproteobacteria > Steroidobacterales > Steroidobacteraceae > 13-2-20CM-66-19. Next base: position 1,370 of record JAJYLP010000146.1, read on the forward strand.
GCTGCGCCCCGATTTCAGCGCGCTCAGCCACCGCGCGCTCGGGGAGCTCGCCGAGCAGCACCGGGCGCTGTACACGCATGCGCTGCCGGTGATGGAGCTGCTGCACCAGCAGATTCTCAATACTCACAGCATGGTGCTGCTGACCGATCAGCGCGGCCTGATCATGCACGCCGTGGGCGACGGAGACTTCCTGCGCAAGGCCGAGCAGGTCGCCCTGAAGCCGGGGGTGCTTTGGTCGGAAGACAGCAAGGGCACCAACGCCATCGGCACGGCATTGACCGAACGGCGCGCAACGCTGGTGCACGGCGGGGAGCACTTCCTCACAGTCAACCGCTTTCTCACCTGCTCATGCGGTCCGATCCGCGGACCTCGCGGGGAGCTGATCGGCGCGCTCGATGTGTCCGGGCCGCAGGAAGGCTATCACCCGCACACCATGGGGCTGGTGCGCTTCTCGACGCACATGATCGAGAATCAGCTGTTCATCGGCGAGTTCAGCCAAGCCCTTCGCATCCACTTCCACGTGCGCGCGCAGCTGCTCGGCACGCTGCTCGAGGGCATCGTGGCATTCGACGAGAGCGGCCGGGTGCTCGGCGCCAATCCGAGCGCGCAGTCGCTGCTCGGCCTCGAGGCGCAGGACATCGCGGGGCACTCGCTCACCTCGCTGTTCGACATCGACATGCCGGCCCTGCTCGAGCGGCGCGGCGCGGCGGGCCCGCAGGCACGATTGACGCTGCGGACCGGGCAGGCGGTGCTGGCGCGCATCGAGCCCTATGTTGCCGGCCGCCGCCTCGCGGGGCCGGCCGGCGCGCGTTGCGCGCCGGAGGAATCCACGCGCGGCGCGGCCGAGCCGGCGCGCGTGCGCCAGCGCGCCCCGACACTTGCCGACCTGGACACCGGCGACCCGTCGGTCGCCGCGGTGATCGGTAAGGTCCGCGTCGTTCAGGGCCACGCCATCCCGATCCTCATTCTCGGCGAGACGGGCACCGGCAAGGAGCTTCTGGCGCACGCGATCCATAACGAATCCGAGCGCCGCAGCGGTCCGTTCGTGGCCGTCGATTGCGCCTCGCTGCCCGAGTCGCTGATCGAGGCGGAACTGTTCGGCTACGAGGAAGGCGCATTCACCGGGGCGCGCCGCCGCGGCGCACCGGGCAAGATCCTCCTCGCCGACGGCGGCACGCTCTTTCTCGATGAGATCGGCGATATGCCGCTCGCGCTGCAGACCCGATTGCTGCGCGCGCTGCAGGAGCGGGCGGTGCTGCCGCTCGGGGCGAGCAAGGAGCGTCCCGTCGATTTCGCGGTGATCTGCGCCACGCACGGCGATCTGAAGGACATGATGCGGCGCGGAACATTCCGCGAAGACCTCTATTATCGGCTGAATGGTCTCACGGTGCGGCTGCCGGCGCTGCGCGAGCGGCAGGACCTCGAGGCGCTCATGGAGCGGATCCTGCGCGCGCAGGGGGTGTCGGTGCCACGCTTCGCGCCCGAGGTGCTCGCCGCATTCCACCGCTACCATTGGCCGGGCAACATCCGCCAGCTCACCAATGTGCTGCGCACCGCGGGCGTCCTGGCTGGGCCTGCCGGACAGATCGGGCCGCAGCAGCTGCCGGAGGACTTCCTAGATGACCTGCTGCCCGAGCCTGATGTCTCCGTGACGCCAGCCTCTGCGCGCGGCGCGGAGGAGGATCTCAAGGCGCTGCGTACGGGCGCCGTGGCAGCAGCGCTGCAGCGCAGCGCGGGGAACATTTCCGCGGCGGCGCGCGCACTCGGCGTCTCGCGCAACACCGTCTACCGCGCGCTCAGATCCACCCGTTCAACGTAGAGTGAGCGTGACGCCCGCGAGCGCGTTCAAGCCGGGTGCCGGCTCGAAGTACGCTCCGCTCGATTGATTGACGATCACCGCCGCCACGTAGCGGCGGTTCAGCAGATTGTTGATCCGCAGAAAAACCGCGAGGCGCTGCGAGCCGACATCGGTGCGATAGCCGCCGCTCACATTCAACTCCGAGTAGGCGCTGGCGTAGGCGGTGTTCGCCTGATTCGCGGGGATCGCGCCCAGGTACTGTCCGCTCAGACTCGCGTGCCAGCCGAGCCTGCCGCCCCAGGTGAGCTTGGCATAGGCGTCATTGCGCGGAACGCCGGGCAGACGGTTGCCGGCGGGAATGATTTGCGTCGGGGTCACGCAGGGCACGACGCTGCAGGTGTGGAATGCGTCGATATAGATCGCCTCGACGTAGGTGTAGGCGAGCTGCAGCCGCCAGTGCGGCATGAAGTGGTATTCGAGCGAGGCCTGCGCGCCGCTGCGCCGCGTGCGCCCGGCATTCTGGTAGGTTGAGCGCCCGCCGTGGTTTGAGACCACGACGATTTCGTCGTTGGTGCGGGTGAGGAAGGCCGCCGCCGTCGCATACAGCGTGCGGCCCACCTGGATTTTCGCGCCGATCTCGCCGTTGTCGCTGCGCGCCGGCCGCAGCGCAAGGTTGTTGCCGGGCTGCCCGTCGGGACGGTAGGCGAGCTCCGAGGCGAGCGGTGTGCGAAAGCCCTCGCCGAAGGCCGCGTACAGGTGCAGCCAGTGGCGGGGCGCATACAGGATGCCGGCTACCGGCGAGGTGGCCGTGTAGATCACCTCGCCGCTGTCGCTGCCGTTGCCCGGCGTGATGAAGTGGTCCTGGGTGATGAACTTCACCTCGCTGTGGCGCACGCCCGCCATCAAGCTCCAGCGCCTCGAGAGCGCCAGGCTTGCCTGCGTATACTCATCGAAGTTGCGCGCGATGTCATTCTCGTTGCGCCGCAGCGCGCCTTGCACGCCGAGCGTGGCGCCGATGAAATTGTTGTACCCGCGGCGCAGCTCATTCTGTGTGTCGTAACTCGCGCCGGCGACCCAAGAGAGCGCGTGGCCGGCGATGTGCGTCTGCAGCGTCCAGCGGGCGTCGCCTCCGCCGAAATCGCGGTGCAGATCGATCACGCCGCCGGAGCTGGCCGGCGGGAACTGCGCGCCGACCGGAATCGAGAGAAACTGCAACACCGTGCGGTGCCCGTAGTAGCCCATCAGCCGCAGCGACTGGTCGGCGGTGATCTGGTGCTTGAAGATGAGGCCGCCTTCCTGCTGCTCGAGGGTCTTGCGTGTATTGAAGGCGAGCGCGGAGGCGGCCGTCTGGTTCGGGTCCGCGGCGAGCTCGGCGGCGGTGAGCCCCTGCGCGTCTTGCGAGTCGGGCCGGGAGAGCACATTGGCGACGAACGTGAGCGAATCGCGCCGATCGAGGGAGTAGTTCACCTTGCCGTTGAAGGATTCGCTGCGCGCCCGCTGATGGGGCCGGAAGCCGCGCCAGGCGAAGTGGGTGAAGTTGAGGTTGTAGCGGAGCTTGCCGACGGCATCGCTCGCATCGACGCCGGCGCGCACTGCGCCGAAGCTGCCGAAGCCGAGGTCGAAGCGCAGCGACCCGGGCGCAACGCCGTCGGCGGTGAAGATCTGGATCACGCCGCCGGAGGAGTTGCCGTACAGCGCCGAAAACGGCCCTTCCAGAACCTCCACGCGCTCCGCCGAGCCGAGATTGAACTCGGACACCTGGCCCTGACCGTCCGGGCCGCTTTGCGGGATGCCGTCCTCATAGATGCGCACGCCGCGTACGCCGAAGGCGGAGCCTGCGCCAATGCCGCGGATGGAGACCTGCTGGTCCTGCGCGTAGTCGTATTGGTTGCGCACCAGGAGGCCGGCCACCGAGCGCACGCCGTCGGCGAGATTGATGCCGAGATTGTCATCGGTGAGATCGGCGCCCGGCACGCTCGCGATCGTGGCCGGCACGTCGAATGCCGGAGTCGCGATGCGCGTGGCCGTGACCACGACGTCGGTGAGATGCTGGTCAGTGGCAGTCCGCGCCGGCGCGGCACTGGCGGTGCATGCCGCGAGCACGGCGAGCAAGGCGCAGGCGCGGCGCGCCGAGACGATGCCGTGAGGCGATTGCGGAGTCGATCTACGCGTGCCGAGCATGGTTGTCCTAG
>JAJYLP010000147.1 GCA_021787615.1 Pseudomonadota bacterium
CACCTCGGCCCGGTAGCAGTCCTCGCACAGCGACTTGAACGATCCCTTCTGGCGTTCCTCTGCGAGCGCAGCGCGTCGGACGGCTAGCGGATCCTGTTGCTTGTCGAGCAATACTCTCGCCTGGCGCGCCTCGATCCGCGCCTGGGCGAGCGGCATGGCGGGGTGGTTGCCGAGGGTCAGCGGGCGGCCGGCAAAGGTATAGCGCAATGTCCACGACGCGCTATCGCGGTTCTGCTTGCGCAGATAGAGGTCATCGCCGTCACTCCACCGGTTTGCCGGCCCGATGCGCTCGATCTACTGCCAGCGCCGTGAGCTTTGAGCGCGCCATTCTTGCCCCCTTGCTCGTCGAATAGCAGCTACAGATTTAGCTACAACTCGACGTCGTTTCAGCTACCCCTCTAGCTACAAGTGTAGCCCAGAGGCAGTTGGAGGCTAGTGGACGTTTATGGTCAAAACACCTAGAAACTCAGGGGCTTGCGGCGACTTCTCTGGAGGTCTGTGGACGACCCTGGAAGTCACTCGATGTTCTGCACCTGCTCGCGCATCTGTTCGATCAGCACTTTCATGTCCACCGCGCAGCGGGTGGTCTCGAGGTCCTGCGACTTCGATGAGAGCGTGTTCGCCTCGCGGTTCAGCTCCTGCATGAGGAAATCGAGGCGCCGCCCGGCCGGCTCGTTGCCCGTAAGTACCCGGCGGACCTCGCTGATGTGGCCTGTCAGCCGCTCGAGTTCCTCGTCCACGTCGAGCCGCTGCAGCAGCAGCGCGATTTCCTGCTCGAGCCGCTCGGGGTCGGCGCCCGCGGCGAGCTCCTGGATCCGCTCGCGCACGCGCGCGGTGAGCCGCGCCTGCACCTCGGGCAGCCGCGCCTGCACTTGCTTGACCAGAACCTCAAGCGCAGCGCAGCGCTGCTCGAGCACCTCGCGCAGCTTTCCCCCCTCGCGGCAGCGGGCCGCGCACAGATCCGCGACGGCCGCCTCGAAGAGCGCCAGGGCCGCGGCGAGCAGCTCCTCTCCTGCGACGCTCTGATCCTTGAGGATGCCGGGCCAGCGCAGCACTTCGAGCAGGTTCACTGTGCCGGCCGGGTAGGCCCGGCCCAGCTCCCCGATGCGGGCCGCGAGCCGCTCCAGGGCCGCCATGTCCACCTCGAGGCTGGCGGCCGCCGCCTGCCCCGGACGATAGGTCATGCTGCAGTCGACTTTGCCGCGGCGCACCTCCTGGGCGAGGCGCTGGCGCAGCTCGCCCTCGGCGGGGCGCAGCTCCTCGGGCAGGCGGAAGCCGGTTTCCAGGAAGCGGTGATTGACGCTGCGCAGCTCGCATACGAGGGTGCCCCAGGGGCCCGAGCTCTCGCGCCGAGCGAAACCTGTCATGCTGGAAATCAAGGGTAGACGCTACGCTCCTGGCGCCGGGGGGTGATATAAAGCGGGCCCCGACTTTAACAGATCTACGGGCCTCAATTGCGGATCGACTACGCCGACGTCAGCTTGCAGGGCGGACGCGGAGAGAATCAGGACCGGGTTGCGGTCGCGGCGAACGAGCACGCCGCGCTGCTCATGGTCGCGGACGGGATGGGTGGCTATGCCGACGGCGGGCGCGCCGCGGAGGTCACCCGTCAGACCATCCTCGATGCGTTCCGGCGCGCGCCGCACCCGCTGTTCGATCCGCTGGGCTTTCTGCACCTGACGCTGGGGCGGGCGCACGACGAGGTGGTCAAGCTCGGCGCACAGGCGCCGATCGACCAGCGTCCCCGTGCCACGTGCGCGCTGTGCCTGGTGCAGCAGGGCGCCTCCTGGTGGGCGCACATCGGCGACAGCCGCATCTATCATGTGCGCGCCGGGAAACTCATCGGCCGCAGCCGCGATCACAGTCACGTGGAGGGGCTGCTGCGCGAGGGGCTGATCACCGCCGAGCAGGCCCAGGCCCACCCGATGCGCAACTACGTCGAGTGCTGCCTCGGCGGCGGACCGATCCTGCCCGACATGGCCCTCACGCGGCGCCGCCCGCTCGAGCCCGGCGATGCGCTGCTGGTGTGCAGCGACGGGCTCTGGGGGCCGCTGAAGGACGAGGAGCTCGCCGGCGAGCTCGGTGCGCCCGCCGCGCCGCTGCGCGAGAAGCTGCTCGAGCTGGCGCGCCGCGCCGTGCGGCGCGCGGGCACCGGCAGCGATAACACCTCTGCTGCCGCGCTGCGCTGGCTCGGCGACACCTAGGAGCGACAGGACGTAACATGGCCCGAGCAAGTGGACGCGCTGCCGGTGAGATGCGGCCCGTGACCTTCACGCGCCGCTTTGCCAAGCACGCCGAAGGGGCGGTGCTGGTGGAGTTCGGCGATACCCAGGTGCTGTGCACCGCCAGCGTGGAGGAGTCGGTGCCGGCGTTCCTGCGCGGCAAGGCTCAGGGCTGGGTCACGGCCGAGTATGGCATGCTGCCGCGCTCGACCCACACGCGCTCGGCGCGTGAGGCGGCCCGCGGCAAGCAGAGCGGCCGCACGCTGGAGATCCAGCGCCTCATCGGGCGCTCGCTGCGCGCCGTGGTCGATCTGAAGGCGCTCGGGGAGCGTACCGTCACCATCGATTGCGACGTCCTGCAGGCCGATGGCGGAACGCGCACGGCATCGATCGCGGGCGGTTATGTCGCGCTCGCGCAGGCGTGCCGCGGCCTTGAGCGCCGGCGGCTGGTCCCGGGCACGCCGCTGCACGGCCAGGTGGCGGCGATCTCGGTGGGCATCGTCGCGGGCGTCCCGGTGCTCGACCTGGATTATGCGGAGGACTCGCAGGCCGAAGTCGACATGAACGTGGTGATGAACGACGGCGGGGCGTTCATCGAGGTGCAGGGCACGGCCGAGGGCCACGCGTTCCGCCGGCACGAGCTCGATACGATGCTCGCGCTTGCCGCCAGCGGCATCGAGCGGCTGTTCCCGCTGCAGGCCCGGGCGATCGAGTCATGAAGGTCGTGTTGGCCAGCGGCAACCCCGGCAAGCTCCGGGAGCTCGCCGAGCTGCTCGCGCCTTCGGGCCTGGAGGTGCTGCCCCAGTCGGCCTTCGGCATCGAGACACCGCCCGAGACCGGCGCGACGTTCCGCGACAATGCGCTGCTGAAGGCGCGGCACGCCGCCGGGCTGACCGGTCTGCCGGCGCTCGCCGATGACTCCGGGATCGAAGTTGATGCCCTGCACGGGCGTCCGGGTGTGTACTCGGCCCGCTATGCCGGCGAGGGAGCGAGCGATGAAGCCAACTTGCGCAAGCTGCTCGCCGAGCTCGAAGGCGTGCCCGAAGGTGCGCGCGGGGCGCGCTATCAATGCGTCATCGCCCTGGCGCGCCGGTCCGACGATGCGGACCCGCTGATCGCCACGGGCACCTGGGAGGGCCGGATCGCCACCGCGCCGCGCGGCAGCGGGGGCTTCGGTTACGACCCGGTGTTCGTGCCGCAGGGCTCGCCGCGCACGGCCGCTGAGCTCGATCCGGTTGAGAAGAACGCAGTGAGCCATCGGGGGCAGGCCCTGCGCGCCCTCGCCGAGCGCGCCGGCGGACTCGCCGCGTCCGAGTCCCGCGCCACCCGTGCCGCTGCCGCGCGGCGCGGCCGGCTGTTCGTGCTCGCGGCTCCATCGGGAGCGGGCAAGACTTCTCTGGTGCACGCGCTGCTCGAGCGTAAGCCCGAACTGTGCCTGTCCATTTCCCACACGACCCGGCCACAGCGCGCCACCGAGGTCGACGGGCGGGAATACCACTTCGTCACCGTCGAGCAGTTCGAGCGGATGGTGGCTGAGCGGCGCTTCCTGGAGCATGCGCGCGTATTCGGGAACTACTACGGCACCGCGCGCGAGCCGGTCGAGACGCGCCTCTCGGCTGGCATCGACATGGTGCTCGAGATCGACTGGCAGGGCGCGCGCCAGGTGCGAGCCGCTCTGCCGGAATGCCGGACCATTTTCGTGCTGCCGCCGTCGCGCGCGGCGCTCGAGCAGAGACTGTGCGGCCGAGCCACCGATTCCGCTGAGGTGATCGCCCGGCGGCTGCGCGAGGCGGTCGGCGACATGGCGCATTGGAATGAATTCGACTACGTCGTGGTCAACGATGACTTCGAGCGGGCCGTCGGGGACCTGGCGCACATCGTCGAGGGGCGCTCCGGGGCGCTCGCCGCCACCCGGCGCGAGCTCGCGCCGCTGCTGGCCCGGCTGCTGGCCTGAACGCCCGCGCATGCCGTATAGTAGACGCCTCTCGCGCGCCTGCCGCGCCCGTCAATCCATTGTCACCATTGAAGAATCGCCATGGCCCGCATCACCGTCGAAGACTGCCTGCAGAACGTCGATAACCTCTTCCAGCTGGTGATTCTGGCGGCGCAGCGCGCCCGGCGACTCGCCAACGGCGCCGAGCCGACCATCCCGCTCGAGAACGACAAGCCGACGGTGGTCGCGCTGCGCGAGATCGCCGCGGGCAATGTCACCCTCGAGATGCTGCGCGAGCCTGAACCGCCGCCGGCCGAGCCGGCAGCCCCGGAGGTCTCAGAGCTGGACATGCAGTCCGCGTTCCGCGCACCGCAGTTCGGCCTGGGCGAGTAACTCCGGGGACCGGTAGCCCGCCGTGGTATGGAATATGCGACTTCCCTCCTCGGGCTGCTTCCCGGCGGAAGGCGCACCCCCGGGCTGAAGGAGCTGCTGGCCACCGTCGGCAGCTATCTGCCGCCGGAGCAGGTCGCCCGGGTCCGCGCCGCGGCGGAATTCGGCGCATCGGCCCACCAGGGCCAGAAGCGCCTCTCGGGCGAGCCCTACATTGCCCACCCGGTCGCGACCGCGGCCATCCTCGCGGACCTGCGCCTCGACGCCGATACCCTGATCGCGGCGATCCTGCACGACGTCATCGAGGACACCCCGACGCCGAAGGATCAGCTCGCCGCGCGCTTCGGGGCCGACGTCGCCGAGTTGGTCGACGGGGTCACCAAGCTCGATGCCGTGCAGTTCAAGAACCGCGAGGAGGCCCAGGCGGAGTCCTTCCGCAAGATGCTGCTGGCCATGGTGCGCGATCTGCGCGTCATTCTGGTCAAGCTCGCCGACCGCACCCACAACATGCGCACCATCCAGGCGATGCCACCGCACCGGCGGCGGGCGATTGCCCGGGAGACGCTCGACATCTACGCGCCGATCGCCGAGCGCTGCGGCCTGTACAACCTCAAGCTCGAGCTCGAAGAGCTCGGGTTCCGCGCGCTGTATCCGCAGCGCTACCGGGTGCTGGAGCACGCTCTGCGCAAGGCGCGGGGCAATCAGAAGGAGTTTCTGAAGAAGATCGAGCAGCAGCTGTCCGGCGCGCTGAAGAAGCACGGCATCCC
>JAJYLP010000050.1 GCA_021787615.1 Pseudomonadota bacterium
AGATTTCCAACGTATAGTTTCGTCACTGCAGAATACTCATGAAATAAAGAGGTGGTAGAGGGCGGCAGACATTTCCTGCCTCCTGGTTCGCGGAGCTTTGCAAGTGTGGCAGACAATGGCCGCAGGGCGCGCCGGGAGCGGCGCAGGGCGCCAAGGCAGACAAGCCGAAAAAGGGCACGAGCCAAGTCATAGACTACAGGAGTCGGGGGCATGCTGCAGGACTTTCGTTTGGGGCTGCAAGCCGCCGTCATTTAGGTTCTCGCCGTGGGACGCGCGTGCCGCCCGGGCGCCTTGAGCGCGGATACCGCCTCTGCACTCAGGACCAAACATACAAGCCGCTTTGCGCCGCCGCCTGGTATTTGATCGCGAACGCCTGGAAGAGCGGGGGCTTGAACGTCGGGACGGTCAATCTCAATCGCATTGACGTAAAGTTGTAAAAGCGCCGCAGCGCTCGGCGCAGCCTGCACAGCACGCTTACCGTACTCGGCGCTCAGGGGTGCACAGGTAATTGTGTCGTTTGGAATTGGTGCTTGGGGCAGCCGCAGGCGGTGGCAGCCGCGCGTTCAGGCGCGGGCGAAGCGTCCTTCACGCGGGCGGACTGCTGGCGACCTCGCCGGCCTCATGGTCAATTTCGCCGTACCGGAGAAGCAGTGATGACTGAGCAGCCGCCGGATGCATTCGTCTTCTTCGGCGCGACTGGAGATTTGGCGTTCCGACAGATTTTCCCTGCGCGTCGGGGCTTAAGCCGCGACGAGGAATTTGACGTTCCGATTATCATTGCGGGCAGCCGAGCAGGCTTTTGCGCGTACCCTGTCACTCAATCGGAACGACAATCAAGGTGCGCGATTCTGCGGGAACGACCTTCGTCAAAGTCGAGGCTGGGAAGAGGATCGGATCAAGAAATCGTCGGTCCCACATGAGCCCGAAAGCCCCGCGCGCAGACGCGCTTCTGCAGGAATGAATCACAGCACACAACCGACACCACCCCGGGCCGAACTGCGGCCTCACGGAGTACCTGAGCCTCACTTCGCCATACTGTTGACCAGCTGCGAGAGTGCATCGCCAAGTGCCTTCAGGAGCTGCGGATGAGGCACCGGCAGCTTCACATAAGTGTGGCCCGTTTTGGCGTCCGTCTCGATCCACTGAGGGCCAGGCTCTGAGGCGCCATTGCCGTTGCCGCCCGAGGCGGCCGTGAGCGACTCGACCAGCTTCATGCCCGCCGTCAACAATGATGTCCAGGATTCGGCAGCCGATTGGCGGCCCTCGATTGACTCCGCCGCTGGCGCAGACCGGGCGTGCCCGCGCAACTGTCCGTCTTTCACACCCGCCGGCGGGGCCGAAGTCTGTACCGGCACGGCCAAAGCACGGTCGCCAGGTGCTGTATCGCGGCCTGTCACCGACGGTCGCGCCGCCGGTGGGGGCGCCTCGGCAATCGGTCCGGCCCCTGCGGTGGTCACCGCCTCGACGCTTTCCATGAATCGCTTCAAGCGGGAGCCGCCGAGCAGGACTTCACTCGGCCCGCCATCCAAGATGCCGGCGAACAGCGACTTCTTGAAGGCCAGGACCGAAAGCATGCCCTCCTCAATGGCGCCCTGGGCGACGAGATTGACGACCTGGACGCCCCGCGTCTGTCCAAGGCGATGAACCCGGCCGATCCGCTGCTCCAGGACCGCCGGGTTCCAGGGCAGGTCCATGTTGATCACGACGGACGCCGCATGCTGCAGGTTCAGACCCACCCCACCGGCGTCCGTGGCGAGAAATACCCGGCAGGTCGGGTCGCTGTGGAAGCGCTCGACGAGCGCGCCGCGCTTCGCACTGGGCACACCGCCGTGGAACAACACGTGGCTCCATCGCTTCGGTCTGAGTCGACGAATGATGAGCTCGTGGGTGCGGAGCCACTGACTGAAGATGACGACCTTGACCGCCGGCTGCTCGAGCAGCTCCTGCAAGAGCGTCACAAGTTCGTCGCACTTGTTCCCGTAATCGGTCTTGCCGTCGAGCAGGTACGTGCTGTTGCAGGCCATGCGCATGTTCTGCAGCGCCGCCATGAGCCGGCGCTGGTGGACATCGGACAGATAGCCGGTACGCCGCCAGCGCTGCACGATCTGCTGCACGCACGCGGCATTGGATTGATGCTCCGCGAGCTGCTGGCGCGTCATTTCGACGAAGACCGTCTTGGCGACGCGCTCGGGCAGCTGCGCAAGCACGTCGGCCTTGCGCCGACGGAGCATTACCGGACGCAGCGTCTCCCCGATCCGATTCAAATCCTTGTACCCCACGACGCGCCCGGCCTCGTCGAGCACCTGGTGCTCGTGGCGCAATCGCCACAGGGGACCCAGCCGCTGGCCGTCGACGTACTGCACGATCGAGACCAGCTCCTCCAGGCGGTTCTCGAGCGGCGTTCCCGTCAACACCAGTGCATAGGGGCTCTCGATACGCTTGAGCGCCCGCGCCGCGATCGTGTTCCAGTTCTTGATTCGCTGAGCCTCGTCCGCGATCACGACATCGGGAGACCAGGACTGAATGAACTCAAAGTCTCGCGCAAGCGTTTCGTAATTGATGATCTTGCAGAACCCGCGCTCGGCGTAGCCTCGTCTCCGCGAAGCTCGATTCCCATTGATGACTTGCGCCTCTCGCTGCGTGAAGCGTGCGATTTCCCGCATCCACTGGTGCTTGATCGAGGTTGGACAAACCACCAGCACCTTCTCTGCGCCGAAGTGCCGCGCGAGTAGCGCCACGGCCGCCAGCGCCTGGACGGTCTTGCCGAGTCCCATCTCATCAGCGATGAGACAGCGCCCCGCACGGGCCGCGAACAGGGCGCCCTCGGCCTGGTACGGATACAGCATCGCATTCACGAGTCTTTGCAGGGCCGGACTTTTCGCACCCGCGGGGTACGCCGCATCCAGCACGCGCCGCCGGTGCTCCGCATCGCGCGCCTGGGCGATGAGATCCAGCACATCGTCATAGCACCGGACTTCGTGCCCGCTCTTGCGCGCGCTCAGGAGGAATTCCTCGAGCTGCAGGTACTTGCTGCGTGGAAGCACCTCCCCCGATTGGGCGCTGAACAGTACCTTGGCCCTCTTGAGCAGGGAAGGCGGGCAGGATGAACCGGCGCGAAAGCGCACTTGCCGCTCCCCGCCATAGCGCAAATAGATCTCGCTGTACCGGGGGCGAAAGCCCCGGTGCAGTGCCCGGGCTGCGCCGGGGCGACGCGCGAGGCGTGCGAGGATGAACTCGATATGCTTGCAGGTCCCGAGATTATTCGTGGCGAAATCCGGGCAGGCGCAAAAATTGTCGCCAAGTTGCGCACCACGGATGGCAACGCGGTAAGTGCCACCGCTCTTGGGGTTGGTGATGCGAAATTCCGAGAACACCGGCTCGTCACCGAGATTCTCGACCTTGAACTTCTGCTCGCGACCGAACTGCCGTCGGAGCTGTCTTTGCCAAGCCTCAGCCGAGAGCTCGGCGGGACGGCGCAGGTGTGAAAGCTTCGCCCTTCTGGTCATCGGTGATCTACCCGGTTGGTTTCAAAGTCCGCCATCAGCATCTCCACCACGGCCTCCTCGTGCACTGCCACCGCCCGCTCCGCCATGGCTGCGGCGAGCCGGGAATCCCACATCGCCTCGATACGTCCGCCCGTGACGAGCCGCGGCCCACCTGCATCGCATGCGCTGAGGTAATCGTCGGCGCCGAAGCGCCACGCCCGCGCTCCCAGTGCGCGGATCACGAAATTCCCGATCGTCAGTCCCGGCCAATCGAAATCCCCGTGATAGCGAAGCCGCGCGCCGGCCGCGGCAAGCTGCCCGAGCAGGGTGCGCTGCGCGGCCGATGGCATGCCATCGGTACAAACCAATGGTGCGCACGCACCGCCGAACCGATCGGCCGCGATCGCAACGATGCTCGGATTCTCGCACACGAAAATGTCCCGGTCCGCGACGGCCCACGCCGGAGGATCACGCAGCAGCTTGCGCAGCGAGAGGTGGATGGGTTCGCCCGCGGCGAGCACGACATCCGGTTGCTGCACCGGCAGATTGAAGCACAACGCCGGAGCCGCAAGTTCGTTGACGCTGACGCCGAGCCTTGCCCACTGCTCGCGCGGCCGCTCGAGGCGATCCTCCTCCGCCACCGCGGCGGCGCAAGCGTGCAACACCAGCGTGGCGACCGCGGACCCCGCATCGAGCGCGTGCGAGTCACCCAACACCTGCGCGGCCAACTGTGCGAGCGGAATGCCCTGCGCCGGCAATCTTGCGAGAACCCGTTGCGCCCGGACAAGGAGCGATTGCGCGCAGCCCGGATCGCGGGCGGCGAGCCGCTTGAGCAGCGCCACACCGTCCGGCTCGCCGATGAGCGCCTGCAGTCTCGGCTCCTGCGCGTTCTTCAGCGCCCGTCCCCATGCTTGCTCGCGCGCCTCCCGCTGCGCCTTCAAGTCCTGAACTGGGCCGTCGAGGAGCTCGAGCGCGCGGCGCAGGCTTGGCGCGAGCCCGGCGCGAGTCAGCGCTCCGTCGAGCTCCGCCATGCGCAGTCGCATCGAGCCGGCCGACCTCACGGGGCGCCCTGTCAGTCCCTCCAGCGCCCGTCGCTCGGTGAGGCTTAATCGGCCGAGTGTGAACTCCCCGCCCGGCGCGCCGCGCTCGTACCGCGCGCGCAATCGCCGGCGCAGCTCCGCCAGCTCCGGGCCGCCGAGCAGCCGCCGCAAGCGCTCAAGTCCGGTCATTTCTTCCATGGCTTCACGAGTTCAGGTCGAATTGAACTCCACCACGGGCTTCGGATACGTCGTTGGCCGCGGAGGATTGCACGGGTGGAAACCGTAGCACATGGTCCTCCTCCCTGCGCCGCTCGCGGCCGTCCCACGTCCAGCGCGTCACCAACACCGCGTCCATGCCTTCCCGCCGGATGAGCTGGCAGATCGCAAGTCCCGGCAGCTCCGGATAGCAGCCCCACTCCCGCTCGCTCGTCATGACGAAATCGAGATCGAACTCCCGGATCAACGCCATGCAGCCGGCCCGGGCCTCATCGTCGATGCCCGCGAAGGCCTCATCGAGCAGCACAAGTCTCGGGGCGTGCTCGTGCGCGCTCCAGTAGTGGCTGCTGGCGCCGGCAAAAAGCGGAACCGTCAGACCCAGCGCGCGCTCTCCGCTGGAGGCGGGTCCGGAAAGCGGCCGCCACTGCCGGTCTTGCTGGCGCTCGACACGGAACCGGTGCCAGCGACGATAGTCCAGGGCGCGTGCGAGGTTCTCGACGAGCGTAGATTGTTCGTCGCGCGAGCGCTCGGCGTTGATGCGCGCCTGCAGGAATTCGCCCACCTGGCGGCGATCCTGCGGCGACCAGGCATCCGGGTTGATCTTCAGCAGCCGCTTGCGCGCCTCTATGAGGCCGGCGACCGAGCCTTCGGTGTGCTCGGGCAGCGGCTGCCAGTCGAGCCGGAAGCGCACGCCGGTCGAGGTCGGGCGCTTCTCGAGCTCGGCGTTGATGAGACGAACCCGCTCCTCCGTCTCGATGATGCGTCGCTGGAGGTTGGCGGCGATCTCCTTCTCGAGGTGGCTCTCGAGGATCTCCCGCTCCTTTGCCGTCAGCGTAAGCCGTCTCGCATCGACGTCGCCGTCCAAGAGCTGCTGCAGCGTGTCGGGCCTTTGAGGACGCTCGTGGTAGAAGATGCTGACGGTCAGCCCGTAGTCGCTGACCTCCGCGATCAGCTTGTGTCCCTGCGCAGACATGGCGGTCTGAAGCTCGGCGAGATCGCGGCTGATCGCGTTTTGAACCCGGTTCCAGGCCGGCTCATCGGCCGCGACGTCGGCGAGCGCCTGCTCGGCCCGCCGTGCGGCACCGAGCGCCGCCTCGATACCCCAGGGAGCCGCCGGATCCGGCAGCGGCACATCCGCCACCGCGACGCTGAAGAGGCCCGTCAGACTTGCAAAGGCCTGCAGCTCATCGATCGCCTGCCGGCGCGCGGCGGTGCGCTCGGTGAGCTGCTGGCGCAGATCGTCGCGGTGCGTCTGCGCAGCGCCATGCTCGCCGGTAGCCTCGTTCCACTGCCGCTGGGCACGAGTGTAGGCCGCCTTGTGCTCGTCCCGGGCGGAGTTGGCGAGTTGGAGGTCGCGCAGCAGCTCCTCGACAGCCTTGCCGACTGATTCCTGCAGGACGCCGAACGTCTCCTGCGCCTCGAGCAGCGCGCGCCGCTTGGCCAAGCGCTCCTCGGCCCCCGCCTCGGCATCCGCGCGCGCCCGCGCCTCGCGCTCGAGTTGCAGCGCGAGTTCGGTCAGCGCGCCCTGGTGCTCACGGGCGGCGGCCACCAGCTCGCTGGCCTCGAGGCGGAAGGTGTCCAGGCTCTCCGCCAGACGCTCGATTCCAGCCGTATCCCATGGCAGGCGCAAGCTCTCCGCATCGAACTCGAGCGCATCCCGGGCGCGTGCGAGCACGTGCTGCGCCAACGCCAGCCTCGCATCCGCCTCGCCGAGACTCTCCTGCGCTTGGCGGCGAACCTGCTCGGCAACTGTCCGATCCGCGTGTGCCCGCAGTAGCGGCTCATCGGATGGAGCGCTGTCCTGTTCACGGGCCGCTCGCGTGCGCTGCTCATCGATCTGCGCATCGGCGCTGTCACACTCCCTGAGCGCGGCGGCGATTTCGCCCAGGCGCGCGAGGATTTCCGCGAGCCGGGCACGGCGCGCGGCTTCGCGCGCGGCGTGCCCGATGTATCGGGCTTCCGGCTTGGTCCACGCGCCTCGAGCCGGTCCCAATCGGAACTTGCCCCGCGGGCAGATCCATGCCTCCGAGACTTGCGGATCCTGCTCGCCGCAGGCGATCGAGCCGAGGATCGCTCTGACGGTGCTTGGATTCACCGACGCCGCCAAGCCCTCCGGCGGCACCGTAGGGACCAGCCAGTCGGAAAGTGACGGCTCGAAGACGGCGCGTGCCGTCAACACCACATCCTGCAGAGTGGACTCCCACACCGTTCCGTCGGGTTTCACCCAGGCATCCAGCAGCCCCGACGCCTCGAGCGCCGCCTCGAGGCCGGCGCGGTCAGCCTCGTCGATGCCCGGGGAGAAGTCCACGAGCTGCCACAGCGGCGCGCCCGAC
The DNA here is from genome assembly GCA_021787615.1 of Pseudomonadota bacterium. GTDB lineage: Bacteria > Pseudomonadota > Gammaproteobacteria > Steroidobacterales > Steroidobacteraceae > 13-2-20CM-66-19. The sequence goes on from JAJYLP010000050.1 coordinate 7,075, forward strand.
CTTTCTGAGCGACCCGCGCCCCGAGTATGTGGCGCGGGTGGCGTGGGGGTCTCGCCCGTTTCCAACCGCAGCCGCTCGCTCTCGAGCTCGCCGCGCTCCGAATCCAACTGCTCGCGCCGTGCATCGAGGGCGGCTCTGCGCGCAGCGAGTTGCCGTTCATGCTCCTGCCATGACCGGTTGAGGCCCTGCCGCAGCGGGTTGGGGCCACTCAGCGCCTCGACCCACAGCGTGAGCTCGCCCAGCAGGTCTTCCGAGTCAGGTATCGAGAGTGCCTCCAGTGCGCTGACGTGAAGTCTCCAACTCCGGACAAGCTGCGCGCCCGCATTCTGCAGCGCGGCGAGTGCCTGGTCGGATGCCTCCGTCGCAGCCTCGAACGCCTCGGCACGACGCATCCGCTCGCTTCGGGCCGCCGAGCAGGCCTGATCGGCGGCAGCGGCCTCGGCGAGCCGCTTGCGAACGACGGCCATCTGCTCGCGGCGCCGCGCTTCCGCGGTCCGGACTTCGCCGCGCAGATCATCGAGGAAGCGCTCGCCCGCCTCACTCAGTCCATCGGGAAAGCCGACTTGTGCAAGCATGCGGGAATGTACGGCCTCGATGCCGCTCGATTGCGCGAGCTCGGAAACCCCCCGTTCAAGCTCCACCAGCCGGGCGCGCGTGGCACCGGCCCTCTCCCGGCGCCGCGCCGCCCCTTCCTGCTCCAGAGACAGGCGGGAGTGCGCTGTGGCAGCCCGTTTGTCCGTCTCTTCAAAGCTCGTCAGACAATCCGCAGCCCGCTGCTGTGCGTCGGCGATTCGCCGCGCGTCCCGCATCGTCGGGTGAGTCTCGAGCACGCTGATGCGCTGAGCGTCGGCGGCAAGTTGCGCATCGAGTCGCTCGGTTTCCTCACGCCATTGCGCGACCGCCGCGGTGGCGCGCTCGAGCGCCTCCTCGGCCACGTTCAGCTCCCGGCTGGTCTCGTCGAAAGTCGTCTGCGACTGACGGAGTACCCGGGCTCGGCGCCTGGTAGCCACTTGCGCATAGCGTTGATAACGCCCACCGAACGCCGAGACCGCCTTGCGCATGGCCTCGAGCTCTTCGAGCTCCCGGCGCAGCTCCTCGAGTTGGGCCATCGCGTCGGCGACCACTTCGAGCGCATCCCGATCGAGCGGCGTCAGTGCCTCGGTGAGCGCGTCGGACAGACGGTCCTCGTCGGGTTGCTTCGAGAGCTGGGGCTGGCGAAGCTGGATCAGGGTATTGACGAGCGCCGCGTAGCGGTCGTTGCCGAGCCGGAAAAGCCGCTCGTCCACGGCCCGTTTGTATTCCTGGGCGGTCTGGAAGACGTGTCCGCGGTCACCGATGGCCTCGGCGAGCCGCTCACGGGTGAGGGCCGTCTTCTGCGGCGTCGTGAGCCACAAGTCGGAACCGACCCGTTGTTCGGTCAGGAAATACCAGGCGTCGACCCCGCTGCGTCCCGCCACGGCGCGCAGTCCGCAACCCAGCGTCAGGGTCACCGCGTTGCCCTCCTCGTCGACCCGCCCGAGTTCGAGCCACGTGTAGCCGATACGCCGCTCGAACCGCCCGCCCATCAGCAGGTTCCACTCCATGCGCTTGTTGCGGTCGCCGTCGGGCTCGATGCGCGCCGGCGTGAGGTTCGCGTCGAGCAGAAACGGCAAGGTGAGCGAGAGCACCTTCGACTTGCCGGTCCCGTTGTTGCCGCGCAGGAGCAGGTGGCCATCGCGGAACCAGAACTCCTCGACGTCGTAGTGATACAGCTCCACCAGCCCCAGGCGCAGCGGTTGCCACCTGCTGCGCGCCGGCTGCGGCAGATCGAACGATGGCAGCCCGGATGTCATACAGCCGATGCCTCCCGCCGGCGCGCCTCGCGCACGGCATAGCGCATCAGCGCCGGTCGCGCCCAGACACTGCCTTGCACCTTGCGCACCAGGTTCAGCGCTTCGAGACATTCAACGGCCTGGGCCGCCAATTCCGCCTCTGCGCCGGGCGCGCGGGCTTCCTTTCGCCAGTAGCGGCCATACCGGTCTGCCGCCGTGCGCAGGTAGGCGGCCAGCTCGTGCATCGAATGCAGTCGCTGGGGATCGTCGCGTGAGGCTTCTGCCAGATGCTCGGCGAGAAGCAGCGTCGCATGGGCGAGGGTGCCGACGGCGGGCAGCTGCCGATCCGACAGCTCGCCCCCCTCGTCGATCAGTGCCAGGCCTTCGGCGCGCAGCTCCGGTACGAGTCCGGCCGCGGCCGCAAGACGCGCCGCCATGGGTCCGCGCTGACTCGCCAGGTATTGGCGCTCTTCCTCGGTGAGTTCATCGTGATAAAGCACCGGATCGTCAAGGAGCCGGCGGCTCAGGCGGTGGCGCAGTGCCGTCCGCCGGCCCTCCGTCGTTTCCGGAACATACTCTTCGACCAATGCCGCCAATATGTGCTCCAGCCCGAGCCGCTCCGCGGTCAAGGAAATGAGACTCGCACCGCGAGGGCTCGCCGGCAAGGTGGCCAGGACCCTGCGGTTGACGTCGTAGAGCACATCGCCGGTGCGATTGACATACGTCTCCTCGTCTCCAACGACTCGCGACAACACACCGTAGCCCAGAAGAAAGCGGCATACCTGGACGAGCGCTCGTCGGTGGTGATGCGACTCGAGGGTGAAGTCGAATCCGCGCTCCCCCAGTTCCGGGTCGGCTGCGGCATCCAGGAGCTGCTCGCCGAGCCGCCGCAGGGTAATCTGGGATTCACCGCGCTCGAGCACGAAACAAGCAAGACAGAGAAGCGCGTAGCGCTCCCGATCGAAGTCCGGCAATCCGCGTGTGGCGTCGCCTGTGTTGGCAGGCGTCTTGTAAAGACGCGCGAAACCGCGCTCGACATGAAGGCGCCATCCGGTCTCGCGCGCAAGCCAGTCGCGCAGGTACTCGACGTGCCGGCGTACAAGCGCATACTCCTCGCTGCCGCCGGCAAGGAGGGGGTGCATCAGGAGCGCCCGCAGGGCGCGTTCGCGCTCATCTTCCGTCTGGCGCGCCAGGACGTCGGTCAGGCCAAGCTCGGGACCCATGGGTCTAAGCCTCCCGAATCGTAATGAGGTGGTCCCTCCCCGCAAAGCGCCCGAGCTCCGTCTCGATTACCGCCTGTTGGGCCCTCTCGAGCGGCTCGAGCCGGATGAGCAGCGTGCCGTCCCCCGTCAGGCGCTCGACCGGTCTGTCCGCATGAGTCTGCGAGGCGAGCGCCTCCCCGAGCAGTGTCAGAAAGAGGCGGAAGGCATGCCGATCGAGGACCCCAAGCTCGGAGAGCCGGGTCGGGGTGCCCGTCGCAAGGCGGTGTCGAGCCGCCTCCGTCTGCGCGGACTCCTCTGCGACCCGCGCGGCCAGCTGCGCCCGCTCGGCGGAGCGATCCCTGATCCGAGGCGGAGCCCCGCGCGTCGGCAGGATGCCTTGCTCTCGAAGCTGCGGGAAGACTTCGATCGGCGGGGCGTCCTTCCATGGCACTGAGGTGCCGACGTCGCGTTCCCGCGGCGTAAGCGCCAGATGACGGGCCGGCGAAAGTGCGAAGGCTGCTCGCCAGAGGCGGTGCGCCTCTTCATTGCCGCTCGCTTCGAGAAACCAAAGCGCCAGCCGCCGCAAGTCCGCCGCGCGATCGCTTCGTCCGGCCCTGCGATCGTTCAGCGCGGCGACGGCCTGCAACAGCCGGGGAATGGCGGCGAGCGCGCTCTTGCGCAACAGCTCTGCCTGCGAGTACCCGTGGCCGTCGGCGAGAAACCAGCGCCTGAGCCCCGCCCAGCGCTCCCGCCAGGACGCCAGCCGCACCGCCGCAGACTGCTCCTGCGCCTCGGCGTCTCCTGGGGCGATATCGCGCGCCTCGCGCGCGGCCGCCAGCTCGAGCAACGCCGACTCTCTTGGCACCAGGACCTCGAGGAGCTCGACGATCTGACTCGAGCGCGTCACCAGATCGCCGATGAAGCGCTCGAGGTAATCGATCAGGCGCGACTTGAAGCTCATCACCTCGACCGCCTCGGCCCGGGACAGTTCGATCGAGCGCGAGAGGCCCGTCATAAAGGCCTCGGCGTTGGCGGCGAGACCCTCGAAAACATGCACGAGATCGCGCAACGTCGCGTGGATCTTGGCTGCATCCATCGGCTCTTCGCGCGAAAGCTCGGAGAGTGCGAGGAGCCTCGCTCGTATGTCCTCGAGCGCCACGGACTGCAGCTCGGCGCGCCGCGCCAGGGTGGCGAGGAAGACCTTGAGTCCCGCCTCGACCGCCTCGCCCCCGGACGACAGCCGGTAGAGCAGACGCTTGCGGTAGAAGTCCTCGATGGTGGCCACCCGCGCGGTATCGGGTTGCGCGTGCAGATTCCCCCACTCGACAAGCTGTGCCAACGCCTGCTGCGCCTCCTCAAGGGTCGGCCTGTCGCCCGGCCAGCGTGCCTCGAGAAGCACCTCATCGGGCCGCAGATGATGGCGGAACTGACGCTTGGCCGCGGAGAAAAGGTTCATGATGGCCCGATAGACTGCAGACTTCTCGGCCGTCACATGACTGAAAAGGCTCGAGGTGGAGGCGGGTAGCTCGGTGGCTGGCATAAGCCCTATTTTGCCATGGATTCCGGGAATCCGACGTCCCACGGCGATTCAGGCGCGCGACGCGTTTCGCTGGCCGATGCCCTCCCGACCTCGAGTTCCGCGATTTCGGGAGAGCGCATCTGTGGGCGATGTCCAGCCGTTCGCAATTGACCACTTAGTCAGAGTGCCCTCGCGCCAGGGGTGAGTGTCAAGCTAGTTGTCGCCCGTCTCATGCCGCAGACGGAGTTTTGTGAAGGCGCTCGGTCGCCGCTCTGTTCACAGCGTCGCGCTCGGGGTCGAGCGTGACGACGGTGATCGAAGTCCAGTTACGCGTGCGGCGGGCCCAGGGCCGCGGGGTTCCTGCCCTCGCTTGCTGGTAGAGCGCATGGCGAGCCTGCAGGGCGGCCCGGATCACCGCCTGACCGGGCGCGCGCTCGTGAACGATTGGCCCCGATGCTCGCGTCTCTGCAGCGGTGGATCGATGCGACCGGGAACTCGCCGAGCGATCAGGCCTCATCGTGATGTGAGCGCTGCGCTCCCGGAAGCCGAGGTGCCGGAACGCTTTGCCGACCTTGACGCCGAGCTCAATGACTGCAAGCCGTGAGATTGCTGGATCTGACCTCGGATCACGTCAGCCGCCACGCCCCATCTCTTGAGTCTTCGGCACGATGCGGGGCGCGAAGCCGCAAACCAGCCTATTCTCGGCACCTTCCTGGCACACGCACCTGCCCTCGTCACAATCCTGCCACACGGGTCCTTTCAGACTCTTTTGCCCCGTTCGTCGATAACACGCTCGCCGTCTTCCTTGGTGAATGCACCCAGCTGCGGCAACGGCAGAATATCTAAAACAGCTTCGGAAGGCCGGCAAAGTTTCACGCCCAACGGCGTCACGACGATGGGCCGATTAATCAGAATCGGGTGCGCCAGCAACGCCTCGATGAGCTGCTCATCGCTGAGATCGGGCGAGGCAAGTCCGAGTTCCGCGCAAGGGGTTCCCTTTTCCCGAAGAATGTCGCGCGGGCGCGTATTCATTCTTTCGAGCAGCTCGCGCAGCACAGGACGAGCCGGTGGCGTTTTGAGGTATTCGATGATCGTAGGCTCGATGCCAGCGTTACGGATGAGGGCGAGCGTGTTGCGTGAAGTTGCGCAAGCCGGATTGTGGTAGATCGTCACGGCCACGGTCACCGCCTTCGGCGATTCGACGCTCGATTCATTCAAGCTTTGATCATGAATCATGCCGGATCTTCCTCGGTCTCGTCTCAGCGCTGCCCGATCTCTCGGACGCGCTCGCGCAACGACAGCCGGTCTAGGCTGCCGATCGGCAGGCACATGAAAAGATCGATGCGACGCTCGAGAATCCTGAACGCCTCCTCGACAGCTCGCTCCTTGTTGCGCGCATCGCCCTGAATGGCCGCTGGGTCGGGCACCCCCCAGTGTCCTGTCACCGGCTGACCTGGCCAGACCGGACATACTTCGCCCGCGGCGCGATCACAGACCGTGAATACGAAATCGAGCCGCGGGGCGGCCGGCCCGGAAAACTCGTCCCAGCTCTTGCTGCGTAATCCGCTCACTGATATTCCGCAGCGCTGCAGCAGCTCGAGAACTATCGGATCCACGTTGCCGGTGGGATGACTGCCGGCGCTGTAAGCGTGGAATTTGCCCCGACCGCGGTGGTTGAGATACGCCTCGGCAAGGATGCTGCGCGCGGAATTTCCAGTGCATAGAAACAGAACGTTGTACACGGAATCCGACGTAAGCAAGATTCGGCAATGCGCAGCTGAGCGCCGGGATGAACTCTAGGCGCGCTTCCTTCGCTTCGTCGCATCCGCCGCCAGAGTCGTGGTGGGGAGCGGTTGGCAGTCGGGCCCACAGGCCTCGTCGGCGAGAGAACAGCAATTCTCGGTCAGAAAATCCAGCACGGACTCCATGCGCTCGAGCTGAGCGCGGTAGTGCAGGTTGCGACCCTCGCGGCGGCTTGCGACAAGGCCGACATTGACCAGCTCTCTCAGATGAAATGACAGGGTTGGCGCGGGCACACCGAGCCGTCGGGTGAGTTCTGTGGGCGTGTAGCCGGCCGGCCCGCGTTTCACCAGCAGTCGAAATATCGCCAAGCGTGCCTCCGAGGCGAGAGCGCTGAGCGCGGAGATGGCCTCCTTTGATTTCATGCTTGCAATGATATCAAAGTATCGTCAGCCCGCAACCGGGCTGCGCGCGATCGAACCGAGTGAAGTCCATCGTGCGCCGGCGCAGCCAGGCGAACGAGAAGCACGACAGTGAAGGGCCTTGTTGAGCGGGTCCGTCAGTCGCCGTCGATTGGCCGGACGGGACACTGGGGAGCCTTGTGTGGCGAGCCGGAGCGCTGGCTGGCCACTCTACTAAGAACGGTGAGCGCATCACCCCAGACCCGCCGTTCCGTAGCGCAGCGCTCGCCATAGGCGAACAGAGCCTTCATCTTGGCCGCCTCGAGCGCGGTTGTGAATCCGCCCAGCCGATAGCTCGAGGGAATTTCCGTCACCCGCAGCTTCATGGCCTGGCGCAGGGCAAACGAATAGACGAGCTTGACGCGCGCTCGTGAGTCGCTGGCGAGCTCCGTGTCGGCACTGCGCAACAGGATCGCGGCCGTGCGATTCGGTGTGGTTTTCCGTCGCATGCGCAGGTGGCCATTGATGACGAGGTAGATGGTGCCACCGTGCAGCGGCTCTAGGTCCTGCGGAAGAATCGAGACGATTCCCGGCGCGAACAAAAACGCAGAGCTCGCCGACCCGTCGACGTGCATCTCGTCGAAGATTTCGTGCGCGGCTCTTACGGGGATGAAGACCGGTGGGAAGACTCCAGGAATGCTTGCGGACGCGATCAGCACCTGGCGAAAGAGCCTCAATGCCGGTAGACCTCCCTGTGCAGCGATCGCGCCCATATTCCAGACGGTGATGTCACCGCTGTCGAGGTCGGTCGTGGCAACGAGCAATAGGCGGCCGCTCGCGGCCCGTGCTGCCACAGCACGTAACAGAGCCGGCGTCACATTGCGGTCGACGAGCGCTCTGAGTGGTGCACCGCGGAAAACGCTCCAGCCCAAGAGTGCGGCAAGCCAGCCGAAGATCCGTCGCTTTAGCAGCGACGGACCCTTCTCGCCCTGGAAGGCGATGGAAAGTTGAGGGGCCCATTGTGCTCCCAGAAACGCGAATGGCGCGATGAGCGCGCCAACGCTGACGCCCGTGACGATCTGGAAGCGCGGCCGGGTGCCGAGCCGGTTCCATCCCGAGAGCACCCCGGCACCGAACGCGCCGGCGCCACCCCCGCCGGATAACACCAGGACGTTGACAGGGGCACCACCGGCCGAGCGCTCAATCGCGGCCAAGTGCGAGGCCGCCCAGTGCTGAAATTCCTGCTCGGTCATCTCGCCGGACCATCGGATGCCCGGCGGAAACCCTGCCGGGCGAACGATTGAGTACTGAGGGGGCGGCGCCGGGCGGCGCGTGAGCGCAGCGCACCCGACCATCAGCGGGCCACAACAAAGGCCCGCACAAACCGCCCTCGCAAGGGACATCGGGCGGCACTTCGCCGAGCGAACCGGGATCTCTCGCTGTCGCTCAAGAGACGTGGCGCGGATCGAGAACACCGCCGGCTATATGGCTCAATGGGGCCGCCTCGACAATAGGTAGATCGCTCATCGCGGCCGCGGAGCGTCGTTCGAGGCGCGGTGAGGATCCCGACCGCGCCCCGCGCTTGCGCATTGCACCCATTTCGATATCATTGAAAGCATGAAATTAAATGCGGTATCCTGCGGTCCGGGACAGAAATCGCTGCCCTGCGAGGTGTGCGTATTGAAGTGCCCGGGACCCGAGCACAGCGTGAACGCTCACCGCGCGAGCCGGCAGACGACCCGTTAGATGAGGAGTGCCGAATGAAACGACTGCATGTCCACGTCGCCGTCGAGAACCTGGCGACGTCGGCTCGCTTTTATTCTGCTCTGTTTGCGGCCGAGCCCACTGTGCTCAAGCGCGACTACGCCAAATGGATGCTGCAGGACCCACAGGTGAACTTTGCGATCAGCCAGCGTGGGGCGACCCCAGGCATAGAGCACCTGGGTATTCAGGTCGAGGATCACTCGGAGCTGCAGGAGGTGTATGCCCGCTTGAAGCGCTGCGAGCGGCCCGTACTCGAGGAAGGCAGTAGCACGTGCTGCTATGCCGAGAGCGAGAAGAGCTGGATCGCGGACCCCCAGGGCGTGCTCTGGGAGACGTTCCTGACGAGCGCTGAGAGCACCGTGTACGGCCACGATGCGGCCCGACCGTTAACGGCAGTCAAGTCAGCGTGCTGCGGCTCCGGCAAAGCTCCGAGTCTCGCGAACGTCCGTTCTGAGCGAAGCGCGCGGTAGGAGACCTCAATTGTCCCGATTCGAACGCTATCTGACGCTCTGGGTGGCTCTGTGCATCGCCGCCGGCATTGCGTTGGGCAAGCTGATGCCCGGACTTTTTCAGCTCATTGCCGCAGCGCAGATCGCCCAGGTCAACCTGCCGGTAGCAGTACTTATCTGGCTGATGATCGTGCCGATGCTGGTCAAGATCGACTTCGGCGAACTGCACCGGGTGAAGGATCACTGGCGCGGGATAGGGGTGACGCTGTTCGTCAATTGGGCGATCAAGCCCTTCTCGATGGCGCTGCTCGGGTGGATCTTCATCGGGCACCTGTTCCGCTCCGTCCTGCCAGCCGGGCAGATCGACTCTTATATCGCCGGGCTCGTCATTCTCTCCGCCGCACCCTGTACGGCGATGGTATTCGTGTGGAGCCAGCTCTCTAACGGCGAGCCGCACTTCACCCTCTCACAAGTCGCGCTGAACGACGTGCTGATGATTTTCACATTTGCCCCCATCGTCGCGCTGCTGCTCGGTCTCGCCGCGATCACGGTCCCGTGGCAGACCCTGCTGCTGTCGGTCGCCCTCTATATCGTCATTCCGGTCGTGATCGCGCAAGCCGTCCGGCGCCACCTGCTGGCCCGGGGTGGCGAGCAAGCCCTTCGCCGCCTTCTTACAGTCCTGCAGCCGGTTACGCTCGTGGCGTTGCTCGGGACACTGGTGGTGCTGTTCGCGTTTCAAGGCAAGCAGATCGTCGCCCAGCCGCTGGTGATCGTTCTGCTGGCCGTCCCCATCCTCATCCAGGTCTATTTCAATGCCGGACTCGCCTATCTCCTCAATCGGGCCCTGGGGGAAGCGCATTGCGTCGCCGCGCCCTCCGCACTGATCGGCGCAAGCAATTTCTTCGAGCTCGCGGTGGCCACTGCGATCAGCGTGTTCGGTATCGGTTCTGGGGCCGCCCTCGCAACGGTCGTCGGCGTGCTAGTCGAGGTACCCGTAATGCTCTCGGTCGTGCGGATCGTCAACCGCACCAAAGGCTGGTATGAGCGATCCGGTACGCCGCCATGCAGTGCCTCCGGTCAAGCCAGTCCCAGCGTGCACCCAGGTGGACGAGAGCGAGCATGACCCGAAGGATTCTCTTTCTGTGCGTCGCGAACTCCGCCCGCAGCCAGATGGCCGAGGGGCTTGCGCGGAACCTCCTCGGCGGTCGTGTGGAGGTGCTGAGCGCCGGGTCGCAACCCACCAAGGTTAACCCGTACGCCATTGAGGCGATGCGGGAGGTCGGCATCGACATTACGGGCCACCGGTCGAAGTCCGTGGACGAGATCGATACCGCGCAGCTGGATCTGGTCGTCACGCTCTGCGCCGATGAAGTCTGCCCGGTTCTTGCCGGTGGGACCCGCCGGCTGCACTGGCCCATCCCCGACCCCGCCTCGCCGGACCCGGCTCTCTCTCCCGAGGAATTGCGACAACGTTTCCGCAGCGCCCGGGACCAGATTCGTGCGCGCATGGAGATCCTGGCGACGCTGCTCGATCTACCCGCAGGGCCGTAATCCCGGGAATTCCACACCAGCATCCGCGTCGCACAATTGCCGCGCAGCGCGCGATTCTATGCCTGGCTTCTCGCGACATGACCCAGGGAGTGGACGCATCGATATGCCACATTTGTCCGTGATGAGCTTCATCTCAACTTCGTTCTGCTCGCCTGCGATGGCAAGGCCTTGCATCACGACACGCGCTTTCATCTCGGCATCGACGTCGGGGACAAAGCGGCCGTGATCGACGTCTATCGTCGGGCCCGCGACTTCGGTGCGTCCGTCGTGAAGCGCCGCGGACGACTTAGAAGGGAACCCCGCTGCATGAACTGTGGCTCGAAGACCCGGACGGTAATCTCATCGAGATCTACGCCCGGCGGATGGACGAGGAGCTCTCGAACATGCCGCAGGATCGAGAGCCTGTCTTGCTCGTGCCGGAGGCCGTCTGATCGCAGAGGGCTCATGCTGGAATACCGCATCACCGCCCGTCGCCTCGACGCACACGGCAGCGAAGCCACGTGCAAGGCGGCACGGTTGGGTCTTGATACCGACCCCAAAGGGCGTCTGGATGCCTTCAATCCGGCGGAACTGCTCCTCGCGGCCGTTGTCGCTTGCACGATCAAGAACATCGAGCGAGTAGCGCTCAAGCTCGTGATTCTCGGCGTTGAGGTGTCTCTCCACGGCGTGCGACAAGACAATCCGCCCAAGATAGCATCGCTCACCGATGAGCTGGTTGTCGATACGGATGCGGACAATCACAAACTTGAATTGCTGCATCAGAACGTGCGCAAGTACGGAACGATCTATAACACCGTGGCAGAGGCCACTCGCCTCGAGGGTCGGATAGTCCGCCGCTCGAATGCACACCCTTGAGGCCGGTGCGCGCAGCGCTACGCCTGAGATAAGTCCCCGGCCATGTTCGTGAACGCCTTTCGAATCGCGAAAGGTTCCGCGAGCTCTACCTATTTCATTGTACTCAGACGGGCCGGATCATGCATGAGTGGCGAGCTGAGGTGGCCTAGGCATTGCGCCATGCGTCTCGCGACGTGGAGCTATGCCATATATCGCGCATACGGTCCAAGATCGGTCAAAGGCACCCGCAACGCAAAGAATTCTGCGCATTGCAAGTGGCGCTCCACCGGTCCTTTTTGCGTCCGCATTGGCGCTGTCCGGGTGCGCCGTGGGACCTCGCTTCGCGCGCCCGCCTTCGCCGACCGCAGCCGCTTACGCGAGCGCGCAAAACGCCCCGAGGCTTGCCCCGGGTCACGGTGAACCTCCACAACATCTGGTTATCGGCCGCACGATTCCCGCACAGTGGTGGGAGCTCTTTCACTCTCGCGCGCTTGATCGCGTTCTGCGTGAAGCGCTCGCTGACAACCCGACGCTCGCGGCCGCACGCGCGACTCTCGCGCAGGCGCAGCAGACCGTGCTCGCAGAGCGCGGCGCCTACTTTCCCCAGTTGGACATCGGCGCGACGGCTGAGCGCCAGAAGGGCCCGGCGTTTGCACTCGGGCTGCTCGGGGTCCTGCCGGGTGCACACGGACTGCCTACGTTCAACCTGTACTCTCTTGGGCCGACGGTCAGTTACTCACCGGATGTATTCGGAGTGAGCCGGCGGGGCGTAGAAGCACGCCAAGCGGGCGCAGAACTCGAGCGCGATCAGCTGGCCGCTGCATACCTTGCCATTACCGGCAATGCGGTCGAGGAGGCATTGAATCTGGCGAGGCTTCGCCTGCAGATCGATGCGCTCACGCGGATCGTCTCCGATGACGAACGCAACCTCGCCCTCGTGAGACGGAAATTTGACGTCGGCCGTGCACCTCGTACTGACGTCCTCGCGGCACAGACACAGCTCGCCAACGACCGCGCGCTGCTGCCATCGCTGCGTCAGCAGGAGGCCATTTCCGAGGACGCACTTGCGATACTCGCCGGCAAGGCGCCGGGCCAATGGCGTGCGCCCGCTTTCCGCATGGCGGACTTCCATCTCCCGAGCGCGCTACCGCTCAGCCTCCCGTCCGCGCTCGTCCGCCAGCGGCCGGATATCCTGGCGGCTGAGCAGCAGGTTCACGTGCGCAGTGCGCAGGTCGGCATCGCGACGGCTCGGATGTACCCGAGCATTGTGTTATCCGCTTCGCTTGCCACCGCTGCATTGCGGCCCGAGGCGCTGTTCAGCTCCTCGAGCGGTGTCTGGGCCGCCCTCGGCGCGCTGACGGCACCGGTCTTTCACGGCGGCGCGCTGCGCGCCGAGCGACGTGGGTCAATTGATGCGCTCAAAGCTTCCCTCGCCCTCTATCGTCAGACAGTTCTGACGGCATTTGGACAGGTCACCGACACGTTGCGCGCGCTCGGCAATGACGCCGAGCTGGCCGCTGCCGAACATGAGGCGCTCGACACCGCCAGAACCTCCCTCGAATTGCAGCGGGTGAGCTACGCGGCCGGCCGCAGCAACGTACTGCAGCTACTGGATGCCGAGCGGGCTTATCAGCAGGCGCGACTCGGCTACGCGCGCGCAACGGCACAGCGCTATGCCGACAGCGCGCAGCTACTCGTCGCACTTGGCGGCGGTTGGTGGAACAACTCGGGATTGTGTCCACGCTCGTGCGCGGCGCGAACCGCTTACCCGGGCCGGCCTGAACGAGAGAAACGCCCTTGAAAAAACGTCGCCTCCTTGTCGCGGCCGTCGTTCTCTTGGGTCTTGCCGGCGGTCTGATGTACTGGTGGCTGCGCCCCGCGAGCGCCGCAAACACTCTGACTCTCTATGGCAACGTGGACATCTGGGAAGTGCATCCGGCATTCAACGACTCTGGTCCGGTTTCCCAGATGTTTGTGACCGAAGGTTCTTCGGTGCGCAAGGGCGAGCTCATCGCCCGAATCGACGACACACGCTACATCGCCCGCCTCGCCGAGGCGAAGCACAAGGCGGCGAACCTCAAGGCGGTATTGCTCAGTCTGATGCACGGCTCCCGCCCGCAACAGATCGCACAAGCCCGCGCGACCATGGAGGGGTTGCGAGCGATTTATCAGAATGCAAAGACCAATTACGCGCGTACGCTCAAGCTCATGCCGCAAGGTATCGCCTCGATACAGGATCGCGATGATGCGCAGGCCGGGCTGCGCTCCGCGCGCGCGAACTATCGAGCCGCACTGCAGGCATACAGGCTTGCAGTCGTCGGACCGCGGCACGAAGACATCCTTGCGGCGCGCAGCGCCTACCATGCCGCCATTGCCGCGCAGGCGCTCGCTGCGCGCGAGCTGACCGACACGAGTCTCTACGCCCCGGCCGATGGCACGATCGAGGACCGCATTCTCGAGCCCGGCGACATGGCTTCGCCGAGCACGCCCGTGTACACCATCGCGCTGACCTCGCCGCTGTGGGTGCGTGCCTACGCGCCGGAGACGGTTCTCGGCAAGCTCGCGTTGGGCATGCCGGCACGGATCACGACAGACAGCTTCCCAGGACGCCGCTACCGCGGCTGGGTCGGTTATATCTCGCCAACAGCGGAATTCACGCCCAGAACCGTCGAGACCCCGACGCTGCGAACGCAGCTTGTCTATCAAGTTCGAATCTACGCGTGCGATTCCCGCGGCGAGCTACGCCTCGGCATGCCGGCGACCGTGACTATCGAGCTCACTCGTCATGCCGAGGCAGCCGGTGGCATCCCTGCCACCACACCCTCATGCGGAGAGACGCATGCCCGCGGAGGGTGAATCGCCCGCTGCACTGCGGCTCGAGAAGGTTTCCCACGAGTTCGTCAGCGCGGGGCGGACCGCCGCCGCCCTCAAAGAGGTCACGGCAGATGCGGCGCGCGGCACCGTAACAGGCGTGATCGGTCCTGATGGCGCGGGAAAAACCACGCTCATGCGGCTTGCAGCGGGACTACTGAAAGTGCAGAGCGGCCGCATTGAGGTGCTCGGTATCGACGTGGCGCGCAATCCCGATGAAGCCCGGGCGCGCATCGGCTACATGCCGCAGCGATTCGGTCTGTACGAAGACCTCACCGTACGCGAGAACCTGGATCTGTACGCGAGAGTGCAGAACGTTCCAGCGGCGGAACGGCAGGCGCGCGGCGGCGAGCTGCTGCACATGACGGGGCTTGGACCGTTCCTGGGGCGGCTCGCGGGCCGGCTTTCGGGCGGCATGAAGCAGAAGCTGGGTCTCGCTTGTACGCTGGTGCGCATACCCGAACTGCTGCTGCTCGATGAGCCGACCGTCGGCGTCGACCCCGTCTCGCGGCGCGAGCTCTGGGCGATCATCGAACATCTGGTCCGCACGGAACAGATGACGGTCGTGCTCAGCACGTCCTACCTGGATGAGGCCGAACGCTGTCAGAGGGTGCTGCTGCTGCATGAGGGACATCTCGTTGCCGCCGCCGACCCGGTCAGCTTTGCCGCGAGAAGCAGCGGGCGCAGCTTTCACGTTTCGGCCGCGGCCATCAGCAAGCGGCAGCTCCAGGAGCAGCTGGCCTGCACACCAGGGGTGCTTGACGCCACCATCCAGGGAGCATTCGTGCGGATCGTAATCGAGCCTGGTGCGCAACCCTTACCTGAGGCGCTGCCGCCACGAGGGACGCCGCTGCGCATTGTCGCCGTACCACCCCGCTTCGAAGACAGCTTCGTCGCAGAGATCAAGTCGACTCCCGCATCTTCCCCACCTCCAGCCCAGGCCGTCGCACGCGACAAGATCCCGGCAATAGGCGGCGTGCGCGACACCCGCCCACCTGAACGGCAAGGAGAATCCGCGTCCGAGGGGCCGGTCATCTTCGCCGACCGGCTGACGCGCCGGTTCGGAGATTTCATTGCCGTAGACGCCATTTCGTTCGAGGTGCACCGCGGCGAGATCTTCGGCCTGCTGGGCGCGAACGGAGCGGGCAAGTCGACGACCTTCCGGATGCTCTGCGGTCTGCTGCCGGTCTCGGACGGCACTCTGCGCGTGGCCGGGTACGATCTGCGCCACGCAGCCGCCTCCGCGCGTGGCCGTATCGGCTACATGGCACAGAGGTTCTCGCTCTACGGCGACCTGTCGGTCGCCGAGAACCTGCACTTCTTCGCAAGCGCCTACCGCCTGCGCGATGCGCATCGCCGCGCACGCATTGCCTGGGCGCTCGAGGAATTCGTGCTCGGCGCGCACGCCGATGCGGTCAGCCGGGATCTGCCGCTCGGCTATAAGCAGAGACTGGCGCTCGCCTGCGCCCTGATGCACGAACCGGAGATCCTCTTTCTCGATGAGCCCACCTCGGGTGTCGATCCGCTCGCGCGGCGGGAATTCTGGCGTCGTATCAACGCGCTCGCGGAATCCGGCGTCACGGTGCTGGTGACCACGCACTTCATGGAGGAGGCCGAGTATTGCGACCGCCTTGCGGTGCTGGCGCAAGGTAGAGTGCTCGCCGCGGGTGACCCGGAGAGTCTGAAGGAGCGTGCCCGAACTGCGCAGCATCCGCAACCGACGATGGAAGATGCCTTCATCGCTCTTCTGGAGGCGGCCGCAGAGCCGAAGGCCGCATGAGAGCCTCCGTCGAGCGCCTCGCGGGACTGCTGCGCAAGGAGGCGCTGCAGATCGTGCGCGACCCTTCGGCGCTCGCAATCGCGTTTCTGCTACCAGCCATTCTGCTCGTCATCTTTGGCTACGGCGTCACGCTCGATCCGCACCACGTCCCCCTCGCGCTGGTCATCGAGCAGCCGGATGCGGTCACCCAGAGCTTCGTGTCCGAACTTGGCGGCACACCCTATTTCACGACTGAGACGTTCAATACGATTCAGGCTGCCGATCGCGCTTTCGATGCGCGCGAGGTCAGCGGCATCATCTGGCTGCGCGCCGACTTCGCACGCCAGCTCTCCTCGCGGGGTGATGCGCCGATCGGGGTAATCGTCAACGGGGTCGATGCGAATACCGCCCGTCTCATTGAGGGCTACCTGCAGCAGACTTGGGCGACTTGGCTCTCTGCGCGCAGCCGCGTGCTGGGAACGCGCGCCGGGCTACCTATTGAGGTGCAGCCGCGCATCCGCTTCAATCCCGCCGTGAGTAGCCGGGATTACCTGGTACCGGGTCTGATTGCCATCGTCATGACACTCACCGGGGCGCTGCTCACCGCCCTGGTCATCGCCCGAGAGTGGGAGCGTGGCACGCTAGAGGCGCTGATGGTGACGCGCGCGAGCATTCGCGAGATCCTGCTTGCGAAGCTTTTGCCGTACTTCGTGCTCGGGATGGGCGGCATGCTCGCGACGCTCGTGCTGGCCGTAACGCTGTTCGGAGTGCCGTTCCGCGGGTCGCTCCTGGTGTTGACCGCGGCAGCGGCCCTGTTCCTGCTCGCCGCCCTGGGAATGGGCCTTCTCATCTCGAGTGTCGCGCGCAACCAGTTCGTCGCCGGGCAGATCGCCGTCATCGTGACTTTCCTGCCCGCATTCATCTTATCAGGATTCGTATTCGACATCCGCAGCATGCCCTGGGCGATCCGGCTGATCACGCATATCGTTGCGGCCCGCTATTTCGTGGCGATCCTGCAGAGCGAGTTTCTCGCCGGCGACGTCTGGTCCGTAATCGTGCCGAACGCCCTCGCCCTTTTGATCATGGCTTCCATATTCCTGGGCGCCGCACGCCTCGGCGCACGCAAGCGTCTGGACTGAAGCACATGTGGCGAGCCATATTCGCGCTCATCGTCAAGGAGCTGCTTGCGGTCCTGAAGGATCCCAAGAGCCGAATGGTCCTGGTCGTTCCGCCGCTGCTGCAGCTGATCGTGTTCGGCTACGCAGCGACGTTCGATCTCAACCGTGTACCGATTGCGGTCTATGACCAGGATCACAGCCAAGCCTCGCGCGATCTCGTCGCCCAATTCCTGGGATCGCGTATCTTCGAGCAGGTCGCCTCGCCGAAGAGCGCTCGCCAGATCGACCCGCTGATCGACTCGCGCAAAGTGGACCTTGTGCTGTCCATAGACCGCCGTTTTACCCGGGATCTCCTCACGCACCGACCCGCGCCGGTGCAGCTCATCGTCGATGGCCGCGACTCGAACACGGCTCTCATCATTCTCGGGTACGCCAACTCCATCATTACGAGTTTCAGCCTGCGATGGATGCAATCGCATGGCGATCCCCCTGCGCCAGCCGTTCTTGACGTACGCGCCCAATACAATCCGACGCTCAGATCCCAGTGGTTCATTGTGCCCGGAATCCTCGCGGTGCTGACGCAGGTTGTCACGCTGATGGTGGTAGGGCTGTCCGTAGCTCGCGAGCGCGAGGCCGGCACGTTCGATCAGCTTCTCGTCACACCCTTCACGCAGGGTGAGATCCTCATCGGCAAAGGCCTGCCCGGCCTGTTGATCGGCACGGTCGAGGCGTCGGTCATCATTCTCGCCGCAGTGCTTTGGTTCGACGTGCCGCTGCGCGGAAGCCTGTTCGCCCTCTATTTTGGAGTGTTGCTCTTCGTAGCGTCTGTGATCGGGATTGGTCTGATGATTTCTTCAATCGCCGTGACTCAGCAGCAGGCGCTGCTCGGGGCATTCCTCTTCATGGTGCCCTCCATCATCCTCTCCGGCTTTGCCACCCCGATCGCCAACATGCCGACGGTCATCCGGAAGCTCACCTGGCTCAATCCGATGCGGCACATTCTCATCATTGTTCGTGGTGTCTTCCTCGAAGGCTCGACAACCAGCGCGTTCATCCCCGAATATGCCGCAATGGCGGCCATCGCCGCGGTGAGCCTGTTCGCCGCCGGCTGGCTGTTCCGCCGACGAGTGTATTGAGCGTGGCAGACTCTGCATCCCTTTCACCGGGTTTGTGAAATTGATCACCGTGCAGCCCGGGCGCTTTGAGGACAGGATCTGTGGCGAGCCGCTGGCCCGCCTGCGGGAAGCCCGCTGCATGAGGTGCAGTCCTAGCGCGCTTTGCTGGCGTTGCCTTTCAAGGCGCGCCAGTTCCTATCCGCCTCCGCCAAGTACTTCTGCGGCGAATTGAGGAAGTAAACCAGCGAGGTCGCCGTAGTGAAGCAGTACAGTTTGTGAGTATCCGGGTCGGTCCAGTTGAATGCACAGTCAGCAGGAATCAGCTTGCCCGCAACAAGCCCGATTGGATCATGATCGTCGAACATACCATTCATCTTCACCGGCGGGACGACCCATTTCCAGATGCCTTTATGCTCGATCATGGCCTTCCTGGCGGCCGCTGATTCGGCGTTGTGACCTGGTGGTGTCGCGCCACGCTTCGCATCTCGGGCGCATGCGGACATTGCTAGCGTGCATCCGAAGAGCAGAAATATCGCCCCTCGTGTCAGACTTCTCTCGTGCCGGCTCATAAGGTCCTCCTCGAGTGAACGGAAGCAACACAAAATTACCGTGCTCCCGCGCATCCCGGCAAGATTGACACATGGGCGGTCAAATCCCAATTCTGGGAAGGCATCCGAGCAGAGACGCCCCATGTGGACACTTGAAGTTTCAACGGGTTGCTTGCCGTATCGTCCATCTGCCGGGCATATTGCAGGTGCTCGGCGCAATCGGTTGCGAGCGGATGTTCAAGGCGGCCTGGGCGAATTTGGAGCGTAACGGCGTGCTTGACCAGATGAAGGCGCCGGGCTTGTTTCGGCCGAGAGATACGAGCGGCTCACGCGCTGTGTTCGCC
>JAJYLP010000148.1 GCA_021787615.1 Pseudomonadota bacterium
GAAATTCTCCGCATATGTCCAATAGTTCGGAATTTCGCGCGCGTCGTGCCAGCCCATCACGTCCGGCTCGCCCTGGGTTTGCGAGCATGCAGGATTCAGCGAATTCTTGCAGGCGGCCTGGCGCCCCAGCTCTTCTTGGCGGATAAAGCCGTCCATCTTGCCGCCGTCGACATCCGCGGTCGCATTCGGGGCGCCGTGCGGCCCACCATAGTTCTTGTCGTTCGGATCGTGGAACGGCTTGACACATTGTTTCGTCGCGGGATCGGGCACGCAGACCGTCGGCGCGCCGTTCTGCATTGGGATGCCGTCCGCGCCCGGGTATGTGCCGAAATACTGATCGAAGGAGCGGTTCTCTTGCATGATGACGACTACGTGCTTGATCTTGGAACTCAAGAGGCTGTTAGAGGTGGACCCGGTCGGCGAGGAAACAGGCGAACTCGACGCCGTGACTTGCGGCGTGTTCGTAGGAGCATTCGTCGGTGCGGCCGTTGCAGTTGTGGTCGAGGCAGCAGTTGTTGGAGTGGCTGTAGCGAGAGTTGTCGGCGCGGGCGCACGTGTGGCAATGGGAATGGAACCCGAACACGCCGCGAGCAATCCAAGCACGATCACATAAACGCTGGATAGAACGATTTTCCGCATAGAGACCCCCTTTGGTCACTATTCTCGCCTCCACCCATAAACGCACAGTGAAGCGGTTGCAAAATTATTGTAAATACCCTAACGGACCTTTGTACTTGGCGTCATGGAGGCATGAAGATTCCCCGCATGAGCGAATTCCGGACAAATGCCGCCACCCGCGGAAAACGCGTAGGATTTCGGCCGCCGCGAGCGATATATGGGTATATAATGCTGAAGGTTTATGAGGAGGCCAAGTCGTTTGGAAGAGCATGTCGGGGCTGAAGCAAGCCTCTGGGAACCGGTGCTGCCAGAAGAGCGGGCCAGGCTCGTGAATCTATGCGCATACTGGACGAAAGATCGTGAGCTGGCACAAGACCTGGCGCAAGAGACGCTCATCGAGGCCTGGCGCCACCGCCAAAAACTGAGAGATGCCTCCGGCCGTTCGCGGTGGTTATCTGCGATTGCCCGCAACGTGTGCTTGCGCTGGCGGCGCGAGCACACACAGAACCTCGCCCGCTCGGCTGAAGGGGACGAGGAGGTGAGATTTGCGTTGGAGGCGCTGCCCGATCCTCGGGTAGACCTGGAAATCGAGCTAGAGTGGGAGGAATTGGCGGAACTGCTCGATCGCGCGCTCGCCCTCCTGCCCTCTGACACACGTGAGGCGCTTGTTCAAAAGTACATCCTCGAATCTCCGCAGGCGGAGATCGCGGCGCGGCTCGGCGTCACCGAAGGCGCGGTCGAGGCGCGCTTGAAGCGGGGCAAGCTGGCCTTGCACCGCATTCTGACGACGGACTTGCGCGAGACGGCCGCGACGTATGGCCTGATCGGGGCAGATAGCCTAGAGTGGCAACAGACACGCATCTGGTGTGCGGAATGCGGCCAGCAGCGCCTCTGCGGGAAATTGCCGGACGGTACAGGCGCCTTTGAGCTGCATTGTCCAAAATGCTCCTGGGAACCGGACATCTTTTTCGCGCAAACCATGCGCATGCCTTTCTTGGACGGCGTCAAGGGTTACAAGGCCAGCCTGCGCCGGTTCATGTCCTGGATGGACGGCTACCTGCGTCCCGCGCTCGCCACCGGCACCGTTCAGTGCAGGTCCTGCGGCCATGCCACTCCGCTCCATTTGCAGATGCCGCCATGGGTGCCCGCACGCCTGCGCGAGCGGCGGGGCGTCTACGTCAAGTGCGAAGCTTGTGGCAATTCCTCTTACGAAGAACTCGATTTTCTGGCATTGAACTTGGCCGAAGGTCAAGCCTTTTGGCGCAAACATCCGCGCGTTCGCACGTTGCTGCAGCAAGAGATCGACTTCGAGGGGCACCCCGCGCTCCTCGTTCGATTCGAGAGTATTACCGATTTGGCGCAGCTGCACGTCGTCGTCGCAAGAGAAAACTATCGAGTCTTGGGCGTCCGTGCCAATCCTTGAGATGAGCGGCACCCCGACGAACCGGGGTTCCGTTTTGGCCATTTGGGCGCTCTTTACCGCCAACGCGATCTCGATGGTCGGCAATGTGCTCGCCTTCGTCGCCATCCCCTGGTTTGTTTTGCAGACGACGGGCAGTGCTGCGCAGACGGGCATCACGGGATTTTTCAGCGCCTTGGCCGCCGTGGTCGCAGGATTCTTTGGTGGGACTATTGTGGACCGGCTCGGCTTCAAGCGGATGAGCATCGGCGCGGATATCGCCAGCGCCGGTGCCTTTAGCCTAATCCCGCTCCTTTACGCGACCATCGGCCTTCAATTCTGGCAATTGCTTGTTCTCGTTTTCCTGGGGAACCTGCTCGACGCTCCCGGCACGACCGCGCGCGAAGCGCTGATCCCTGATCTGGCCCACCTCGCCGGAATGAGCCTGGAACGGGCGAGCGCGGGGATTCAATCGGTGGAGCGTGGCTCCCGCCTGGTGGGCGCGCCGTTGGCGGGTGTCCTGATCGCTTTTATCGGCACGAGCAAGGTGCTCTGGCTCGACGCGATTAGTTTCCTCGTCTCTGCCGTCATCGTCCTGTTCGCCGTACCGGCTCAACGAGTGCCGAAGGCGGCTCTGCTACCGAGCCGGTATCTGGATGAATTAAAGCTCGGCCTGGGATTCATCCTACGCGAGCCGCTCATTCTCGCCATTGTCGGTATTGTCCTGGTCACGAACTTTCTGGACGCCCCGCTTGGCGGTGTTATCTACCCGGTTTACGCGCAGCAGTTCTTTGGCAGTGCCGTGGATCTGGGCCTCATCATCGGCGCCAGCGGCGGCGGTGCGCTGGTCGGCGCGATTTTGTTCGCTGCCTTTGGCCACCACTTTTCGCGCCGCGCGATCTTCTTTAGCGGCTTTGCGCTCGTCGCGTTGCATCTGTGGGTGCTAGCGCTCTTCCCCTTTCTCCCCATCATCCTCGCCGCCCAGTCGATTTCCGGGCTGGCCGCAGGCCCGCTTAATCCGATCATCAGCACCATCGAGTACGAACGTGTCCCCATTGAGCTGCGCGGCCGCGTTTTTGGCGCGATTACCGCGGGCGCGTACGTCGCCATCCCACTCGGCGTGCTCCTCGGCGGCTATGTTCTCGAGTGGTTCGATATTCGCCTCGTCCTCGCCGCGATCGGCCTCTGCTATCTCCTCACCGTCGTCCTGGGATTTTTGCATCCAGCCACTCGCTCAATGGATGTCAGGCCGGTCACGGCGGATGCTCCCCATCGTCCCTAATAAACATCTCCATCATTTGGTTTCCAGCCCTTCTCCCTCATCGAGGTCTTTTCTCGATGGGGGAGAGGGTAGGGTGAGGGGGGCCGCCCTTTAGCTGCCATTCACCGCGACAACTCCCGTCGTCGTCCCGACGAACACGCGTTCCTGCGACAATGCCGGCGTCGCAAACCGCGTGACCTCGCCTACGCCCACCTGGGCGCGCACTCGCCCGCTTGCCGCATCCAAGGCGTAGAGCGTGCCGCTCCGGTCCAAGGTATAGACCGTGTGCCCGCCGACCACCGGCGACCCAGTTATTCCGCGCGCTTGCCAACCGACATTCAAGCTCCCGTTAGCTCCAATCTGAATCTGCTGCACTCCTTCTGTGCAGGGCACGAACACGGTTGAGCCGACGACCGCCGCGCCGCCATAAGCATGGCAGATCGACTGGGTCGACACCTGGCCGCCCACGCCCCCGAGTGCGTTCGCGTGCAGCACATACCCGATTCCCGCTTTGCCCATGATAAAGACAAATCCGCCGGGGAGCAGAACGGGACCGAGCGAGCCGAGGTCGGCATCCGTGACATTGTCCTGCCTCCATTGGTCAGGAGCGAAACCGTCTTCAAGCTGGAGTGTCGGCGAAAGCCGCAACACCGAGTCGCTGTGGTCCCAACTGCCGGTGATCTCTGCGCCGTTGCCGACCGAGACAAAGAGGTTGCCTGCGCCGTCGATCGCGGGTCCCGGCGGCGCCCAGATTCCGCCTTCACGCGGCGTTGGCACCTGGAACGAGAAGAGCGGCCCGCTTCCATCCGTTCGCGAGCCGATTACCGTGCCGCGATAATTGCCGCAATCGCCGTACAAGCCCCCGTACGCGAGATACACCATGCCTTGTCCGAGTGCGAGGGCCGCGCGCTGTTGGTACGGAGCGGGTTCCATTCCCGGCAGGTCCGCCGACCGCTTGACTCGCACCTGTCCCGTGGCCGCGTCGATTCCGGCCAAAAAGTGCGCCGGTCCTGTCACCTCGGCCACGAGAAAGACGAGCCCTGTTGCCGGGTCGTAAATCGGCGTGCCGGTAATGCCGAGAGGGTTGATATCCCCACAAGGCAGCTCGGCGCGCGTCGCCGGTTGCCCCAGGTTCGTGCGCCACAGGATTTTGCCCGTCTGCGCATCGAGCGAATATACCGAATCTCCCTCGGTCGCGACGATCACATGCCCGCCGATGACCAATGGTTCGGCATAGACGGCGCCGTCCAACGGCGTGTTCCAGGCGATCGCCAGGTGCGTCGGGTCCGGCATATCCGGTACGTAACCTGTCCGCGTACTGTCGTAGTGGTACATTGTCCAGTCGCCCGCATTCGCCGGAGCGCCCGCTGCGGCCGTCTTGCTCGGCGCCGCGCTAGGCGATGCCGCCGCTATGGTTGGTGCTCCGCCTGGGCTCGCGGATGTCGCCGGCGCAGACATAGGCGCGATAGTCGTCGGCGCAATGACGGTTGGTGCGACCGCCGTCACGGAAGGCGCCGCCTCCGTCACGGAAGGCGCTCCTGCCGTTCCTGGCGATGTCGCCGAAGGAGTGGGCGCAGAACTGCACCCGACGGCCCAGAGCAGCAGCGTCCCCACCGCGATCCACACCAAGTAAGTCCGTTTTCTCGACGGCAAGCTATTGAGGAAATCTGATAAAGACCTGCGAGGTCGACGCTCTGCGAGCGCGGCGGATCTCGAAGGTGTTGTCTGCCACTGCGACTTGACCATCTGCTCTCATCTCCTCCTTCTACTAACTATCACGTCAAACGGCTCCCGCCGGTTTCAGTTACTTGGTCATTCGTAATTTGTTATTTGTCGTTGATTCATGCTATACTGCCAGTCGGTTACGCAAGGCGGCGGGCCGATCAGACGACCAGCCGGAAGAAAGGATCCGCTATTAGCTCTGAACGAGTTCGTTTCTTGCTGAAATTCTCTGCGATCACAG
>JAJYLP010000051.1 GCA_021787615.1 Pseudomonadota bacterium
GCAAATCCGCCCACCCAATTGTCGGGTCGCTGCCAGGTTGCACAGAGCGACGCGTTGAACGTCACGCGCTGCACACCCGGCACGTGCACGATTTGCCCGCACAGTCTGAGCGGCAGGCCCTGCCCCCGCGAGCTCGAGACAGTGACAAGCCGATGAGCGGCGCGGATCCTGTGCGCGACGGCCGCGAAGGCGTCATCGAGCGTCCGCAGCAGCCCAAACAGCGCGAATGCGGCCGCCACCGCGATCAGCGTGAGCACTGTTCGCCCCGTGCGCCTCGTCATTCCAGCCCCGATGAGGTGCAGGAATCTCACGCGCTCGAGCGGCCTACAGGTTGCGCAATCCGTCCGTGACCGACTGGCGCGCGGCGCGCACAGCCGGCAGCGCGCCCGCCACGAGGCCAACCAGCACCGCCAGGGCGAGTCCCTGCGCCCAGATCCGCTCCGCCACGGGCGCAAGCGGCACATGCGGCCCGGGCAGCAGGTTCACGCCGACCACCACGACATGGGCGAGAAGCAGCCCAGCGAGCGCACCGACAGCGAGCACCAGGACCGATTCGCCGAGCACGACCGCGAGAATCGCCCGGCTGGAGAATCCGACGGTCTTCATGATCGCCCACTCCGGCGTGCGTTCGCGCACCGCATAGGCCATGGCATTG
The DNA here is from genome assembly GCA_021787615.1 of Pseudomonadota bacterium. Classification (GTDB taxonomy): domain Bacteria; phylum Pseudomonadota; class Gammaproteobacteria; order Steroidobacterales; family Steroidobacteraceae; genus 13-2-20CM-66-19. The sequence continues at coordinate 656 of JAJYLP010000051.1, forward strand.
CCGGTCAGCAGCACCAGAGTGAAGAACACCGCCCCCATGATGCCGTACACGATGAGGCCGAGATCGGCCACCTGCCGGACCGTGCGCGCCGCGAGAGCGCTCGAGAGCTGCGTCTTGGTCTCATGGCTGGAGTTCGCCGACAGCGCATCGATGCGCTGCCCGATGAGGGCGGCCTGGCGGGTGTGCGCGATGCGCTCGAGAAACGCATCCACCCGCCCCCGGTGCGTGCCGCGGCCGAGATCGAGATAGCGCCAGTGCATGATGATCGCGTTTTCCATGGCGCGGGGCTTGGAGGTGTAGATGCCGGCGATCCGGAACGTCCACACCTCCGAGCCGTTGCGCCGCAGAAAGCCCGGAGCGCGAATCGGGATCTGCTGCCCTACCGTCCAGTGATAGCGCCGGGCCATCCTACGGCCCGCAAGGACCGCCATTTGCGTGTTCCGGTACGCGCGCACCGCGGCGGGGGCCACGGTGTACTGGGGGAATACCCGGAAGTAGCCCGGTCCGATCGCCTCGCCGCCGACCGGATGCTGCACAGTCTGGTACGTGCCAAAGAACCCACTGACATAACTCGCGGCCCGCACGCCGGGCACCGCCTGGATTGTCCCGTACAGGCCGACCGGAAGGCCGGCCGCGTAGCCGCTGCGGGCCAGGGTGACCAGCCGATGCGCCGCCGCCGCATTCTCTCCAACCGACTTGAACGCATCGTTGACCGAGGCGAGGAGCCCAAAGAGCAGGAAGGCCGCGCCCACCGACACGGCCGTCAGCGTCACTCGCGCCTTGCGGCGTATCAGCCCCGCCCACACCAGGTGGAGGAACCTCACGGCCGCCCCGCAATCTCTACAGCTCGCGCAGTCCGTCCGTGACCGACTGGCGCGCGGCACGCAGCGCCGGAAATAAACCGCCGAGGAAACCGATGGCGATCGACCATTTCAGACCTTCGCCGATCAGAGCCGGTGTGATTCGGAACTGGAAGATCACCGCGCTGAAATTCGGCCCCAGGGTCGAGGCGGTGAAGTGACGGAACAGCACCCAGGCGGTGAGCGCCCCGATGAGGCCGCCGGCGAGCGCGAGCAGCACCGTCTCGGCGAGGATGGAGAAGATCACGACCCCGCCGCGGAACCCGATGGCCCGCAGCGTCGCCACCTCCCGGGTGCGCGCCGCGACCGCCGCGTACATGCTGTTCAGCGCGCCGGCAACCGCGCCGATGGCCATGATGCTCGCCACCACGGTGGCGAGGATGGTGATGATGTGAGTCATGCCCCTCGACTGAGCGGCGTAGTAGGCAGCGGTGGTCTGCGCGCGCACCTTCAGGCGCGGATCGCTCGCGAGCGCCGCCTTGAACGCCTCGAACGCCTTCGGATTGCTCAGCCGCACCGTCACCGACTGCACGTTGCTGCCGCGATGAAACGCCTGTGAGATCAGGTTGACGTCCCCCCACAACTCAGAATCATGCTCGCCGCCGTGGGTAAATTCCCCGACCACCTTCCAGGGCTGACCGTTGATCTTGATGGTCGAGCCGACCGAGGAGTGCGTGAATTCGAGCACCGCGTTCTTGCCGGCGATGAGCTCGCGCAGGCCTGGCCGGAAGGGGCGGCCGGCGAGGATCTTCACCCGGGGGCGCACCGCCCAGACCTCAGGTCCCACGCCGCGGATCGTGAGCGTGCCCGGCCGGCCCGAGCCGCGCTTGGTGGCTGAACTCGCCACCACCACCTCCGGGGAGGCGAGCGGGCGGCCCTCGGCATCGCGCGCCACCTGCGGCTCCTGCCCGATGAGCATGACACTCTGCTGACCCAGCTGCGAGGTGCTTTCGCTGATCGCACCGGCGCGCAGTACGATGGCGCGCTGCTCGCTACCGGTGGCACGGAAGGTCGCCTGATAACCGCTCGCCATGGCGAGCAGCGCCACCAGCACGCCGACGACGCCCGCGATGCCCACGACCACCACCGAGGCACCTGCCCAGCGCTGCGGCAGCGTCGACATCCCCGAGGCGGTGATCGAGCCGGTCAGCCGCCCGAGGCGCGTCAAGCCGAGCCACAGCGCAAGCAGCAGCACGACCCCCGCAATTGCGGCCCAGGGTAAGGCAATGGCTGCTGCGAGCCCGAACGCCACGGCCAGGGCGACGGCGAGCCCGAACAGGAATTTCTTCAGCACAGGCCCCTCCCTCAGCGCCCCGCGAGGGCATCCACGATGCGCAGTCGCATGCCGCGGCGCGCGGGCAACGCCCCGACCGCCAGCCCGATCAGCGCCATCACCACGATGCCGCGCAGCCAGATTCCCGCGCCCACCGGCATCATGGGGAACTGCGTGCCCATCTGGGCCTGCAGGATGTGCACCACGCCGGCGGCGAGCAGCAGGCCGAGCGCGCCGCCGAGGATCACCAGCAGCACCGACTCGGCGAGCACGAGCAAGACCACCACGCGATTGGCAAAGCCGAGCGTCTTCAGTACCGCGAGTTCCGGCGTGCGCTCGCGCACCGCCTGCGCCATGGTGTTGCCCGTCAGCAGCATCAAGGTGAAGAACACCGCTCCCATGATCGCGTGCACGATCAGGCCGAGATCCACGAACTGACTGAGAAAATCCACCGCGAAAGCGCTGTCGCTCTGGGTCTTGGTTTCGTGATCGGAATTGGCCGACAGCGCATCGATCGCGGCGGCGATGCCGCCCGCCTGACGGGGGTGGACGATCTTCTCGACGTAAAGACCTACCGTGCCCTTGCCGAACGCCCGGGCTTGATCGAAGTAGCGCCAACGGAAGAGAAAGTCCTGCTCCTCGAAGGTCGTGCGCGCCCGATAGATTCCCACCAGATCGAAGGTCCAGGTATATGAGCCGCCCTTGCGCGGGAAGATCATCGCCTTGATCGGAATCTGATCACCCACCTTCCAGTGATACTTCTTCGCCAGCGCCGCCCCGACGATCGCCCCGGTCTGGGTGGCGTCGAAGGCACGCAGCGCCGCGGGGGCGATCTTGAACTCCGGATACAGGTCGAAGAAATTGCGTTGCACGGCGAACAGAGAGCCGATCGCGTTCTTCGGGTTCTGATACGTTCCGCCGAAGAAGCTGTAGCGGCTGACCTGCTCGACTCCTGGCACCGCGCGGATCTGCGCCTGCAGGCTCATCGGCATGGGCGTGAACAGGCCCATCCGCGAGATCGTGATCAGCCGGTGCGCCCCCCCGAGGGTGTGGCCGGCCATGGTGAACACGCTGTTCACCGACTCCAGCAGGCCGAACAGCACGAACGCCACCACGACCGACAGCAGCGTGAGGCTGGTGCGCACCTTGCGGCGCGTGAGCGCGGCCCACACCAGGTGCAGGAATTTCACGCCGCCGCCTGCTCGCTCTCGACCAGCGTTCCCTTGTCGAGGTGCAGGATCCGGCCGGCGTGCTCGGCGGCCTTCGGATCGTGCGTGACCATGACGATGGTCTTGCCGTGCGCACGATTGAGCTGCTGCAGGAGAGACAGCACCTCCTCGGCCGACTGGCGGTCGAGGTCGCCGGTCGGCTCATCGCACACCAGCAGCGTCGGATCGGACACGATGGCCCGCGCGATCGCCACGCGCTGCTGCTGTCCTCCGGAGAGCTCTCCGGGCTTGTGCGTGGCGCGGTCGGCGAGCCCGACCAGCTGCAGCGCGACGCTCGCGTTGCGCCGGCGCTCGCTGCCCTTGAGCTTCGTCAGTAGCAGCGGCAGCTCCACGTTGCGCTGCGCCGAGAGCATTGGCAGCAGGTTGTAGAACTGGAACACGAACCCGACGTGCGCGGCGCGCCAGCGCGCGAGCGCCCCCTGCCCGAGCTCATCGATGCGCTCGCCGGCGACCGACAGCGTGCCCTCGGTGGGCGTGTCGAGCCCGCCGATGAGGTTCAGCAGCGTCGTTTTGCCCGAGCCCGAGGGGCCCATCAGCGCCACGAACTCGCCCTGCGCGACATCGAGGTTGATGTGATGCAGCACCTCGATGCGCTGCCGGCCCCGCTGATACACCTTGCTCAGGGAGCGGATCTCGACCAATGCGCTCATACGCCTCACTCCTTCCCGATGCTCACACGATCGCCGTCGGCGAGATCCGCCGGCGGCGCGCGCACCACGGCGCTGCCGGCGGCGATTCCGCCCACGGCCCTCAGATCCGAGCGGACCGGACCGAGAGTCACGGCCCGCGCCTCGGCCCGTCCGTTCTTGACGGCGAACACCACGGCGTGGCCGCCGCGATGTGCCACGCTCGAGGCCGGCACCCACACCATGCCCGCCGGCACACTCGAGTGCGCCGCGGCCCCGGCGCTCGCACGCTGCAGGAACGACACGCGCACCCCCATCTGCGGCAGGATGCGCGGGTCCTTGCTCTCGAGCGCCACGCGCACCCGCACCGTCGCCTTGCTCTTGTTGGCCGTCGGCACGATGGCGATGACGCGCGCCGGAATGCGCCAGTTCGGATACGCATCCAGCACCGCCACCGCCGGCTGGCCGGCGTGCACACGATCGATGTATGCCTCGTTGACGTCCACATCGACCTCGAGGGAACTCATGTCGACGATGGTCGCGATGCCGGTCTGCGTGAAGCCGCCGCCGCCGAAGAACGGCGAGATCATCTCACCCATCTGCGCCGCCTTGTCGACCACCACCCCGCTGAAGGGCGCGCGCACCACCGTGTAGTCCTCCTGCACCTGCGCGGCCTGCACGGTCGCGCGCGCCACCGCCACCTGGCGGCGCTGGGAGAGGACCTGGGCGGCAAGCGAGGCGGACTGCGTCTGGGCCTGCTGCAGCGCCTGCACCGACACCAGGTGTTGGCCGATGAGCGCCTCATCGCGCGCCAGGTCGCGCCGCGCCTCGGCCCACTGCACCCGGTACTGCTGCAGCAGCGCTTCGGCGGCCTGCTGCTGCGCCTGTGCCTGGCGCAGGGCGGCAAGCGTGGCGCTGTCGTCCAGGCGCGCCAGCACCTGCCCGCGGTGCACATACTCGCCTTCCTGGAAGTACACGTTGGTCAGCATGCCGGCGATCTGCGCGGACACCGTCGCTTCGCGCTCGGCGGTGACGTAGCCGCTCGCCTGCAGCACCGCCGCGGGCGCCGAGAGCGACGAGGGGGCCATGGCGGTCGCGGTCTTGACAGCAATCGCCCGCTCGCGCACCAGGAAGAAGTACGCCCCCGCGGCCAGCACCGCGAGCACCGCCACGACGGCGAGCGCGACCCACAGACCGCGCGGCGCATGCACCGACTCGCGTTGGCCGCGATCGATCTTCAGCTGCGCCAGCAGTTCGTTGTTATTGTCCGAATCCACGCTGACCGACCATCCCCACTGTAGTTTCCCTCCCCCCGACCGGTCGGAACCCAACGCGTGGCACGACGATGAGCACATTCTACGGCAGCGTCCGGTCCAGGTAAATTCGGCCCTCGCCGAACCCCGTCCTCTGCGGCGGGGCTCGTGGGCGGGACGCATCATCCCCTCGGCCGATACGACCGCCCAGTGGGATGCGTCACCGGCCCCGAGTGACACTTGTCACCCGCGCCGCCCGCGCATGCACTGCAGAGCGATGCGCCGCTACCGGTCCCCAGCGTCGAGATCGAGCATCGGCACTGCTGCGCAGGCCGCGACACGATTCTGCGCATCGCGCCAGCGCTGCGAGGCGCGCAGCGCCTCGGGCGTCTGCCGCTCACGCCCGTGCAGCCGCGCCAGACGCACTCCAGAGGCCGGCGCCGGTGCCGCATTCAACGCATGCAGCAACGTTTCCACCGCGGCGCGCGCATTGCACACCGGCAACATGTCGCAGCCGGCCGCGAGTGCCTGCTGCGCACGCGTCACGATGTCCCCACACGCCACGGCGCCACCCATCGAGAGGTCATCGGTGAACACCGCACCCTGGAAACGCAGCTCGCCGCGCAGCACCTGTCCGACCCAACGGGGCGAGAAGCTCGCTGGCCTCGCATCGACCGCCGGAAAGAGCAGATGCCCGACCATCACCGCCGGGAGCCCGTTCGGGATGAGCCGCCGGTACGGCATCAGATCGCCGTCGAGGTCCGCCAGCTCGCGGCGGTCGACCGGCAGCGTGGCGTGCGAATCGGCCGTCACGGCGCCATGCCCCGGGAAATGCTTGGCGGTGGCGGCCATGCCCGCCTCGCGCATGCCCTGGATATAGGCGCTCGCGAGATGGCTCACCGCCTGCGGCCGGCTGTGAAACGCCCGATCGGTGATGAAGCTCACGCCGTGATCGATGTCCACGCACGGGGCGAACGACAGATCGACGCCGCAGGCGCCGAGCTCCGCGGCCATGAGCCAGCCCATCTCCCGTGCAAGCGCGAGCCCGCTTTTCTCGGCCAGATCGAACTCCCGGCCGATGCGCCGCGCCGAGGGCAGCGCGGAGAATCCCTCGCGGAAGCGCTGCACCCGCCCACCCTCGTGATCGACCGCGACCAGCAGCGGCGGGCTGCGCGCCGCGTGGATCGCCGCGACCAGCGCGGTGAGCTGCGCCGGGTCGGTGTAGTTGCGGGAAAAGAGAATCACGCCGCCCACCAGGGGATGCTCGAGCATCTCGCGCTCGGCGCCCTGGAGGGCCGGTCCCGTCAGATCGATCATCAGCGGGCCGAGCGTCATGTCCGTGCATCTCCCGGGCCGCTGAGCAGCGCCATCGACTCCACGTGCGCGGTATGCGGAAACATGTCGATGACCCCGGCGGCCTCGAGCACAAAGCCGTGCTCATGGACCAGCACGCCGAGATCGCGGGCGAGACTGCCGGGATGGCAGGCGACGTACAGCACGCGCCGCGGGCGCAGGGCTGCCACCGCCGCGAGCACCTCGCGCGCGCCGACCCGGGGCGGATCGAGCAGCACGTGGCTGTAGGGACCGCGCAGCCAGGAGGTGTGCGGATCGGCAGGCCGGGACAGGTCCCCGACGTGGAACTCGACATTGGCGATGCCGTTGTGCGCGGCGTTGCCACGCGCGCGCTCGATGAGTCCCGCCTCGCCTTCCACGCCAACGACCTTCGCGCCCGAGCGCGCCAGCGGCAGCGTGAAGTTGCCCAGCCCGCAATACAGATCGAGCACCGCATCGTGCGGCCCCGGCGCGAGCAGCGCCACCGCGCGCGCCACCAGCGCGCGGTTGATCTCGCCGTTGATCTGCACGAAATCGCTCGGCAGGAACTCCAGCGTCACGCCGAACTCGGGCAGCGCGTAGCGCAGCGGCTCGGCCTGCGCGCCTGCATCGAGCGGCTCGATCGTCTCCAGGCCGCCCGGCTGCAGGTACAGGCGCGCCCCATGGCGCGCGGCGAAGGCGCGCAGCCGCTCGCGGTCGGCAGCAGACGGCGGCGCGAGCACGCGCAGCACGAGCGCGGTGGCATTGTCGGCCACGGCCACCTCGATCTGAGGCAGCTGCTGGCGGATCCCGAGGGTGCCGATGAGCTCCCCGAGCGGCGCAACCCAATCGCCGACCGGCGCGCTCAGCACATCGCACCGCTGTACGTCGGCGACATAGGGCGCGCTGCGCTCACGAAAGCCGACGACCACCTTGCCCTTCTTGGCGACGTATTTGACGCCGAGCCGCGCGCGCCGCCGATAGCCCCACGCGGGACCGGCAAGCGGCTCGAGCCAACGCGGCACGGCCACCCGCGCGAGCCGCTCGAGGTTGTCGGCGAGCTCGGTCTGCTTCAAGGCGAGCTGCGCCTCGCCCGTGAGGTGCTGCAGCGCGCAGCCCCCGCACACCCCGAAGTGCGCGCAGCGCGGCGCCACGCGCGCGGCGGCCGGCTCGAGCACCTCGAGCAACCGCCCTTCATCGTGCCGGCGATGCCGGCGTGAGCGCACGAAGCGCACCGTCTCGCCCGGCAGCGCACCGGGGACGAATACCGTCTTGCCCTCGCGCACAATGCCCTCGCCCTCGTGCGTCAGCGCGACGACGCGGGCGCACTCCTCGGGGCCGGGTGGGTTGCGCGCCGCCGCGGCAGGACTCATTGTGCCCCTTCCCAGGCGTGCAGAAACTGCGCGAAATGCGGCCCCTCGCCGGCGCGCAGCAGCGCGCGCAAGCGCTCGAGCTCGGCCTGGTGCGCCGCGCGGGTCAGCCGCCCGCGCAGCAGCTCGAAGCGCAGGTAGACCAGATAGGTGTTGAGCACGTCGGTCTCGCAGTAGCGGCGGATGCCCGCGATGTTCCCGGCCTGAAAGGCCTCCCAGACCTGCGCGCCGGAGAAGCCGAGCTTGCCCGGCAGGCCGAGCAGCTGCGCCATGCGCTCGAGCGAGACGCGCCCGCGCCCCTGGAAGCCCGAGAGCACGTCCATCAGATCGACGTGCCGCCAGTGGAAGCGGCTGAGGTAGTTGTTGTAGCGGAACGCCGGCTCCGAGTCCCCCGTCTCCCAGAAGCGGCTCGCCTGCACCCCGGCGGCGAGCGCCCGGTAGGTGAGCACCGGCAGGTCGAACCCCGAGCCGTTCCACGACACCAGATCCGGCGAGAAGCGCTCGATGCCATCGAAGAAGCGCTCGATGAGCTCACGCTCGCTCGAGCGCTCATCGCCGAGGCTCCACACCTTCAGCGCATCGGCGCTGCGCAGCACGCAGGCGATGGCCACCACCCGATGCTGCTCGTGCGAGAGGAACTCCCCGCCCGAGTCCTGGCGGCGCAGCGCGAACATGGCCTTCGCCACCGCGGCGTCGGCGAGGCCCTCGAGCCCGTAGAGCCGCCGGCCGAGCGCCACGTCGGGGACGGTTTCGATGTCGAATACCAGACAGTTCATGCTTCACCATAACACTCGCGACTTCAGCCGCGAGTTGTTTACTGTGCCCTCAGCAGCACCGCCACCGCCACGACCAGCCCCGCCTCGTCGGCGAGCGTGACGTGCCCCTCGCCGATGCCGAGGGCGCGCCGCACCCGCTCGCCGCGCTCGGAGTAGACGACCTCGGGCTTGCCGAGGCGGTTGTCCACCACCCCGACATCGCGGATCCATACCCCGTTGGCGAACCCCGTGCCCATCGCCTTGACGATCGCCTCTTTGGCCGCGAAGCGCATGGCGAGAAAGCGCTTCGGGCGCTGCGTGCGCGCGAACTGCGCCAGCTCCTGCGGCATCAGCAGCCGCTCGATGAACCGCTCACCGCGGCGCTCGAGCACCCCCTCGATCCGCTCGGCCTTGAGCACATCGACGCCGATGCCGAAGATCATGCGCGCGCGGCGGCCAGCAGCGCGCGCATCTGCCGCACCGCCTCGGGCAGCCCGTGGAAGACGGCGCGTGCGATGATGGCGTGCCCGATGTTGAGCTCGACGATCCCCGCGATCGCGGCCACCGGCTGCACGTTGTGGTAGTCGAGGCCGTGGCCGGCATGCACCTCGAGGCCGAGCCGCGTCGCCAGGTGCGCGCCGCTGCGCAGCCGGTCGAGCTCCCGGGCCTGCTCGGTGCCGCGTGCCTCGGCGTACGCCCCGGTGTGCAGCTCGATCGCCGGCGCCCCGAGGCGCGCGCTCGCCTCGATCTGCGCCGGCTCCGGGTCGATGAACAGCGCTGCGCGCACGCCGTGTTGGGTGAGCCGCTCGACGGCAGCGCCCACCCGCGCGCCCTGGCCGGCGACATCGAGCCCGCCCTCGGTCGTCAGCTCCTGACGCTTCTCCGGCACGAGGCAGCAGTGCGCCGGACGCACCTCGCAGGCGATGTCGAGCATCTCGGCGGTGACGGCCATCTCGAGGTTCATAGGGGTCGCCAGCAGCGTGCGCAGAATGCGCACGTCGGCATCCTGGATGTGCCGCCGGTCCTCGCGCAGATGCAGCGTGATGCCGTCGGCCCCGGCCATCTGCGCCTCGAGCGCCGCGTGCACGGGGTCGGGGTCGCGGCCGCGGCGCGCCTGACGCAGCGTCGCGATGTGATCAATGTTGACGCCCAGAGCGATCGGGGGATGGGACACGGTGGCCTCCGCGCGTTGCCGCCCCTGAGGGGACTCAGTCGCTCATTTTCCCGTAGCGGGGTCCCGGATGCGACCCCCGCTGCAGCGCCCGCGCCACCCGCCGCGTGGCGAGCTCCCGGCCCTCGAGGCATTCCGCGAGCGCCGCCGCGAGCAGCACGCGCGCATCGGCGCGGGTGCGTTCCGCGGCGAGGTCCGCGCGCTCAAGCGCCCGCAGCGAGCGGCCCGAGAGCGCACCCGGCTCGTCGAGTGCGACACGGCAGAGCCCCTGGGCAGCCCGGAAACGGTAAAAGCCCTCAGGCTCGATCGGCCGCCCGCCGGCCTCCGCGGCGAGGTCGAGCCCGTAGCCGACGCCGGTCAGCAGCTCGAGCTCGAACAGGCGCAGCGCCGCCTCGAGCTCGCCGCCCTGACGCAGGCGCGCGAGGGCGGCGCCGTAGGCGTCAAACAGCTCCGGGGCTGCATCGTGCCGCTGGGTGAGCCTCAGCAGCAGCTCATTGAGGTAGAAGGCGCTCATGACGCTCGCGGCGGGCAGCGCCTCGGTGCGCCCGGCGCACTCCGCGCCGGTGAGCTGGCCGGCCTCGCGACCCAGGGTGAAGGTGAGCAGCAGGGGCTGGAACGGCTGCAGCACCGCGGCGAGGCGGGACTTCGGGCCGCTCACGCCGCGCGCGAAGAGCGTCAGCCGCCCGTGCTCGCGCACCAGCACCTCGAGGATCCGGCCGGTCTCACGGTACGGGCGGTGATGCAGCAGATAGGCCGGCGCGAGCTGCACCCGGCGCGCCGGCGCGCTCATGAGTCGACGCCCAGGTCCTTCAGCGCGCGGGCGCTGTCGGCCCAGTTCTCCCGCACCTTGACCCACAGCCGCAGGTGCAGGCGCCGCCCGAGCAGCGCATTGAGCGTGCGCCGCGCAGAGCTTCCGACGCGCTTCAGCCGCTCCCCGCCCGCGCCGATCACGATCGGCTTCTGGCCCTCGCGGTCGACCCAGATCGCCGCATCCACGACCAGCTGTCCCTCGTCCTCCACCATCCGCTCGATGTCTACGGCGATGCCATACGGCAGCTCCTGGTTCAGCTCGAGGGTCAGCTTCTCGCGCACGGTCTCGGCGATGCGAAAGGCAATGCCCCGGTCGGTCAGGGCGTCGCGCGAGAACAGCGGCGGGGACAGCGGCAGCTCGGCAGCGATCACCGTGATCAGCCCGTCGAGACCGTCGGATTTCAGGGCCGAGACCGGCACCAGCGCGATGAACGGGTGGCGCGCGCCGAGCACGGCCAGGTACGGCAGCAGCCGCTCGCGCGGGTGCACCCGGTCGACCTTGTTCACCGCAGCGATCGCGGGCCGCCCGGTGCGCGCGATGCGCTCGAGCGCCAGCGCGTCCTCGCCGGTCCACTTCAGCGCCTCGACCACCAGCACCACCACGTCGGCGTCGGCGAGCGCGGCCGAGGCCGTGCGGTTCATCGCCTTGTTCAGCGCGCGCCGCGCCTGGCGATGCAGACCCGGCGTGTCGACGAAGGCGATCTGCGCATCGGGCCGCTGCACCAGCCCCAGGATGCGGTGCCGGGTCGTCTGCGGGCGCGGCGTGACGATGCTGAGCTTGGTGCCCACCAGGGCATTGAGCAGCGTCGACTTGCCCACGTTCGGGCGGCCGATGAGCGCGGCAAACCCGCAGTGCAGCCTGGGCGTGGTGGAATCAGCGCTGGCGCTCATCGGCGCTTGCCTCGATCAGCGTGAGGATGCGCTCGGCGGCCTGCTGCTCGGCGCGGCGGCGGCTCGAGCCGCGCCCCTGCGAGGTCAACCCCAGGGCCTGCACCGCACAGCGGACCTCGAAGGTCTGCGTGTGCGGCTCGCCATCGATACGCTCGACCGTGTAGACCGGCAGCGCCAGCGCGCGCGATTGCAGGTGCTCCTGCAGGCGCGTCTTGGGATCCTTCAGCGTCTCGGGCGGGGGCAGCGCCGCGACGCGCGGGGCGAGGCAGCGCAGGATGAGCGCCTCGGCGGCCCCGAGCCCGGCATCGAGCAGCAGCGCGCCGCAGAGCGCCTCGAAGGCATCGGCGAGAATCGACTGGCGGCGAAAGCCACCGCTTTTGAGTTCCCCGGGACCGAGCTGCAGCACTTCCCCGAGTCCGAGCTCTGAGGCCACCTCGGCGAGCGGCTCGGTGCTGACCACCCGGGCGCGCAGCCGGCTGAGGTCCCCCTCGGTGGCCAGCGGGAAGCGCTCGTACAGGTGGCGCGCCACCGCGAGGTTGACCACGGCGTCCCCGAGGAACTCAAGCCGCTCGTTGTTCGCCCCGGCGGCGCTGCGGTGGGTCAGTGCCGCGCGGAACAGCACCGCGTCACGGGGCGTGTAATCGAGCCGCGTGCGCAGCCAGCTCTCGGGCCAGTGCGGATTATCCACCGCCGTTCACGGTGACGGTTTTGTCGAACTTCAGCTGCAGGGAGATCCCGGCGAAGAGCGGCGCGTTATCGTAGTAGGCCGCCTGCACCCGCCAGCCGGCGCTGGCGCGGCGGATGGTGATGTCCTGCACGCTCGGATAGTTCACCTCGTCGATCTCGAAATGGCGCGAGATGGCCGTCTGAATCTTGAAGACGCTCGCCCCGCCGCCCTGGAACTGCCTGTGCACCTCATCGAGCGTGTGCGATACCTTCATGTAATTCAGGTACACCGGCGCGAGGCGCATGCCGGCGTAAAGACAGATGGCCCAGGGTATCAGCAGCACGAGCCAGCCGATCATTGTGATCCCGCGTTCTCGACGCATCGCTACGCCCTCCGCTACTTGATCTTCATGCCGATCCGGCTCCAGATCGGTCCCCCTTTACGATCGATGTCCCAATTGAACCAAATGTAGGTCGCTCGGCCGACGAGGTTGCGCTCGGGCACGAAGCCCCACACCCGACTGTCGTCGCTGTTGTCGCGATTGTCGCCAATCATGACATAGTTTCGTGGCGGGACGTTCATCTCGACCACTTTCTCCTCGTAGAGCGGCAGCGCGTCCGCCGGCGCCGGGCCGCCGCAGATGTAGCCTTGCGCATCCGAGCGCGGGCAGGTCGGCAGCGGGTTGCGGGTGACCTCCAGCGGCACCGGGCACAGCAGCACCTGGTGCACGTGCGAGTCGAGGTCCTCGGTGCCGAGCTGCATGTTGCGGTAGCAGCCATCGTTGTAGGTGCCGGTGATGGTGAGCGGGATCTTCCTGCCGTTGATGATCAGCCGGTCGTCGCGCACCACCACGTGGTCCCCGGGCAGCCCCACCACGCGCTTGATGTAATCCTCGCGGGGGTTCAGCGGATAGCGGAACACCGCCACATCGCCCCGGTGCGGCTCGCCGGTATCGAGGATCTTCGTGTGCGTGACCGGCAGGCGCAGCCCGTAGGCGAACTTCTCCACCACGATGAAATCCCCATCGAGCAGCGTCGGCATCATCGAGTCGGAGGGGATGCGGAACGGCTCGAACAGGAAGGCGCGCACCAGCAGCACCGCGAGGGCCACGGGGAAGAAGCTGCGCGCGTAATCGACCGTGGTGGGCTCGAGCTGCTCGGCCGGGTCACGGCCCGCGGCCCGCGCGGCCGCGGCGCGCCGTTTGGCGAGCAACGTGACATCGATCAACCAGACGATGCCCGTCACCGCGCAGATGAGCACCAGCACGGCGCTGAAGTTGACCGCCTCGGCGGCGAAGATGCGCAGCACCGCCGCCACCAGCAGCACCGGCAGCACGCGGTAGCACCAGGTGACGAACGGGGGCTCCCGGAGAGGCTCGGCGGCGAGCGCGCGGCGCGGCTTGATCAGCCAGTCATCGATCACGCACACGAGCCCCACCGGGATCGCGAGCCACGAGAGGACGACGATCAGCTGCATCAAGAAAGAATGCATGGCGACTCCATCGACAGATTGAGGCGGGAGGCGGCGGCCCCTGGCCGCCTGCGCGGGCGCTGAGCCCGCAAGTGAGGGGAAGTGAGCACGGGAATGCGCGGCGTCACGCTACTTGCGGCCCACTTTGAGCACGGCGAGGAACGCCTCCTGGGGAATCTCGACCCGACCCAGCTGTTTCATGCGCTTCTTGCCTTCTTTTTGCTTCTCTAACAGCTTGCGCTTGCGGCTCACGTCGCCGCCGTAGCACTTGGCGAGCACGTTCTTGCGCAGCGCCTTGACCGTGGCGCGCGCAATGATCGCGCTGCCGATCGCCGCCTGGACGGCGACCTCGAACATCTGCCGCGGAATGAGCTCATGCATCTTGTCGACGAGCTCCCGGCCGCGCTGATAGGCGCCGTCGCGATGCACGATGATCGAGAGCGCATCCACCCGCTCGCCGTTGATCAGCACGTCGAGCTTCACCAGCGGGGCGGCCTGAAAGTGCGAGAACTCATAATCGAAGGAGGCGTAGCCGCGGCTCACCGATTTCAGCCGGTCGAAGAAATCGAGCACCACCTCGGCGAGCGGCAGCGCGTACTGCAGCGAGACCTGGGTGCCGAGGTAGAGCATCTTCTTCTGCACGCCGCGCTTGTCGGTGCACAGCTTCAGCACCGCCCCGACATGATCGGGCGGCACCAGGATGTTGGCCGTGATGATCGGCTCGCGGATCTCGTCGATCTCATTTTGCGGCGGCAGCTTCGCGGGGTTGTCGATGTACTCGATCGTCCCGTCGGTGCGCGCCACCTCATACACCACCGTGGGGGCGCTCGTGACCAGATCGAGGTGATACTCGCGCTCGAGCCGCTCCTGCACGATATCCATGTGCAGCAGGCCGAGAAAGCCGCAGCGGAAGCCGAATCCGAGCGCGCCGGAGACCTCCGGCTCGTAGTGCAGCGCCGAGTCGTTGAGTCTGAGCTTCGCGAGCGCGTCGCGAAAGCTCTCGTAATCCTCGGAGTTCACCGGGAAGAGCCCGGCGAACACCCGCGGCTTGATCTGCCGGAACCCCGGCAGCGCCTCGGCGGCCGGCCGGTTCTCGAGCGTGATGGTGTCGCCGACCGGCGCGCCGTCGATCTCCCTGATGCCGGCGACGATGAAGCCCACATCGCCCGTCGCGAGGCTCTGCTCCACCACGGGCTTCGGCGTGAAGCGCCCGAGCCGATCGACGGTGTGCGCACGCCCGGTCGATACCACGCGGATCTTCTCGCCCGAGGCAAGGCGGCCGTTGACCACGCGCACCAGCGAGACCACCCCGACGTAGTTGTCGAACCACGAGTCGATGATCAGCGCCTGCAGGGGCGCCTCGGGGTCCCCGCGCGGCGCCGGTATGCGCCGGATCAGCGCCTCGAGCAGCGCCTCGACGCCCTCGCCCGTCTTGGCGCTCACGCGCAGCGCCTCGTGGGCATCGATGCCGATGATCTCCTCGATCTCGTGCACCACGCGCTCGGGGTCCGCCGAGGGCAGGTCGATCTTGTTGATGACCGGCACCACCTCCAGCCCCTGCTCGATCGCGGTGTAGCAGTTCGCGACGCTTTGCGCCTCGACGCCCTGCGAGGCGTCCACCACGAGCAGCGCGCCGTCGCAGGCGGCCAGCGATCGGGACACCTCGTAGGAGAAATCGACGTGCCCCGGGGTGTCGATCATGTTGAGCTGGTAGCGCTGTCCATCGGGGGCGTCGTAATAGAGCGTGACGCTCTGCGCCTTGATGGTGATGCCCCGCTCGCGCTCAAGGTCCATGGAGTCGAGCACCTGGGCCTGCATCTCGCGGGCCTCGAGGCCGCGGCACAGCTGAATGAATCGATCGGCCAGGGTGGACTTGCCGTGATCGACGTGCGCAATGATGCAAAAATTACGTATGAGCCGCATGAAATCCGGGTCGCGTTCTCCGCCGCGCCAGATTGTCTGCGGCGGGCGGATTATACCTGCTCACCGACCGGGGATAAGCCCCGCGTAGGCGCCCGCCAGGGGACCTGCGGCAGTGCGCTCAGGCGCGGGTCAGGCGCTGCTCGAGCGCCGCACCGTTGAAGCGGAACCGGCACACCACTTCCCCGCCGAGCAGCAGCACCGGCACCTGCAGCCCGTAGAGGTGCTGCAGCTCCGGGTCGCTGTCAACGTCGAGCTGCTCGAGCGGCGGCAGCGCGACGCGCTCGCCGAACTCGCGCAGCGCCGCCAGCATCTCGTCACAGAGCAGGCAGTCGCGCCGGTAGATCAGCTGCAGGGAGGGGGCGCTCACGGCGGCGCCGCATGGGCGAAGGGGCCGCCCGGCAGCGTTGTCGAGTACGAGGCGGGCTGCGCCCGCACCGAGTCGGCAATGGAGCGCACGGTGCGCGCCGGCGCCTCGCCCACCGCGGTGACGCGGTGGCCGTCGACGAATGTCGAGAACACGTAGGAGGCGCCCATGTGCGCCGATTCTACCGCGGGGTGCTGCCCGGCCCGCTGCGCGTGCCGGGCGACGAACACCGACACCGACGCCAGGCCGTCGGTATACACCAGGTGCTCCACCGACCCGAGCGCCCCCGGCATGCTCTGCGAGACCTGCGTCGCCATGTGAAAGCCCGGCGGCAGCCACAGCGCGTTCCACACCAGCGCCCGGCGCTTCGGCGGGGCTGAATCGTTGCGCAGCCAGCGATACCCGGCGGTCGAGAGGTGCGGCTGGAAGGCCGAGTCCGGGATCTGCCGGTCGATCTTGAGCGTCGCGAAGGCGATCTGCTCGATCACGTGCCCGCCGTGGCGGGCATCCCAGAGCTGGATCTTCAGCGGCATCCCGGCCCGATCGATCCACAGCCGATAGCCGTATCGGTACTGGTCGCGCGGCATCACGCTGATCAGGCGCGTCACGTGCTGATCGATGCGCATGCGCGCCCCTTCGTGCAGCGCGTAGAAGCGCTCGGTCTCCTTGTTCAGCACCGGGAGCGTGCCGATCAGCGAGCTCTTCGAGGGCATGTGCTCGACGAGCACCTCGCGCTTGTCCGGCAGGTAACAGGTCAGATCCGAGCCGGTGCGGATGAACTCCCGTCCCGAGCCGTCGAGGGACACGAGCCGCTCGGACACCACCCCGTTCTTGAGGCGATGGATGATCCTGAGCATCTGCACCCGCCCGCCGTCCCAGTGGGCGAAGGTGCCTTCGTAATCGAGGGTGTTGAGCGCATGGTTCATGCGCTCGAGCCACCTGGCCGGCTGGCCGGCGAAGGCGACCGCGCCGCCGACTGCCCAGAGCAGCGCCCAGGCGCCGAGGGACTCTCTAGCGCGGAAGATGCGTCGCATGGCCATGGACGGCCGCGCGCCGCTGGGACCGGGCCGGCGGCGGGCTCAGGGTTTGCGTCTCGCTCACCATCAGCGAGGAGAGCAGGCTGCCGCCGCTGATCGGCCAGGAGTAGGCACTGTGCGCCACGACATAATCGGCCAGCTGGGTCGGCGGCATGGGGGTCATGGGGCCTAGCGATGCCGGTGGCACGACGTAACTGTCGGGCGCCGCGCTCGCTCGGCGTGCCGCGGCCGGCGCGGCCACGCTCGCGACCTGCATCGCCGGGGCACCGACCGGAGCGACCGCGTGCGCACGCAGCCAGAGGATCGACAGGGCCGCAACGCCCGCCGCGAGGCCCGCCCCGGAGGCCATCCGCACCCACGGGGCGGCGTAGGAGGCCGCTCCCGCAGTGCCGCTGGCGAGCAACGGCTCACGACTGAGCGCGGCATTGACGCGCCCGGCCACCGAGCTCTGCAGCACCACGCCGCGCTCGGCGCGGATCACCGCGCCGATGACCGCGTAACGGCCCCAGCGCGCCTTGAGCAACTCGTCCCGCGACAGACGCCGGGCGAACAGCTCGCACTCGGCGGCCGGCAATTCGTCATCGAACATCGCGGACAACTGACTGTCGAGTTCCTCGTTCATCCGAGTTCCTCCGTACGACCGAGTCCTCCTTCGAACACTTCGCGCAGCCGGCGGTCGATGGCCTCGCGCGCCCGGAAAATACGTGATCGGACGGTGCCGACGGGGCAGCCCATGGCGCTGGCGATCTGCTCGTAGGAGAGCCCCTCGAGCTCGCGCAGCACGATCGCGGTGCGCAGATCCTCCGGCAGCTGCTCGATCGCCGCGTTGACGGTCTGGCGGATCTCATCGGTGAGCACCAGACCCTCGGGGGTCTCGGCATCCTTCAGTCGGCCTTGCATATCGTAGGACTCATCGATGCTGTCGCGGTCGAAGTCGTAGTCCACGGGACTGCGGTCACGGGAGACCACGGCGTTCTTCGCGGTGTTGATGGCGATGCGGTACAGCCAAGTGTAAAAGGCGCTGTCGCCGCGAAACTGCGGCAGTGCCCGGTAAGCCTTGATGAAGGCTTCCTGGGCGATATCCTCCGCTTCGGCGGGGTTGCGGACATAGCGCGTCACCAGTTTGACCAGTTTGTGCTGGTACTTCAGCACCAGCACGTCGAAAGCGCCCTTGTCGCCTCGCTGTACCCGGCGAACCAGGCTCAAATCGCTGACATCGGCGCCCATAGCGGGCCCTCTCCTCCTGAACCAAGGAAGGCCGCTCGCGCCGCGACCTGAATAGACCCTGAATCTTTGGAAAAGTTCAGAGTGCCTGACACCCCGGATCCGCGCCCCCGGGCAGCCCGCCCCGATCATGCGCCATCGCCCCCAGGCCCGCCAGCGGCTCCCGGATGCGCCTGGCGAGGGCCGCGAGCCCGGCATCGGCCGGCACCTCCCCGGCGAGCAGGTAGCCGGCGAGCTGCGGATCGGGCAGCTCAAGCAGTCGGGCGAGCGTCATGCGCTCGGCGGGGCTGGCCTCGGGCAGGACCGCTGCAGCGTAGCGCTCGAGCAGCACATCGAGCTCCTTCAGGCCCCGCCGGCAGCGCCACAACAGCTGCCGCCCCTCGGCATCGAGCGGCGGCCTCGCCATCTCAGCTCTGCCGCTGCACGAGCATCTTCTTGATCTCGGCAATGGCCTTGGCGGGGTTGAGGTCCTTCGGGCACACGTCCGTGCAGTTCATGATGGTGTGGCAGCGGTACAGCTTGAACGGATCCTCGAGCGCATCGAGCCGCTCCCCGCTCGCCTCGTCGCGGCTGTCGATGATCCAGCGGTAGGCGGCCAGCAGCGCCGCCGGCCCCAGGTAGCGGTCGCTGTTCCACCAGTAGCTCGGGCAGGCCGTCGAGCAGCACGCGCACAGGATGCACGCGGCCGGTCGGTCGATTCTCTCCTGCTCCTCCTTGGACTGCAGCCGCTCGCTGTCCGGCGGCGGCGGGGTCTGCGCCTGCAGCCACGGCTTCACCGAGGCGTACTGGGCGTAGAACTGGGTCAGGTCCGCGACCAGGTCCTTCACCACCGGCATGTGCGGCAGCGGGTAGATGCGGATCTCGCGCCCAAGATCGTGCAGCGAGGTGGTGCAGGCCAGGCGGTTCACCCCGTCGATGTTCATCGCGCACGAGCCGCAGATGCCCTCGCGGCAGGAGCGGCGGAAGGTGAGCGAGGAGTCGACGCTGGCTTTGATGCGGATCAGCGCATCGAGCACCATCGGGCCGCAGTCGGCGACGTCGAGCTCGAATGTGTCGAGGCGGGGGTTCTGCCCCGATGAGGGATCGAAGCGGTAGATGCGCAACTTGCGCACCTCGCGCGCCCCCGGGGGCGCCTCGTGGGTCACCCCGGTGCGGATGCGCGAATTGGCGGGCAGTCGGAACTCAGCCATCGGAAAACCTTGCTCAGTAAGTGCGCGCCTTGGGCGGGACGGTCTCAACCTCATCGGTGAGCGTGTTCAGGTGCACGGGGCGGTATTCGAAGTGCACCCGGCCCGGGCCCTCGACCGTCGCCAGCGTGTGCTTCATCCAGTTCACATCGTCGCGGTTCGGGTAATCCTCGCGCGCATGCGCCCCGCGGCTCTCGGTGCGGTTGCCGGCCGAGTGCATGGTCGCGGTGGCCTGCATCAGCAGGTTCTCCAGTTCCATCGTCTCGATGAGGTCAGTGTTCCACACCAGCGAGCGGTCATTGACGCGCACCTCGGCGAAGGACTCGTAGGTCTGCGCGAGCTTGCGCGCGCCCGCGGCGAGCGACTCGCCGGTGCGAAACACCGCCGCATCGATCTGCATGATCTTCTGCATCTCCAGGCGGATCTCGGCAGTCGGCCTGGAGCCCTCGGCGTTGCGCAGCCGATCGAGGCGCGAGAGGGCAAGATCGGCCGAGTCCTTCGGCAGCGGCGCGTGGCGCGTGAGCGGTTTGACGAGCTCGGCGCAGCGGCGCGCCGCCTGCCGGCCGAACACCACGAGGTCCAGCAGCGAGTTAGAGCCGAGGCGGTTCGCGCCGTGCACCGACACGCAGGCCGCCTCGCCGACGGCCATCAGCCCCGGCACCACGCTGTCGGGGTCGCCGCCGCGCGGGCGCACCACCTCGCCGTGATGATTGCAGGGAATGCCGCCCATGTTGTAGTGCGCGGTCGGCTGCACCGGGATCGGCTGGCGGGTCACATCGACGCCGGCGAAGATGCGCGAGGTCTCGGCGATGCCGGGCAGCCGCTCGTGAATCACCTCCGGCCCCAGGTGCTCGAGGTGCAGATGGATGTGGTCGCGCTCGGGCCCGACGCCGCGGCCCTCTCGGATCTCGATGGTCATGGCGCGGCTGACGACATCGCGCGAGGCGAGATCCTTGGCGTTCGGCGCGTAGCGCTCCATGAAGCGCTCGCCGCTCGAGTTGGTGAGATAGCCGCCCTCGCCGCGCGCGCCTTCGGTGATGAGGCACCCGGCGCGGTAGATGCCGGTCGGATGGAACTGCACGAACTCCATGTCCTGCAGCGGCAGAGCGGCGCGCAGCACCATGGCGTTGCCGTCCCCGGTGCACGAGTGCGCCGAGGTGCACGAGAAGTACGTCCGCCCGTAGCCGCCGGTGGCGAGGATGGTCATGTGCGCGCGGAAGCGGTGCAGCTTGCCCTCGGTCATATCGAGCGCGATGACGCCCCGGCACTGTCCGTCCTGCATGATCAGATCGATGGCGAAGAACTCCACGAAGAAGCTCGCCGAGCGGCGGATCGACTGCTGGTAGAGGGTGTGCAGGAGGGCATGCCCGGTGCGGTCGGCGGCCGCGCAGGTGCGCTGCGCGGTGCCCTTGCCGAAGTGCGTGGTCATGCCGCCGAAGGGGCGCTGATAGATGCGCCCCTCGGCGGTGCGCGAAAACGGCACGCCGTAGTGCTCGAGCTCGATCACCGCCTCGGGCGCCTCCTTGCACATCAGCTCGATGGCGTCCTGGTCGCCGAGCCAGTCCGAGCCCTTGATGGTGTCATACATGTGCCAACGCCAGTCGTCCTCGCCCATGTTGCCAAGCGCCGCGCTGATGCCGCCCTGGGCCGCCACGGTGTGGCTGCGGGTGGGGAAGAGCTTGCTGATGCACGCCGTCGAGAGGCCCGCCTCGGCGAGGCCGAGCGTGGCGCGCAGCCCCGAGCCGCCGGCCCCGACGACGATGACATCGTAGCTGTGATCGATCAGTTCGTATGCGCTCATGCGGCGCCTCCCAACGCCACGCGAAGAACGGCGAACACGCCGGCGGCTGCGGCGAGCACGTGCAGATAGCCCGAGAGCGCGAGCAGCACGGTGCGCATGGCGCGCCCGTGCACGTAGTCCTCAATCACCACTCGCACGCCGAGCTGCGAATGCCACGCCGCCGTCACCACGAACAGCAGCAGCAGCACCGCCGTCCAGGGCTCACCCACCCAGGCCGCCACCGCCGCATAGCCGTGCGCGGGCATCGCCAAGAGCGAGACGGCGAACCAGCTCGCGAGCGGCAGCAGCGCGACGGCCGTCAGGCGCTGCACCCGCCAGTGATGCACGCCGTCCTTGGCCGCGCCGTGGCCGAGCGCCTCGCCGAGCGGACTGCGCAGGCTCATGATGCCTGCCCCCGGCCGAGCAGCCATGCGGCGAGTGCGACGAACACCACGGCGCTCGCGATGAGCACCAGGTACGCGCTCGCGCGCGACTGCGCGCGCTCCAGGCCCCGGCCGGTGTCCCACACCAGATGCCGCACTCCCGCGCACAGGTGGTACGAGAACACCGCCAGCAGTGCGAGCCAGACGAGCTTGAACACGCCGAGCCCGAGCAGCGCCGCAGCGCGCGCGTAGGCGGCCGGCCCAGCCGCGAGCGCCATGAGCCAGTACACCATGAGGATCAGCCCGAGCGCGAGCACGAGCCCTGTGGCACGGTTGAGCACGGAGGTGAGCAGCGTGTAGCGGTACATCCGGTACACGGACAGGTGCGGCGACGTGGGTCGTTCAGCCATAAATGCTCGGGATTCAGAAATCGATACAGCGGCCGTTGCGCTCCCAATCGCCAAAGCGCGTCGGCTCCGGCCCCCGGGGGCCTCCGATCTCGCGCGGTGCGCTCTTGGGGGGTGTCCCATCGGCGGGCCCGTCCGTGCCGGCTTCGGGTGCGGACGGCGATTTGAGGTTATTCGAATCGTCCTGCATGTGCTGCAAGTTTGCCAGAATCACGCTGTTCCCGCCACGGCGCAGCCTGGATCATTATCATTCCGCTACAATTATCGTCATATGAATTGCGAACTGCATTGCACCGCGCTCGCCGATCTCGGCGCGCTGCGCATCGCCGGCGCCGATGCCGTGCGTTTTCTGCAGGGACAGCTCTCGAACGACGTGACGCGCCTCACTGCCGAGCGGGCGCTGCTGGCCGGCTATCACAATCCCCAGGGACGCACCATCGCGCTGCTGCGCCTCGTTGCGCTCGCCGACGGCGAGCTGCTCGCGCTGCTGCCGCGCGAGCTCGTCGCGCCGGTGAGCCAGCGGCTCGCCAAGTTCGTGCTGCGCGCGAAGGTCAGCCTTGCCGATGTCTCGGGTGAGTGGCGCATCGGCGCCGTTGCGTCCCGCACGGAACTCGAGCACGGCGAGCGCGCGGCCGTCGCGCCGCAGGAGCTGCCTGCGCCGCGCGCCGGCGCGCAGCGCCTCCTCGGCGGGCGGCTCTACGTCACCGTCGGCGAGCAGCCTGCGCGCTGGCTCGAGATCGCGCGCGGCGAACCGCTCGCCGCCCGGGAGACGGCGCGGGAGGAGTGGCGCCTGCGCGAAATCCGCGCGGGGCTCGCGCAGGTGTACGCGGCCACCTCTGAGCAGTTCGTCGCCCAGATGTTGAATCTCGATGCGCTCGATGCCATCGCGTTCGACAAGGGCTGCTACACCGGGCAGGAAGTGATCGCGCGGGCGCATTACCGCGGCCGGGTCAAGCGGCGCGCGCAGCGTTTTCGCACGCGCTCGGCGCTCAAGCTCGCCCCCGGGGACGGCGGCGTGCTGAGCGACGGACGCGCGTTCACCGTCGTGGAGGCGGCGCGCCTGCCCGACGGGCGCTGCGAATTTCTCGCGGTGGCGCCGCTCGCGGGGGCGGAGAGCGCCACCGCCGCCGGGGCGGCCGCGGTGGATGCTGAGCCGCTCGAGCTGCCCTACGCGTTGCCGCAGTGACGGCGAGCACTTAGAGATCGATCAGCTCGACCTCGCCCGGGGCGATCGGGCGCTCGAGAAAGCGCGCGCCGATGCGCGCGAAGCGCTCCGGCGCATCGGTGGCGAGCAGCCGCAGCCCGCCCGGCCCGGCGGGGCTTGCCAGTCCCGCAGCCGCGAGCGCCACGCGCACGTGCCGTGCCGTGGTCTCGGCGGAATCCACGATACGCACCCCCGGACCCACTGCGGCGCGGATCGCTCCGGCGAGGATTGGAAAATGAGTGCAGCCGAGCACCAGCGTGTCCGCGGCACTCGCCCCATCCGGCGGCGCGAACAGCGCATCGAGATAATGATGCGCGAGCGCCTCGGCGATGGGCCCCGCGCCGAGCCCCTCCTCGGCCAGCGCGACGAACAGCGGCGCCGGCAGCGCGTGCACCTCGGCCTCGGGCCGGCGCCGGCGGATGGCCTCCTGGTAGGCGCCGCCGCGCACCGTCCCCTCGGTGGCGATGACCGCAATGCGCCCCGAGGAGGAGGCCGCGCAGGCGGCCTCGGCGCCCGGCTCGATCACCCCGATCACCGGCACGGGAGCGAGGTGCGCGCGCACCGCCGGCAGGCTCACCGCCGAGGCCGTGTTGCAGGCCACCACCAGACACTTGATGCCGTAGCCGCTGAGCACCTCGGTCGCCTGCAGCGCGTAGCGTGCGACGGTCGCGGCGCTCTTGGTGCCGTAGGGCAGTCGCGCGGTGTCGCCGAGGTAGACGAACCGCTCGGCCGGCAGCTCGTGCATCAGCGCCTTCAGCACGGTCAGTCCCCCGACCCCGGAGTCGAACACCCCGATCATGCGCGAGGCGCGGGATGCAACGCGCTTCGCGGCAGCGAACCGCGTGCCCGGGGCGGCGCCGAGGCGCCGACGGATGAGATCATGGACTCTCCGGCCGCAGGTGCGGGAAGAGGATGACGTCGCGGATCGAGGCCGAGTCGGTGAAGAACATCACCAGCCGATCGATGCCGACGCCGAGACCGGCGGTCGGCGGCATGCCGTACTCGAGCGCGCGCACGTAATCGGCGTCGTAGAACATCGCTTCCTCGTCGCCGCGGTCCTTGCGCGCCACCTGGGCGCGAAAGCGCGCCGCCTGGTCCTCCGGGTCGTTGAGCTCGGAGAAGCCGTTGGCGAGCTCGCGTCCCGCGACGAACAGCTCGAACCGGTCGGTGAGAAACGGGTCCTGGTCATTGGCGCGCGAGAGCGGGGAGACCTCCGCCGGATACGCGCACACGAAGGTCGGGTCGAACAGCGTGTGCTCGACGGTCTTCTCGAAGATCTCGATCTGCAGCTTCCCCGGCCCGTCGTGCGGCTGCACCGGGATGCCGAGCCGCTCGCAGGCGCGGCGCAGATAGCCCGCCTCGCGCAGCTCGGCGCGCTCGAGCTCGGGATTGTGCTCGAGAATGGCCTCCTCGACCGTCACCCGCCGGAACGGCTTGGCCAGATCGTAGCGGCGCCCCTGGTAGGTCAGCTGCTCGCTGCCGTGCACCGCCTGGGCGAGCCCGCG
>JAJYLP010000052.1 GCA_021787615.1 Pseudomonadota bacterium
ATGGCCATGCCCATCACCGTATTGATCACCGCGAGCGCGTCCGTGCCCGCCTCGATGCAGCGGCGCGCGTTCTCGCGGATGTCGGTCTGATTGGGCGAGAGCTTGGTGATCAGCGGCTTGCCGGTCACGCGCCGGCACGCCTCGACCACCTGCGCGGACATGTCCGGGTAATTGCCGAAGGCGACCCCGCCCTCCTTGACGTTGGGGCAGGAGATGTTGATTTCGATGGCATCGATCGGCGACTGATCGAACCGGCGCGTGACCTCGGCGTACTCCTCGACCGTCGAGCCCGACACGTTGGCGATGAAGCGGGTCTCGCTGAAATCCAGCTCCGGCAGGACGTGCTCGATGACCTGCTGCGTGCCGGGGTTCTGCAGGCCGATCGCGTTCAGCATGCCCGCGGGGGTCTCGTACACCCGGTGCGGGGGATTGCCGAGCCGGGCCGCGAGCGTGGTGCCCTTGAGGACCACGGCGCCCGCATCGCGGTTGGAGAAGCCCGCGATGCGCGTGTACTCCTCGCCGAAACCCACACAGCCGGACAGCAGCACGATGGGCGAGGCGAAATGCAGGCCGCAGAATTTCAGTGTCAGCGTTTCGGGCGGAGCGGTCGAAGCCTGGGTCATTGTGGATTCAGCAGTGGGCCCGGCGCACGCGCCGGGTGGCCGGCGCATTATCGCATCCCGCCCGCACCGCCACGAACTCAATCCCGATGGATGTGGATCTGGATGCGGCCCTTCGGCCCGATCAGCCAGGAGGCCATCCACCCGGCCACCCACACGATGAGCGCCGCCTGAAACGCGGTCCAGAAACCCCCGGTGAGATGAAAGCCCGGCAGCATCCAGGCCACGAGGGCGAGCATCGCCGTATTGACCACCAGCAGGAATACGCCCAGCGTGAGCAGCGTCAGCGGCAGCGTCAGCAGAATCACCACGGGGCGGACGATAGCGTTGACGATCCCGAGCAGCAGCCCGGCGAGAATCAACGTTCCGGCGTCGTCGATGCGGATGCCGGGCACCCAGCGCGTGGCGGCCCACAGACCGAGCGCGGTCACCAGCGCGCGCAGCAAGAATGAGGTCACGGGCCCTCCGCGGCGTCGGACGATTCGAGCAGAGTCTTGAGGCGACCGAGAGCGGCCTGCCAGCCGGTCCGGTGGCGCAGGTAGGGGATGTCCCACTCGGGCGCCCCGGGCACCCCCGAGCCGAGCAGCCGCAGGATGGTGCCCGCGCGTCCCGGCTCCAGGATGAAATCATCCACCAGGGCGCTGTCGGCCGGCGGCAGCGCCGCCGACGGCAGATAGATCAGCCGCAGCCGCTTGCCCGGGGCGAAAATGTCGATGCAGGCCTCGAGCTCGGTGACGCGGTCGACGCGCGCGCGAAACAGCCCTCCGGGCCGGGCGCTGATGAGTGCATCGGGCGAGCACCATTGCGTGAGCAGGCGCGAATCCGTTAGTGCCGCCCACACCGGCGTCACGCCGGTGCGCAGGTCGAGCCGATGGGCATAGCCCCGGGTCTTCTCCATGTACCGCATTGTGCCATCGAGGCGCCGCGCGTGCAGGGGCGCCCCGTCCCATGACGATCGGCCGCCATGCCCGCGCGGGAATGGGCAAAATAGCCCCCGCGGGCCCGCGTTCGTGTCCTGGGCCGCCCCGGAGGTCTCGATGGCGCTCGTGCATCTGGTTATCGTCCTGGCATTGCTTGAGTTCTTCGCGTTCGGTGCGGCCGTGAGCAAGGCGCGCGGCACCTATCGCGTGGCTGCGCCGGCCACGACCGGTCACGAGATGTTCGAACGCTACTACCGGGTGCAGATGAACACCCTCGAGCTGCTCGTGATGTTGGTTCCGGCGATGTGGCTGTTCGCGCGCTATCTGAGCCCCGCCGCGGCCGCCGGTCTCGGCGCGCTGTATCTGCTCGGCCGGCTGGTCTATTTCCTCGCGTACCTGAAGGATCCGAAGACGCGCAGTCTCGGATTTGCGCTCTCGATGGGACCGATTCTGCTGCTCATGCTCGGCGCGCTCATCGGGGCGGCGCGTGCCGCCTGGCATCACCCCTGAGCGGATCGGGCGTGCCGCTCAGTCCGTCTCGGATTTGATCGGCCGGCGCATCAGCTCGCGCACCGCCTCGCGGGGCGGCACGCCCTCATAGAGCACCCGATAGACTGCCTCGCTGAGCGGCATCTCGACGCCGTGCCGCGCGGCCACCTGGTGCAGCGCTTTCGCGGCGGGATAGCCCTCGACCACCTGCCCGATCGCCGCCAGCGCCTCGGCCGGGGTGCGCCCGGCGGCCAGCTGCAGTCCGAAGCGCCGGTTGCGCGACTGATCGTCGGTGCAGGTCAGCACCAGGTCGCCGAGTCCCGCGAGTCCCATGAAGGTGTCGCGCTGCGCGCCGAGCGCCACGCCCAGGCGCATCATCTCGGCCAGTCCCCGGGTGATCAGCGCCACGCGGGTGTTGGCGCCGAAGCCCAGCCCGTCGGACAGCCCCGCGCCGACGGCCAGCACGTTCTTGACGGCGCCGCCGACCTCGACGCCCACGATGTCGGTGGAGGTGTAGGCGCGGAAATTCTCGCACGACAGGTCCTGCGCGAGCGAGTTGGCAAAGGCCGCATCCGCCGACGCGACCGTCATGGCGGTCGGCAGCCCCGCGCCCACCTCGCGCGCGAACGTCGGGCCGGAGAGCACCGCGACGGAGCGCCCGGGCCCGAGGACCTCGCGGGCGACCTGGTGGGGCAGCAGCCCGGAGGGCAGCTCGAAACCCTTGGTCGCCCAGGCGAGCTGCGTGTCGCGCCCGAGCAGCGGGGCCACCTGCGTGAGCAGCGCCCGGAACGCGTGACTCGGCACCGCGATCAGCAGGTCGCGCGCGCCCTGCAGCGCGGCCTCGAGGTCCGGCTGCACCTGCAGCGCATCGGGGAATGCCCTCGACGGCAGATACCGCTCGTTGCGGCGCGCTCGGGCCATGTCCGCCATCTGCGCGCGGTCACGGCCCCACAGGCGTGTCGGACGGCCACTGCGGGCGAACTGCAGCGCGAGCGCCGTGCCCCACGAGCCCGCGCCGAGCACGGCCACCGGCCGGTCAGTCCCGGATGCGCCGCTCATGGTCGGGGCGCGGGCCGAGCGGCTCAGTTGGCCTGCTGGTTGGCCGGCATGCCCTGCGGCGGGTTCTGATTCGCCGCGAACAGAGCATCGAAGTTCACCGGCGGCAGCAGCAGCTGCGGGAAGCCGCCCTGGGTGATCAGGTGCGAGACCTGCGCGCGCGCATACGGGAACAGCACGCCCGGGCAGATCGCGCCGACGGCCCGCTTCGTGTCGTCCTCTGACAGGTTGCGCAGCACGAACACGCCGGCCTGCTTGACCTCGACGAGGAACGCCGTGCTCTCGCCCTGCTTGGCCGACACCGTCACCGTCAGGACCACTTCCTGCACGTCCGGTCCGAGCGCCGTGACCGCGGTCTGCAGGTCGAGGTTGATCTGGGGATTCCAGTTGCCTTCGCCGCGCGGACCGTTTGGGGCCTCGTAGGAGCAGTCCTTGAGGTAGACGTGCTGCAGCTGCAGGATCGGGCCGTTGGTCTCTTCGGGTGCCGGCACGGTGCCGGCGGCTTCATTCGCCATGATTCAGACTCCGCTTTGCAAAAGTTTGTCGAGGCCGCCGCGGGCCTCGAGCGCATAGAGATCGTCACAACCGCCGACGTGCGTCTCGCCGACGAAAATTTGCGGCACGGTATGCCGCCGGCTGCGGGCCGTCATCTCGGCCCGCGCCTCCGGGAACTCGTCCACGTCGATTTCCTGGAACGCAATGCCCTTTCGCTGCAGCAGCAGGCGCGCGCGCGCGCAGTACGGGCACCAGCTGGTGGCGTACATGAGCACCTTCGGGGCGCTCATGCACCGCTTCCCGCGCCCTTCTCCACCGGCAGATGCTCGGCGCGCCACGCCGAGATCCCGCCGCGAAGGTTCATCGCCTGATCGAAGCCCTGCTCGCGCAGCTGGCGAACTGCCGCCGCGGCCAGCGAGCCGCTGTTACAGTACACGATAATGGGCTTCTGCTTGTGCTTCTTCAGCAGCTCCGCGGCCTTGAGAATCTGCTCGCCGTCCATCCGGCGCGCCCCCGAGACATGGCCGTCGGCAAACTGCTCGCGCGCGCGCAGGTCGATGGTGAGCGCGCCGCGGTTCATCAGTTGGATCGCCTCCTGGGGCGATACGGCTGCGAAACTCTCGGTCCGGGAGCGAATCTCAACCAGGACCGCGAGCACCGCCACGATCGCGGTCGCCGCAACGAGCCAGGGATGAAGGTGGATATATTGAGTCAGATGGTCCGTGAACACAGGGGTGCCAGATGATCGGCTCGGCCGCCAAAAGTTGCGCATTATAGCGCCCCGATGCGATCCGGCATGACCCGAAAAGGCCCGGTCCGCGCCGCGCCCGTCTTCATGGCGGCGCTGGCGCTGGCGCTCGTCCCGTCCCGTCCGGCCCAGGCCCGGATTCCTCCCCAGGTCGCCGCGCGCCGCGCTCAGGCGCGCCTGCACGCGGTGCAGGCGCAGATCGCGCGGATCGCCCGGCAGGTCGAGCGATCCCGGATCGAGCAGGGCCGCCTGACGCGGGCGCTGCGGACCACCGAGCAGTCCGCCGGGGCTGCCCGCGCCGCGCTCGCGGCCATCCGCCGCCAGCGTGCCGCGCTCGCCGTGCGCCGCGCGGGCCTGGCCGCCCGGCGTCAGGCGAGTCAGATGGATCTCGCGCGCACCCGCCGGGTCCTGGTCCGCGAGCTGCGCGCCGCCTACCTGATCGGCCGCCAGGGTCCGCTGCGGCTGCTGCTCGAGCAGGGCGGTCCGGGCCGGATGCAGCGCATGTTCGCGTATTACAGCTACTTCGGCCGCCAGCGGGCGCAGGACATCCGCCACATCGAGGCCGATCTGCAGCACATCACGCAGCTCGACGATCAGCTGCGCGCCGCCGACGCCCAGCTCGCCGGCCTCGAGCAGCAGCGCCGCTCACAGCTCACCACGCTCGAGCACGCCAGCGCCGCCCGCCGGCGGGTGCTGGCGAGCATCGCCGCGCGAACGCGCACCGGCGCCGAGCGCCTCTCGCAATTGCGCCGCCAGCAGCACAGCCTCGAGGCCCTGCTCGCCGCGCTGCGCCGCGCCGAGGCGCGCCTGCCGGTAGAACGGCCGCCGCAGCGCTTCGCCGGCCTGCAGGGCCACCTGCCCTGGCCCGTGGCCGGCCGCCTGATCGCGCGCTTTGGTCAGCCGCGCGCCGGCGGCCTGCGCTGGGACGGGGATCTCATCGCCACGCGGCTCGACGCGCCGGTGCGCGCCGTGGCGCCGGGGCGGGTGATCTTCGCCGATTGGCTCGCCGGGCTCGGGCAGCTCATCATCGTCGACCACGGCGGGGGCTACATGAGCCTCTACGGTCACAACGATCACCTCTATGCGCGCGTCGGACAGCAGGTTGCCGCCGGGCAGCTCATCGCCGCCGCCGGCGACAGCGGCGGCGCCAGCCGGCCGGAGCTGTACTTCGGCATCCGCGAGGGCATCCGGCCCATCGACCCCAGGCTGTGGCTCGAGCGCCATGCCCGCTAGACTGTGGCGATGATTGCCTGGCTCATCGACTTCGTCCTGCATCTCGACCGCCACCTCACGGCCCTGCTCGTGCAGGTGGGGGGCTGGACGTATCCCATCCTCTTCGCGGTGATTTTTGCCGAGACGGGGCTGGTGGTGACGCCGTTCCTGCCGGGCGATTCGCTGCTGTTCGGCGTGGGAGCGGTCGCGGCGGTCGACGCCAGCGGCACCCTCAGCGCGCCGCTCGCGATGCTCGTGCTGGTCCTCGCGGCGGTGCTCGGCAACACGGTCAATTACGGCGTCGGGCGCCGGATCGGCCCCCACGCCTTCAGCGGCCGCTATCGGCTGCTGAAGGTCGATTACCTGCGCCGCACCGAGGCGTTCTTCCGGCGCCATGGCGGCAAGGCGATCGCGCTGTCGCGCTTCATCCCGATCATCCGCACGTGCATGCCGTTCGTGGCGGGTGTCGGCCGGATGCCCTACGGACGGTTCCAGGGCTACAACGTCCTCGGCGGCCTCGCCTGGGTGTCGCTGTTCCTGTGGGGCGGGTACTTCTTCGGCAACGTGCCGCTGGTGAAGCGCAACTTCGGACTCGTCACCGTCATCATCATCGGCGTCTCGCTGATCCCGGTGGCGATCACCTTTCTCAGGCGGCACCGCCCGCACGTCGCGGACTCCTGAGCGTCCGCCGCGCCGTCGGCGCCGCGTGAGGCTGATGACAAGACGCTCAATGCGGTGGTGCGCGCTCATTCCAATCCGCGCCCGTCCGGCCGTAAGATACGCCGCCACCGCACGGCTCGATCGCGGCGCGCCGGGAAGAGGTATGACAAGAGTCCGCGTCAAGATCCCGCGCACCCATGCCCAGCGCAAGCGCGATGCTCTGATCGCCGCGGGCGTCGCGCCCAGCGGGTTCGGCAAACGCAAGGCCGCGCAGCCGCACCGGGACCGCAAGCACGCGGCCGCGCGCGGCGAGCGCAAGCACAAGCGGCCCTGGGGCTGACCGGCGCGTCGGGGAGGGCAGATGGCTACAGCCTACGATTACATCATCGTCGGCGCCGGGTCCGCCGGCTGCGTGCTCGCGCACCGGCTGAGCGCCGATCCGACGATCCGGGTGTTGCTGCTCGAGGCGGGCGGCCGGGACGACTCGTTCCTCATTCACATGCCGGCGGGCATCGCCCGGCTCATTACCCCCGAGGTGAACTGGCTGTATGAGACCGAGCCCCAGGCCGCGCTGCACGGCAGGCGCCTGTTCTGGCCGCGCGGCAAGACGCTCGGCGGCTCGAGCTCGATCAACGCCATGGTCTACATCCGCGGCCAGCCGCA
This sequence comes from Pseudomonadota bacterium, assembly GCA_021787615.1. Classification (GTDB taxonomy): domain Bacteria; phylum Pseudomonadota; class Gammaproteobacteria; order Steroidobacterales; family Steroidobacteraceae; genus 13-2-20CM-66-19. The sequence goes on from JAJYLP010000052.1 coordinate 6,864, forward strand.
GGATTACGATCACTGGCGCGCCCTCGGCAATCCCGGCTGGGGTTACGAGGACGTGCTGCCTTACTTCCGCCGCGCGGAAAACAACGAGTCGGTTCTCGACCACTGGCACGGCCGCGAGGGTCCACTCAACGTCTGCGAGCGGCGCTACACCAATCCGCTCAGCCGCCTGTTCGTCGAGGCGGCCGCGGCGAGCGGCCTCGCCCGCAACGCCGATTTCAACGGCCGCGAGCAGGAGGGCGCCGGGCTGTATCAGGTGACCCAGAAGGCCGGCCGCCGCTGCAGCGCGGCGAGCGCCTACCTCCACCCTGTCGCCCATCGACCCAACCTGACCGTGCTCACCGGCGCGCTGGCGCGGCGCATCGTGCTGCAGGGCCGCCGGGCCGTGGGGGTCGAGTACGTGCGCGCCGCGGCGGCCTTCGAGGCCCGCGCCGAGCGCGAGGTGCTGCTCGCCGGCGGCGCGATCAACACGCCGCAGCTGCTGCTGCTCTCGGGCATCGGGCCGGCCGAGGAGCTGCGCCTCCTGGGCCTTGCGGTGCAGCACGACCTGCCCGGCGTCGGGCGCAATCTGCAGGATCACCTGGATGTGCACGTCATCCACGCGTGCACACAGCCCGTCACGCTCGATCCACTGGCGCGCGGCTTCGGAGCGGCGCGCACCGCGCTGCGCTACGCGCTGTTCAAGAACGGGCCGGGCGTGAGCAACGTCGCCGAGGCCGGCGCCTTCCTGCGCTGCGCCGCGCACAGCCCAAGCCCCGACGTGCAGCTGCATTTCATCCCGGCGTATGTGGTCGATCACGGCCGGCGTCGCATGCCCGGGTACGGCATGACGCTGCACGTGTGCTGCCTGCGGCCCGCGAGCCGCGGCACGATCCGCCTCGCCTCGGCCGACCCGGCCAAGGCGCCGCGCATCGACCCGGCGTACCTGAGCGAGCCGTCCGATCTGGCGCCGCTCATCGCCGCAATCCGGCGGGCGCGCGAGATCTACGCGCAGGCGCCTCTGCGCGGCTACCTCGGTGACGAGGTGTTTCCCGGCGCCGCTCGCCGCAGCGACGCGCAACTCGCGGATTTCGTCCGCGGCGCCGCCGAGACGGAATATCACCCGGTCGGCACCTGCCGGATGGGCACGGACGGCGAGGCGGTCGTCGATCCGGCGCTGAAGGTGCGCGGCCTGGAGGGTCTGAGAGTGGTCGATGCGTCGATCATGCCGACGCTGGTGAGCGGCAATACCAACGCGCCCACCATCATGATCGCGGAGAAGGCCGCCGATCTCATCCTCGGCGTCGCCTCGTGAGGCGCCGCGTGTGCCGTCCCTGGCGGCTCACGCGTCATCCCCGAGTGCGCCATGCCGCCGCTCAACGCCGGCCGCGGGTCCCACCGAAGATCTGCGCGGCGTGGCTGCGGCGCCGATGAGCGGGCTTGCCGGGCGCCGTCGCTGCGCCAAGCCAGCCGCCGGTGAAGTCCGCGCGCCGCAGCCCGAGCCGGATGTAGGCATTGTGGCGCATGATCCGCCAGATCAGCCGGCTGCGCTCATTCTCGATCATGGCGATGATCGGTCCCTGATCGATGCCGAGGAAGGCGCTGTCGACCCAGCCGCGGCCCGGCACGACGTGACCGTCGCGAGCCAGTCGGGCAACGGTGAAACTGGGGTTGAACGAATCAAGAAAACCAAAGCGTGTGTAGATGATGTCTCCGTAACGGCGCAGGAGCGCCTGCGTCGCGGACGTCACGTATCGGGGCGCGAACATGATGGAGCCGAGCACCGCAGTCGGCGCAAGCGTGCCGTCGTCAACGTTCTGCTTGCTGATGCCGCGTGCGGCGTAGGCGTAGAACTGCCGGATTCGTCCGTGATAGGGGGCACGGACGTATCCAGGTCCGTCGCAGGCCGTGAGCCCCCAGATGTTGGCACCGTAGCCGCCCCAGCCGTGCGGGTTGATGATGGCGTATCTGCGCTGGACCAGGGTCGCGATGACGCCGTTCAGGAAGTACGTCTCCCCCTGGGCGCGCATGAACGGATCTGCGATGCCGCGCAGATCGACCCACACGGCCGTGTACTGAAACCCAAACTGCGGGCCGAAGGACAGCAGTGTCAGGCCGCCGAGGCGCCGCAAATCGTGATGATTGGTCGCGGTCCAGGCGCCCCAGGCGTTGTCGCGCAAGGGGTGCGTCGGCGAGCCCAGGCCGAGGATGTAGAGGATCGAGGCCTCGTTGTAGCCGTGCCAGCGCAGCTTCGAGAAGCCGCGGCCGGGCCACCAGGCCATGCTCACCAGCGGGCTCGAGCCTGGCGCCGCCCAGCTCCAATCGACGCGCCGGTACAAGCGTGTCGCGAGCCGCCGCACCTGCCGTTCCGTCGCGGTGTCGTGATCGAAGTACTGCCCGGCAGTCAGGACGCCCGCCATCAGCAGGGCAGTATCGATGGTCGAGAGCTCGCTGTGGCCGTACCGCAGGCCCGTGTGCAAGTTGAGGAAGTGGTAGAAGAATCCATGATCGCCGGCATAGCCCCTGCGCCCCGGCCCCTGCGGCCGGCTGAGCAGGAACGCGAGAACTTTGCGTACGCGCGCGGCGGCAGCGTGCCGGGTGACGTATCCGCGGTAGGCGCCGATCACATCTGCCGTCAGTGCGAAGCCAACCGCCGAAATGCTCGCCGGGCCCTGGGGAGACGGCCAGCGATCCGGCGTCAAGCCGGTCAGCGGGTCGGCCGTGAGCCAGAAGTAATCGAACGTCCGGCGCTCGATGTCGCGAAACATGCGTCGCGGGTGGCGCGCGAGACTGAGCACGCAGCCGCGGGAAAGCGGTGCGAGCGGGTGGCGTGGCGGCGGTTGCAGCGACAACGCCGGCGGACAGGCGGGCCCGGCCAGTGAGCCGCGCGCCTCTGCGCTCCCCGACGGCAGCGCCGGGGGCGCCGGGCGCGTCGCGCGGATGGCCGCCCGCGTCGCCCGGATGCTTTGCCGCGCCGCCTGGCTGGAGAGCCGCCCCGCCTGGGCGGCCAGCTGCGCCACCTCGGCGGTCAGCCGCCGCTCGGCGGCCAGCTCCGCCGAGGAGATCCGCAGCCACGCAATCACGGCAATCGCCGTGAGCACGTCGAGCACAACGGCCAGGAGCAACGACTTTCTGACACTCATCGTGTCACCCGGCCGGTCTTCGCGATGCGGCCGGTCTGCCGGCGCGCGCCAGCATATCGTGGGACTTGTCGGTGCTGGTGGAAGCGGCCGTCACTTCGCTGCGGCTAGACGCCGAATCCAGAGGTCAACTGCGCGATGAGCGAGACGCCGGCGGCACCGCCGGTCCTGCCGCGTGGACTGCGCTTGAGCAAAATGTTGAGCACGTCCATTTCCTTGAAGCCGACCTGATCGGCGGGCGTAACCGAGCGATGGGTGCATGCCTGGGCATTGGCGAACCTGGGTCCATTCGAACGGCAATCGCCGTCCACGTCAAGCGGCAGCGAGGTCGCAAGGGTGAGCTTGGCAGCCGCGGCCCGCTCCCCGGGGCGTTGCGCCGGAGCGCTGCACGCGTGGCGAGGCCGGGCCGCGGCGCGCGGCGCCACGCCGGGACATGGCCCGATGATCATGACGAGCGCTGCGCCGCGCTTCGGTGTGCGTGCGTTGCCGCCCATCGGGCCGCGGCGCGCGCCGGCCGGCGACCGTGATCCGGTTTGCACGCGCGCACGAGGCCGCTGCTGGTCACCTCCTGCACGTGCCCGATGAACGGCACGAGCCCGCCATCGGTCGGGCGATCGATCACGGTCGGATACCCCGCGCCGCGAGACGTTGGTCGCGAGCGTGGGGCTACGCAGCCTGCAACCGGACCCCGACGATGATAGCTCGTCCTGCTCATCGCTTCCCCCTGACCGTAGATGACGTGCCGGCGCGCTCCTCATCGAAGTCTGCGGCCCTAAAGGGCGCACCGCCCCCCGAGGCGGCGCGTCGTTGCGTGCCGGTCCCGTATGGGACTCGTGCGCGCGCATTGACCGCGCGGGCAGCTCGTAACCGGCGTGCTGGGAACACAATGAGTTCATCACCTGATCTTCCCGCGCGCGGATCCGCGACCGCCCCGCTCAGAGTTATCGAGTTCACGGGCGCTCGGCGCGATGTCGCTCGCCGGTGAGGGGCTGTGTCGTGCGCTTCGCCACGTGCCGCGCAGCAGTGAACGCCGCGTACCGTGCTGCGGTATCTTATGGGTGACCCGGGAGGGAGCGCAGAGATGAAAAAGATCGAACTCGGCAACACACCGGTGGTGACCAGCAGCCGTTACCCCTCGCCCTACGACGAACCCTGTCTGCATCGCAAGCGCTGGCGTCTCGGGGATGCGGCGCACCTCACGCAGTTCGGCGTCAACCTGCTGAGGCTGGCGCCGGGCGCCTGGTCGAGCCAACGGCATTGGCATGCCGCAGAGGATGAATTCGTCTACGTGCTCGAGGGCGAAGTCGTGCTCGTCAGCGCGGCGGGCGAGGAGCTCCTGAAGGCGGGCGATTGTGCGGGTTTCCCCTGCGGGGAGCCCGACGGGCATCACCTGCAGAACCGCAGCGGCTCGGAGGCCGTGATTCTCGAGATCGGCGCGCGCAATCCCGAGCGCGATGCGGTCGATTACCCGGACATCGACCTGGCCATCCGCGCCGGCCGCGGGGAGTTCGTCCACAAGGACGGCACACCGTATCCCCCACGCCCCAAGTGACGGCGCGCAGCGCGCGGTCATCATGGGCGGGCGCGCCTGCGCCGGCGGGGAGTCAATCGGATCCGTCGCGCAGGGCCGCGAGCGGCGGCTGTTTGAGCACCGAGCGGGTGGCGAGCCACCCGCTCGCCGCCACGAGCAGCGTGCCGCCGACGACGCCGATGAGGCAGGCAACGGGGTTGAACTGGTACGGCAGGTTCAGCACCTGGCGCGTCAGGTACCAGGCGGCAACGCTCGCGCCGGCGGCCGCGATGAGGCCCGACAGCGCCCCGAGGGCAGCGAATTCCGCGAGCACGCCCTGCGTCACGGTCGAGCGGCTCGCGCCCAGGGTGCGCAGCATGGCGCTCTCGTAGCGGCGCTGCTCGCGGCTCGCGCGCGCGGCGGCCAGCAGCACCGTCAGCCCGGCGAGCAGCGTGAAGACGAACACGCTCTGTACCGCCAGGATCGCCTTGTCGAGCATGGCGCGCACGTCCTGCAGCAGCTCATCGATGTCGAAGATCGACACGCTCGGAAACCGGCTCGCCACCTGCGTGAGGGAGCGCGCCTGGGACGGCGTCAGATACGCGCTGGTGAGGTACGTCCCGGCCTCCTTCTCCAGCAGCCCCGGCGCGAACACGATGAAGAAATTCGGCTTGAAGCTGTCCCAACTCACCGTGCGCACGCTGGCGATTCGCACCGTGAAGGTGTTGCCCGCGACGTTGAACGTCAGCTGCTCGCCGAGGCGCAGGCCCAGCCAGCGCATGAACTCCGTCGACACCGATACGAGCGGCTTGCCGTAGTCGGCCGCGCCCCACCAGCGGCCGGCGACGATGCGGTTGCCGCCGCCAAGCGCGGCTGACCAAGTCAGGTTCTGCTCGCGCGTGGCGAAGCGCTCCCCGCGCGGGTCCGCGAAGCGGATCGACTCCACCGGCCGGCCGCCGATGCGGGTCAGGCGGCCGCGCAGCAGCGGCAGCATGCGCGCCGGATGCGCCCCCTGCTCGCGCAGGAACGCATCGAAGGCCGCGCGGCTCGCCGGCGGAATATTGATGAAGAAGTAATTCGGCAGATCCGCCGGCAGGGTGCGGCGCCAGCCGCCCGTGAGGTCGGTGCGGATGATGCCGAGCAGCAGCAGCGCCATGATACCCGTACCGAAGGCGACGATCTGCACCACGCTGTCCATCCGGCGGCGGCCGAGATTGGCGATGCCGTAGCGCCAGGCGACTCCCACCCGGCCGCGCAGCCGGTTCGTGAGCATCACCAGCAGCAGCCCGGCGCCGGCCAGCAGGGCGACGAACGCCGCCAGGCCGAGCGACAGCCTCACGAACGGCTTGCCGGCGCCCATCACCCAGTAGATGAGGAGCGCGATGAGCGCCGCGGCCGGGCCGAACGCCAACAGCGCCGTCGGCCGCGGCGGCCCGACGTCGCGCCGCAGCACGCGCAGCGCGGGCGCTCGTGTCAGCTGCAGCAGCGGCGGCAGCGCAAAGCCGGCCAGCAGCGCCAGCGCCGTCAGCAGGCCGATGCCGGCCGGCGCCAGGCTCGGCGCGGGCAGCTCGCGCGCCGCCAGCAGGCCGCGCAGCGCGTGCACCAGCCACAGCTGCGCCAGCTCCCCGAGCGCGCAGCCGAGCGCTGCCGTCAGCAGCGCGAGCACCGCGAGCTGAACCAGTGTCAGGCTCAAAATGACGTGCCGCGTCGCGCCCAGGGTCTTCAGCAGCGCGACGGTGTCGAGGTGGCGCGCCACATAGCGCCGCGCCGCCATCGCGACCGCCGCGGCGCACAGCAGCACCGCGGCGAGGCTCGCCAGGTTGAGGAATCGGTCCGACCGATCGACCGCGCTGTGGATCTGCCGGCTGGCATCCGCGACGGTGCGCTGCCGCTCGCCACCGGTGAGATGGGTCTGCAGCCACGCGCGAAACGCGCGTACGCGTGCGGGAGGGCCGGCGAACAGCGCGCTGTAGCTGACGCGGCTGCCCGGCTGGACGAGCCGCGTGCGCGGCACATCCGCGGCGTTCATCAGCAGGCTCGGAACCAGCCCCGTGAAGGTGCTGCCCTCATCGGGCCGTGAAATCAACACCCGCCCGACGGTGAGCGTGGCGGCGCCGATGGAAAGATCCGAGCCCACGCGGGCGCCGAGGGCCGCCAGCAGCCTCGAATCGGGCCACACCACCCCGGGCGGTGGGATGCCGGCGGCGGGGGCCCCGGGGGCGAACGGTGCCCCCGCGACGAGCACCCGGCCGCGCAGCGGATAGCCGTCCGTGACCGCATACAGATCGGTCAGCTGACTGCGCTCGCCATGAAATACAACGCTCAGCATGCCGACGGCGCGCGCGCTGCGCAGGCCTTCCCGCGCCGCCGCAGCGAAATCCGCCGCCGCAATGGGCTTGGGCGACTCCAGTCGCAGGTCGGCCGCCAGCACCTGCGTCGCCTGCAGCGCCACTGCCGCACGGATGCGGCTCACGAGGAAGCCGACGCCGCTCAGTGCTCCAACGGCGACGGTCAGCGCGAGCAGCAGAACGCCGAGCTCGCCGGCGCGCCACTCGCGGCTCAGCATGCGCAGAGCGAAGCGGACCGTACGCACGTCAGAGGACCCGGCCGGCTGCCATGCGCACGATGCGGCCGCAACGCTGCGCGAGCTCGCGGTCGTGGGTCACGAGAACCAGCGTCGTGCCGATCTCGGCGTTGAGCTCGAACAGCTGCGCGATGATGTTCGCGCCGGTCACGCTGTCAAGATTTCCGGTCGGCTCATCGGCGAACAGGACGGCCGGCCGCCCGACGAACGCGCGCGCGAGGGCGACGCGCTGCTGCTCGCCCCCGGAGAGCTGCCGCGGATAGTGTCCGGCACGCTCCGCCAGGCCCACGTGCGCGAGCGCGGCGCTCGCCGCCGCGCGCGCGCCACCGTGGCGCGCCAGCTCGAGAGGCAGCGACACGTTCTCGAGTGCCGTCAACGCGGGAATGAGGTGGAAGGCCTGGAACACGAACCCGACATGCTGGGCGCGGACACGCGCCCGCCCGTCCTCATCGAGCGCCGTCAGGTCGTGCCCGGCGAGCACGACCCGGCCGCTGGTCGGCAGGTCCAGGCCCGCCAGCAGAGCGAGCAGCGTCGACTTGCCGGCGCCCGAGGGGCCGGTCACCGCGAGCGTCTCGCCGCGGGCGATCTCGAGCGACGCCTCCTGCACTATAGTGAGGACACCGGCCGGACTGTCGACCGTCTTGGTGAGGTGCTCGGCTTTGAGAACGCACTCCCGCATCGCGCCGTCTTGGCTCGCTGTCATGTTGGGCATCGGGCTGCTGCTCGTCACGGTGCCATCCGCCTGGGCCTCGAACCGGACCATCCTCGTTTTCGGCGACAGCCTGAGCGCCGCGCACGGATTGCGCCCGGAGCAGGGATGGGTGGCGCTGCTGGCGAAGCGCCTGCTGAGGCAAGGGTACCGATACCGTATCGTCAACGCCAGCGTCAGCGGGGAGACCACCACCGGCGGGCTCGAGCGCCTGCCGCACGAGCTGCGCGCCTGCCATCCGGGCATCGTCATCCTCGAGCTCGGCGCGAACGACGCGCTGCGCGGGCTGCCGCTGAGGCTCGCGGCGCGCAACCTCGCCGCGATGGTGCGCCTCGCGCGCGCCGCGGGCGCGCGGGTCCTGCTGATCGGCCTGCTCCTGCCTCCGAATTACGGTCCGCGCTATACGCAGCAGTTTGCGGCGATGTATCCGCGCCTGGCGCGGGAGTTTCGTCTGCCGCTCGTGCCCTTTCTGCTTGCGCGCGTCGCGCTCGATTCGCACCTCATGCAGGCCGACGGCCTGCACCCCAACGCGCGCGGCGAGCCGCTGGTGCTCAACAACCTGTGGCCGTATCTGCAGCCGCTGCTGAGCCGCGCGCCCTGAACGGCGAGCTTGGTCGGCGGGTCAAGCCGCGCTATTGTTGCCGCCTTTGACACTCGGAGATCGTTCCATGCGCTCACCCGCTCTGATCGCTCCGCATCGCTCGCTCCCACACCGTTATGGTCACGCTGCAGCCCGGCGCCTGATGTGGGCGGGCGCGTGCGCGCTCGCCCTCGCTCTGTGCGCGTCCCTGGGCAGCGCCGCATCCGCGTCCCCCGCGCCCAGCGCCAGCGGCACCGCCGGCGCACAGCATGCGGGTTCGCACCCCACCCCGGCGGCAGTCCGGCAGGCGCTCGAGGCGGCCATCAACGGCCCGCAGCGCACCCCGGCCTACAAGAAGCGGGACAAGTACCGCCATCCGCTCGCGACGCTGGAGTTCTTCGGCATCCGCCCGCACATGCGCGTCGTCGAAGTGTTGCCCGGAGGGGGCTGGTACACGGAGATTCTCGCGCCGTTCCTGCACGCGCACGGCCAGCTCATCGAGGCGACGCCCCCCGTGGCCGGCACGACCGGCTACGCGCATCGCTCGGCGCTGGCCTACGAGCACAAGCTCGCTGCGGATCCGGCCGTCTACGGCCGGGTGCGGCTCGAGCCGTTCGAGCTGCCGAACTACCTGCACCTCGGCGCGCCGGATTCCGCCGACATGGTGGTCACATTCAATAACATGCACGATCTGATGTTCGAGAACGTGCACCACGAGGTGACGCCGATCTTCCTCGAGAAGTTCCTGCGCAGCGCCTACGAGGTGCTCAAGCCGGGCGGCATTCTCGGCATCGCCGGCCATCGCTGTGCGCCCGGAACGCCGCTGCCCACGTGCTTCCCGATGGCGCGCCTGCCCCAGGCCTTCGTGATCCACGAGGCCGAGGAGGCCGGTTTCGAGCTCGGCGGGACCTCCGAGGCCCTCGCCAACCCGAAGGATCCGCGCAACGTGCCGGTCTTTTTCCTGCCGCCGACGCTGGCGGACAAGACTGCGGCGGAGCGCCGCCACTACGCGGCCATCGGCTACGCCGACGACTACCTGCTGAGGCTCATCAAGCCGGCGGACTGACCTCTCGGTCACCGGCCGGCGCCGCGCGGCGCCGGCCGGCTCAGCGCTCGGTCGGCGCGTTGAGGAACGCCACGCTCTTCGCTTCCTGTCCGAGGAGCGTCGCCACCGTCAACGCCACGGCGACGATGCCGAGTGTCCAGGCGAGCACGGCCGCGAGGTCGTGCCCATGACGGGCGGCGATGCCGGACTGCAGCGGCGCGAGCAGCGCCATCGCGAAGTTGCCGAGCTGGTAGGCGAAGGCCGGCAGGATCGCGCGCACGCCCGGCGGGGACAGCTCATTCAAGTGCGCCGGCACGATGCCCCAGGCGCCCTGCACCATGAACTGCATCAGGAACGCGCCAAGCGCGAGCAGCGGTACGCCCGGGGCGTAGGTCCACAGCGGGATTACCGGCAGGGCGAGCAGCGCCGCGCACGCAATCGCCTTTCTGCGGCCGATCCGCTCGGAGAGCGCACCGAAGGTCATGCCGCCGAGCAGCGCCCCGATGTTCATCAGCATCAGCAGATCATCGGCGCGCGCGCCCGTGAGTCCGCGCTGCGTGATGAGGAACGGCTTGTACAGGTCCTGCGAGCCGTGCGAGAAGGCGTTGAAGAGCGCCATCAGCACGATCATGTACAGCAGCAGCGGCGCATTCGCGACCGCCGTGCGCCACAGCTCGCCCACGGTTGCGCGCCGGGCGTGACGGCCCTCGAGCCACGCCGGCGACTCCCCGACGCCGAAGCGGATGTAGAGCACGAGCAGCGCCGGCAGCGCGCCGATGACGAACAGCCCGCGCCAGCCGACGGCGGCGAAGAACAGGCGCGAGACGGCCGCGGCGAGCAGGAAGCCGAGCACGTAGCCTTCCTGCAGCAGTCCGGAGAAGAAGCCGCGCCCCTCGGCCGGCAGCGTCTCGAAGGCGAGCGCCGCGCCGACCCCCCACTCCCCGCCCATCGCCAGTCCGAACAGCGCCCGCAGCGCCAGCAGCACGGCGAGATTCGGCGCGAACGCGGTGGTGAGCTCGATGAGCGCGTAGGAGAGCACGTTCACCATCAGGATCGGCCGGCGCCCGTACTTCTCGGCGAGCCAGCCGAACAGCAGCGCGCCCACCGGGCGCAGCGCGAGCGTGAGGGTGATGCCGAAGCTGACGGCGGTGAGGCTGGTGCCGAAGCTCGTGCTGATCGAGCGCAGCGACACGATGAAGATGAAGAAATCGAACGCGTCGAGCGTCCAGCCCCCGAGCGCCGCGAAGTAGGCGTGGCGCTGCGCACGCGTCAAGCGGGCGAAGGTGCGGATCGCTCTCATACCGTGCCCCCTCGCGACGGGCGGCCCGTCACTGCACGCCCGCCATCAGCCGCTTCACGGGTGCAGTGAGCAGCAGCATCAGCACCCCGCCGGCGGCGCTCCACCAGAACAGCGTCAGGTACAGCGCCGGCAGCGTCGCGAGGTGATGGGCGTTGTAATCGCCCGAGAGCAGCCCGGCGAGGAAGCTCCCGAGCGCGAGCGTGAGGAACCAAAGGCCCATGGTCTGCCCGGCAAAGCGCGCGGGCGCGAGCTTGGTGGTGGAGGAGAGGCCGACGGGCGAGAGGCACAGCTCGCCGCAGGCGTTGAGGAAGTAGGTGGCCGTCAGCCACAGCGGCGAGACGATGTGCCCGTGCATCACCCGCAGCGCCGCGACGTACATGACGACCATGCTCGCCGCCATCAGCAGCAGTCCCCAGGCGAACTTCGCCGGCGAGGACAGGTCGCGGCCCCGCCGGCCGAGCCACACCCACAGCGCCGCGAACACGGGCGCCAGCGTGATGATGAATATGGGGTCGACCGCTTGCATGTCACCCGCCGGCATGCGCCAGCCGAACAGATCGAGGTCGGTGTAGCGTTGCGCGAACAGGGTGAATGAGCCGAACATCTGCATGTAAGCCATCCAGAACACGGTGGACGCCGCGAACAGCGCCATCATGGCAAACACGCGGCCGCGCTCCTCGCGGGTGAGGCCGCCGGCGAGCGCCATGTAGAGCAGGTACGCCGCCATCAGGATGCCGACCGCCCAGGACACTGTCGTCGAGAGCGCCACGGCGTTGACCGTGAGCACTCCGCCGAGCATCAGGCCCGTGAGGACGGCGATCGCGGCGATGAACCCCCAGAGCGCAAGCCAGGAGCGCGGCCGGGTGCTCGCCGGGGCGGCGCCCGCCCGGCCGAGGTAGCGCCGTGTGGCGAGGAACTGCGCCACGCCGAACAGCATGCCGACCGCCGGCAGCGCGAAGCCGCCGTGCCAGCCGAACTCGCGCGCCACGATCGGCACGAACAGCGGTCCGAAGAGCGAGCCGATGTTGATGCCCATGTAGAAGATCGAGAAGCCCGCGTCGCGCCGCGAGCCGCCCTCGGACTCCGGATAGAGCTGCCCGACCGTGGCGCTGACGTTGGGCTTGAGCAGCCCCACGCCGAGCACGTTGAAGATCAGCCCGAGAAAGAATGCCTGGTGGCTGCCGGCGGCGAGCAGCGCATTGCCGGCGGTGATGAGGATCCCACCCGAGAGCACCGCGAGCTGCCCGCCGATCAGCCGGTCGGCGATCCAGCCGCCGAGCAGCGACAGCAGATAGGTGCCGCCGAAGTACAGCCCGACGATGGCGTTGGCGCTCTGGTCGTGCAAGCCAAGCCCGCCGCGGCCGCTCGCGGCGACCATGAACAGAATCAGGATCGACTGGATGCCGTAGTAGGTGAACCGCTCCCACATCTCGGTGAAAAAGAGCGTCGCGAGGCCGCGCGGGTGGCCGAACAGGGTCCGTTCGGCCGCCGGGGCGGCGTTCGCTCGTGCGTCGCTCGTGGTCGTGCTCATGATCCCCCGCGTGTTGTTGTTGTGCTCGTCGATCAACGGTGGCCGGACCTCAGGAGGGCGCGTTCGGCTCCTCCGCGGCCGCCTCGCCCTTGGGGCGCACCAGGAGGCGCGCCATGATCACGCCGGCTTCGTAGAGCAGGTACATCGGCAGCGCCATGATCGACTGCGAGACGGCATCGGGCGGCGTGATGAACGCCGCAACGATGAACACCCCGAGCAGCACGTAGCCGCGGATGGAGCGCAGCTTCTGCACCGTCACCAGGTTCATCACCACCAGCAGCACCACCGCGACCGGCACCTCGAATGCCGCGCCGAAGGCGAAGAACATCACCAGCACGAAGTCCAGGTACTGCGAGATGTCGGTCATCATTGCCACGCCCTTCGGCGTGGTCGCGGCGAAGAAATGGAATATCGCCGGAAACACCGCGAAGTAGGCGAACGTCATGCCGGTGTAGAACAGCACGATCGAGGAGACGAGCAGCGGCAGCGCGAAGCGCTTCTCGTGCCGGTAAAGGCCCGGTGCGACGAACGCCCAGACCTGGTACAGCACGTAGGGCATGGCCGCGAACAGCGCGACGAAGAAAGCGAGCTTGAAGGGCGTGGTGAACGGCGCCGCCACGCCGGTGGCAATCAGCCCGGCGCCCTTCGGCAGCATCTTCAGCAGCGGCCGCGCCACCCAGGTGAACAGCTGATTGGCGTACAGCGCGCAGGGCACGAACAGTATGCCGACGGCGACCAGTGCGCGGATGATCCGCTCGCGCAGCTCGAGCAGATGCGAGATCAGCGTGCCTTCGGCGAGATTTTCAGGCTCGGGGCTCATGCGTGCCCGGCGCGGGAGGGGGCGCGTCCGCCGGCGCGCTGGCCGCGGCGGGCCGCTCCGACTCAAGGGGATGTGCCGTCAGTCCGGCGGGCTCGGCGGCTTGCGTGGGCTCGAACGGCTCGCCCGTGCCCGCCGCCTCGTCCGCGCTTACCGGCCGGGGCTGCGCGTGCGTCTCGGCCGGCGCGCCCGCAGGCTCGGGGGATGCCGGATCGGGCGCGGCGGGGCGTCGCCGGCCCTCCAGATCGATTTCCTCCTCCAGCTGCTCCTGGAACTGGCGCGCCATGGCGCGCGCGCGCCCGACCCAGCGGCCGACGCGGCGCACCACGGTGGGCAGCTTCTCCGGGCCGAGCACGATCAGGGCCAGGACGAAGACCAGCAGGATTTCGGAAAAGCCGAAGTCGAACATGGCGTCTCAGCGGACGCGCCGGGCGCGGACCCAAACCCTGCCGCTCGCGGTCATGGGGACCGCGCCGTCGGGGCCCGCCCTCGCCGCGGGCCTCAGGTGTTGCGACCGCTCTTGGGGGCCTGCGCGCCGCTCTTCATCTCGGGGAATTCGGCATCGGTCCCATCGGAGCGGATCTGCCGGGTCTCGGCGGACGAGGTGGACTCTTCCTTGTCGCCCTCGTTCATCGCCTTTTTGAAACCCCGCACGGCATGGCCCAGATCATCGCCGATCGTGCGCAGTTTCTTCCCGCCGAAGATCAGCAGCACCACGACCAGGATGACCAGCAGGGTCTTGAAATCGAAATCCATAAGCTCTGGACTCCGTTTGCGCCAATGACAAAGTGAAATAACCAGCGCTCATCATAGGCCAATTGGGCGCCCCGGGCCGAGAAAGTTTGCCCTCAGGCCATCCGCACAAACACGGATGTCCGCTCAGCTCTCGAGCCAGAACGTCACCGGTCCGTCGTTGACCAGCTCGACCTGCATGTGCGCGCCGAACTCCCCGCAGGCGACGGGCGAGTGGCGGGCCTGGGCCGCGCTGACCAGATAGGCGAAGAGCGCCCGCGCCTCCTCGGGCGACGCGGCCGCGCTGAAGCCCGCCCGAGTGCCCTTGTGCGTGTCGGCGGCCAGCGTGAACTGCGGCACCAGCAGCAGGCCGCCGCCGGTCTCGCGCAGCGAGCGGTTCATGCGGCCGGCCGCGTCCGCGAAGATGCGATAGGCGAGCAGCCGCTCGAGCAGCCGGTCGGCGGCGGCCCGGTCGTCCCCACGCCGCACGCCGATCAGCGCCAGCGTGCCGGGGCCGATGGACCCGAGCCGCCGGCCCTCGGTGCTGACCTCGGCGCGGGCCACCCGCTGGATCAATCCGATCATCCGGCGCTCGCTCGGCTGGCGTTCGAGGTGGCGCGTCCGATAAGATCGCAAGCTGCTTTGCGCACCTGGCCGGAGATCACGATGTCGGAACTTTGGCTGAGTTCATCTGTGCGTTCGGGCTGGCGATCGGCTCTGGTGATCGCCGCGGGGGTGTTTGCGTCGCTTGCCGCCCCCGCATCGGCCCAGCCGCCGCCCGCGGGCAACGCGCACCAGGGCCGAATCATCGGCTACACCTGCCTCGGCTGTCATGGGATCCAAGGGTACCGCAACGCCTACCCCGACTATGCCGTGCCGCGGCTGCGGGGCCAGTCGGTCACCTACCTCATCAACGCGCTGAACGAGTACCGCAACGGCCAGCGCGCCTTCCCGACGATGCATCTGCAGGCGCTGTCGCTCACCGAGCAGCAGATTGCCGACGTGGCGACCTATCTCGGCGGCGAGCCCGTGACTGCCAAGCCGCTGCCGGCTTCCAAGGTACCGGCCGCCGCCGCCGTATGCGCCTCGTGCCATGGTGCGAACGGAATCGGCATCGCGCCGATGTACCCCACGCTGGCCGGCCAGCACGAGAGCTATCTCATCCGGGTGCTGCACGAGTATCAGACCGGCTACCGCCAGAACCCCATCATGGGCGCGATAGCCCACTCACTCACGAACGAGCAGATCCGCCTCGTGGCGGCCTACTTCAGCCACCTCAAGCCCGGCCTGCATACCGTGCCGCGGCCGTATACGCGCTGGTCCTCGGGGCACTGACCGGCGGCCCGGCGCCGCCTCCGGACAACACGGTCCGGGAAGGGCTCGCGCCCCTCCCGGACCGCCACTCACCGGCCGGGGAACCGGTGTCGGCCGGGCGCTCACCGTGCCCTTGCTCATCCGCCGGCGCCGGGCGCGGGCCGCCAACGCCCTCATCCCGCCGGGGAGCGCCATCCCTGCTTCAAGCGGATCCCAGGTCCGGGCCGGGCGGCCGCAGGGGCCGCCCGGCCCGGCTTCACCGTACCTCGACCGGCACGAACAGCCGTGTGCCGCCGCGCTGAATCAGCAGCGCGACGTGGCCCTTGGAGCGGGCCACGGCCAGGCGCAGCTCGCTCGGCGTGGACACCGGCTCGCCGTTGGCCGAGAGGACGATGTCGCCCGGCTGGATGCCGGCATCCGCCGCGGGGCCGCTCACGCTCTGCACCATCACGCCGCCACGGGTGTTGTCCTGCGCCCTTTCGTCGGCCGTCAGTGGGCGCACCACCAGTCCCAGCCGCCCGCCGGGCCCCGGTCCGCCACTCGAGGCCGTCAGGGCATCGTTGCCCATGGCGCCGAGGGTGACCGTGACGTGCCGCTCGGCGTGCTTGCGCCAGATCGTCAGGTCCACCTTGGTGCCGGGCAGCAGGCTCGCGACGCGCACCGGCAGATCGCTGTAGCTGGCGATCTTGTGGCCGTCGAGCGCGAGGATCACATCGCCCGGCTGGATGCCGGCCTTCTTCGCCGGGCTGCCGGCATTGACGTCCGCGACCAGGGCGCCTTCCGGCTCAGGCAGCCCGAACGAGTCGGCCAGATCCTGATTGAGCGGCTGGATGATCACGCCGAGCTCACCGCGGCGCACGTGGCCGGTGGCGACCAGCTGATCGGCCACGTGCATCGCCACGTTGATCGGGATCGAGAACGACAGGCCCATGTAGCCGCCCGAGCGGCTGTAGATCTGCGAGTTGATGCCGACCACCTGCCCCTGCATGTTGAACAGCGGCCCGCCGGAGTTGCCCGGATTGATCGGCACGTCGGTCTGAATGAACGGGACGTAGTGCGAATCCGGCAGCAATCGGCCCTTGGCGCTGACGATGCCCGCGGTGGCGGTGTTCTTGAAGTTGAACGGCGCGCCGATCGCGAGCACCCACTGCCCGACCTCGAGCTTGCTCGAGTCGCCGATCTGCACCGTCGGCAGGTTGGTGGCCGGGATCTTGACCACCGCCACGTCCGAGACCTTGTCCATCCCGATGACCTTGCCGGGAAACTGGCGGCGGTCGCTCAGCTGCACGGTGATCTTGCTGGCGCCGGCGACCACGTGGGCGTTGGTCAGAATGATGCCGTCGGGACGGATGATGAACCCCGAGCCCTCGCCCTCGATGGGCGCCTGGTGCGGAGCCTGGTACGGGAAGTTGCGGAAGAACGGCGCGAACGGGCTGTTCGGCCCGAACGGCGAACCCTGCATCCCGGCTCCGGGCGTCTTCTCGATGACGCGGATGCTCACCACTGCCGGGCCGTATTTCTTGACCAGGCTGGAGAAGTCCGGCAGCACCACGGCCACGCCGCCGCGCGGTGCGCTCGAGGTCACCCCCTCCGGCGGGATATTCGCGGCGCTGGCGTTGCGCACGCTGTAGAGCGCAGCCAGCGGTGCGGCGCCGATCAGCGCCCCGAGCGCCGCGGCGACCAGCGGATTTCGAATCAATTTCCTCATGGTCATATCAGCCTCTGCGAATCCGATTGTCGGGATACGAATGATTCCGGGCTCTGAGCATACCGGGCCAATCTTAAGTGACCCTTAAGGCCGGCCGCCGGAGCGCTCGCGCCGCCGTTATCCGCTCATCCGGCGCGCGTGTCCAGCCAATGGACGAGTCCCTGGGCATTCAGTTCGAGGTCCACGCCGAGCAGCTCCGCAAGCCGCGCCTCGCTGACCGGGCAGCCGTGGCGGTGGGCCAGGTCGCGCCACAGCTCCCACATCGCCGCGCGGATCGCGCCGTGGCGGTCGGGGGCCGCGGCGTTCGCTCGGGCGATGCGCTCGAGCTCGCGGACCTGGCTCTTGAGCGCAGCGCCGAGCCGCGCCACGCCGGTCACCCGGCTGAAGTGCATCAGGTACATCGCCTCGGGCGCATAGTCGAGGAGCCGATCGATCGAGGCGCACAGCTGAGCGGGGTCGAACTGGGTCGGGGTGGTGGTCGGGGTGATGAACGCGCCGGCGGGACTGTCGAGCTCCCGGTACGAGACGCCGAACGTGTCGCCGGTGAAGATGCAGCGGTGCGCGCCGTCGACGAACACCTGATGATGCAGCGCGTGGCCGGGGGTGTGCAGGATCTCGAGCTCCCGCCCGCCGAGGCTGAGCCGTTGCCCGTCGCGCGTGACCCGTACGCGCTCGGCGGCGATGGGCTCGATCTGACCGTACAGCCGCGCGAAGCGCTCCGGGCCGTAGACCGAGCGGGAAGCGGCGATGAGCCGGGCCGGGTCGATCATGTGCGGCGCGCCCCGCGGGTGCAGCACGCACACGGCGTTGGGCAGCGCCCGCATCAGGCGGCCCGCCCCGCCGGCATGGTCGAGGTGCACGTGGGTGAGCAGGACGTACTCGACGGCCTGCGGACTCAGCTCGAGCGCGCGCAACGCCGCAAGCAGATAGGGCACCGAGTCATTGGTGCCCACATCGACGAACGCGGCCCGCCCGCGATGCTGGACGAGGTGCGCGGCGGCGTGTCCCGGGTGCAGGTATTCGGTGTCGACGGCGGTGATGCCGTCGGGATGGCGCGACAGCCGGGGCGTCGGCAGCGCCGAAATCTCATCGGTCATGCGGTCATGGTAGCCGGTTGCGCTAGCATAGCGATATGACTTTCCCGATGATGGCCGGCCGGGCGCTCGCCGCCACGGCACTGATCGCCTGTTGCCCCGCGCCGCGGGCGCAGGCCGCGCCGCTGCCCGCCCTCGGCGCCATGCCGCCGCTCGCGCCGCCGCTGGCGCGGCGGCTGGCGCGCGCCGAGCAGTGGCGCGGCGCGCGCTTTCTCGATTGGCTGCCCGGCGGGCAGATGCTCATCGAGGCGCACACGGGCCGACGCATCGTGCTCGCGCGTCTCGCCGCCCCGGCCGCCCAGCCGAC
>JAJYLP010000053.1 GCA_021787615.1 Pseudomonadota bacterium
TTTCCCGCCGCCGTCGATGATCACCAGACGCACAATGCGCGCCTGCTGGTGCGCCAGGGCGCCGCCGTGCTCATGCCCGAGCGTGAGCTGACGGCCGAGCGGCTCGCCGCCGAGCTCGAGCGCCTGTGCGCCGAGCGCGGCCGGCTGGTGGAGATGGCCGAACGCGCCCGCTCGCTCGCCCGGCCCGAGGCGACCGAGCAGCTCGCCGAGTGCTGCCTGAAGTACCTGGGGAGGGCGGCATGAGCGGCCCGCTCGACACGACGGGCGAGCGGCGCGGCCCGTGCGGCATCGACCGTATGCGCCGCATCGAGACCATTCACTTCGTCGGCATCGGCGGCAGCGGCATGAGCGGTATCGCCGAGGTGCTGCTCAATCTCGGCTACCGCGTCCAGGGCTCGGATCTGCGCGCGAGCACGGTGACCGAGCGGCTCGGCGGCCTCGGGGCGCGCATCACCGTGGGTCACTCCGCCGCCAACATCGCCGGCGCCGACGCGCTGGTGGTCTCCGGCGCCGTGGCGAAGGACAATCCGGAGGTCGCCGCGGCGCTCGCACAGCGCATCCCAGTCGTCTCGCGCGCCGAGATGCTCGCCGAGCTGATGCGCTTCCGCTACGCCATCGCGGTGGCGGGCACGCACGGCAAGACCACCACCACCAGTCTCATCGCCAGCATCCTCGCCGAGGGCGGCGAGGATCCGACCTTCGTGATCGGCGGGCGCCTGAAGAGCGCCGGCAGCCACGCCCGGCTCGGCTCGGGGCGCTACCTGGTCGCCGAGGCGGACGAGAGCGACGCCTCGTTCATGCACCTGCAGCCGCTCATGGCGGTGGTGACCAACATCGACAACGACCACCTCGCCACCCACGGCGGGGACTTCGCGCGCCTGGCGCAGAGTTTCGTCGACTTTCTGCACAACTTGCCGTTCTACGGACTGGCCGTGCTGTGCCTGGACTGCGAGAACGTGCGGGCGATCGTGCCGCGCGTCGGCCGGCACGTCCTCACTTACGGGCTCTCGGCCGACGCGGACGTGCGCGCCGTCGAGGTGCGCCGCGAAGGTCTGCGAACTCACTTCACCGTGACCCGCCCCTCCGGCGGAGCGCTCGAGGTCACCGTCAACCTGCCCGGGACGCACAACGTGTTGAACGCGCTGGCGGCGATCGCGGTGGCCACCGATCTGGGCATCGCCGATGCGTCGATCGGTCGGGCGCTCGCGCAGTTCCAGGGCATCGACCGGCGCTTGCAGCACGTGGCCGACATCAGGACTGCGGCCGGCAGCGTCACGGTGATCGATGACTACGGCCACCATCCGACCGAAGTGGCCGCCACCCTCGAGGCGCTGCGCCAGGGCTACCCCGGCCGGCGCATCGTGCTCGCCTTCCAGCCGCACCGCTACAGCCGCACGCACGACCTCATCGATGACTTCGGCAAGGTGCTTGCGGCAGTCGAGGTGCTCTTGGTCACCGAGGTGTACGCCGCCGGCGAGGTGCCGATCGCCGGCGCCGACGGGCGCGCGATCTGCCGCGCCGTACGCAGCCGCGGCCAGGTCGAGCCGCTGTTCGTCGAGCGCGTGGAGGATCTGGCCGAGGCGCTGCGCGATGTGATCCGCGACGGCGACCTCATCGTCACCATGGGCGCGGGCAACATCAGCGCCGTCGCGCATGGGCTCGCGGCGAGACTGACGGCGCTGCTGCCGCCACGGAGACGCCCGTGACGCTTGCGGTTGCCACGCAGTTCCTGCCGCGCATCCGCCGCGAGGAGCCGATGAGCCGGCACACCTCATGGCACGTCGGCGGTCCGGCGGAGATTTTCTTCACGCCCGAGAGCCGCGCGGATCTGGCGGCGTTCCTGCGCTCCCTGCCCGGCGAGGTGCCGGTGTTCTGGGTCGGTCTCGGCAGCAACCTTCTGGTGCGCGACGGCGGCCTGCGCGGCGTGGTGGTGAGCACGCACGGGGCGCTCGAGCGGCTCGAGCGCTCCGGCGAGACCACGGTGTACGGCGAGAGCGGCGTCGCGTGCGCGCGCATCGCGCGCCAGTGCGTGCGCTGGGGACTCGGCCCGGCGGAGTTCCTCGCCGGTATCCCGGGCACCCTCGGCGGCGCGCTCGCCATGAATGCCGGCGCATTCGGCGGGGAGACCTGGCGGCACGTGATCGAACTCGAGACGATCGACCGCGGTGGCCGCGAGCACACCCGCGCGCCGGAGGAATACCGTGTGAGCTACCGGCACGTCGAGCCGCCGGCCGCGGACGAGTGGTTCATCGCAGCGACCCTGGCCTTCGAGAAACGGCCCGCCGCGCACGCGGGCGAGGTGCGCGATCTGCTCGAGCGGCGCCGTGCAACGCAGCCGATCGGCGCGTGGAGTTGCGGCTCGGTGTTCACCAACCCGCCGGGCGAGCACGCCGCGCGACTGATCGAGGCGAGCGGCCTGAAGGGGCTCGCCGTCGGCGGCGCCTCGGTGTCGGACAAGCATGCCAACTTCATCATCAATCACGGCGCCGCGACCGCACGCGACATCGAATCGCTGATCCTGAAGGTGCAGGAGACGGTCGCACGCACGCGGGGCATCACGCTCGCCACCGAGGTGCGCATCGTGGGGGAGGGCCGCTGATGCGCCTCGCGCACGATCCGGCCTGGATGCGGCACGCGGGCTCGGGCGCCGAGTTCGGCCGCGTCGCGGTGCTCGCCGGGGGCGACTCCAGCGAGCGGGCGATCTCGCTGCTCTCCGGCGCGGCGGTGCTCGCGGCGCTCCAGCGCCGCGGCGTGGCGGCCGAGGCGTTCGATCCGCGCGAGCGAGCGCTGCCCGAGCTCGCGCAGGCCGGATTCGATCGGGTGTGGATCGCGCTGCACGGCCCGGGCGGGGAGGACGGCACGGTGCAGGGGGCGCTCGAGTATCTCGGCGTGCCCTACACCGGCAGCGGGGTCATGGGCTCGGCGATCGGTATGGACAAGCTGCGCACCAAGCGCTTGGCCAAGGCGGTGGGGGTGGCGACGCCGGCGGCGCTCGAGCTCACCGGGCCGCAGGACTTCGAGCTCGCGCTCGCGCGGCTTGGGCTGCCGCTCGCCGTCAAGCCCGGTTCGCAGGGCTCGAGCGTCGGCATGAGCAAGGTCACGCGCGCCGAGGAGCTGCCCGGCGCCTACGCGGCCGCGCGCGCGCTCGAGCGCAGCGTGTTCGCCGAGTCGTGGATCAGCGGGGGCGAGTACACGGTGGCGCTGCTCGCGGGCGCGGCGCTGCCCTCGATTCGAATCGAGACGCCGCGGACTTTCTACGACTACGAGGCGAAATACCACCGCGACGACACGCGCTACCTGTGCCCCTCGGGCCTCTCCGCGCCGGCTGAGCGGCATCTCGGCAGCCTCGCGCTCGCGGCCTTCGAGGCGATCGGCGCGGAGGGCTGGGGACGGGCGGACTTCATGATGGATCCGGCCGGCCGCCCGCTGCTGCTCGAGGTCAACACCGTGCCCGGCATGACCGGGCACTCGCTGGTGCCCATGGCCGCGCGCGCGGCTGGCATCGATTTCGACGAGCTCGTCTGGCGGGTACTCGAGACGAGCTTCGTGCGCCGCGCAGCCGGGCGCGGGGGGACGGGCTGAGTCATGTTCAAGCGCCGTGGCAAGCGACGTTCCGCCGAGCAGGCCGTCCCGCGCCGCCGGCCGCTCATTCGCAGCGTGCTCGCCGCGGCGGCGGTGCTTGCGGTGCTGTGGACGGGGCTGTGGGCGCTCAATCGCCCCATCCGCGCGGTGACGGTGAGCGGCGGCTTCGAGCACGTGACGCCGCTCGCGGTCGAGCGGGCCGTGGCATTGCGGGCCGCCGGCCACGGGATTCTCGCCGTGAACCTCGCAGCGGTGCGCACGGTGGTCGATGCGCTGCCCTGGGTGGCGCGCTCGAGCGTCAGACGGGTTTGGCCCGATGCGCTCGCGGTGCGGGTGCACGAACAGACAGCGCTCGCCCGCTGGAACGGCGCCGCGCTCGTCAATCGCGACGGCGTGGTGTTCGTGCGGGACACCGCCGGCGCGCCGCAGGGGCTGCCGAGCCTCTCGGGGCCGAAGGGAAGCTCCGCGCAGGTCACGCGCCGTTACCTGCGCATGAGCGGGCAGCTCGAGCCCGAGGGATTTGCGATCAGCGCGCTCGGGCTCGATGCGCGCGGCACGTGGCAGTTCACGCTGAACGACGGGATCACCGTCAGGCTGGGTCGATCGCAGCTCGATGAGCGGTTCGAGAAATTCATCAATGTGGCGCTCGCGATCGTCAAGCGTCGCGCCGGGGACATCTCATACATCGATATGCGCTACATGAACGGTTTTGCCATTGGTTGGCGCGCGGGCGCGCCGCGGGGCGAGTACCCCGCCGGCGGGCCCGGCGCAGGAGGGCGCGATGCGTAAGCGATCCGACCGGGACCTGATCGTCGGTCTGGATATCGGCACCTCGAAGGTCCTCGCGCTGGTCGGAGAGGTCGGCGCGGACGGGGCCATCGAGGTGCTCGGCATCGGCATCCAGCCGTCCCGCGGCCTGAAGAAGGGCGTGGTGGTCAACATCGAATCGACCGTGCAGTCGATCCAGCGTGCGGTGGAGGAGGCCGAGCTGATGGCCGGCTGCGAGATCCATGCGGTGTTCGCCGGCATCGCCGGCAGCCACGTGCGCAGCCTCAACTCCCACGGCGTGGTGGCCATCCGCGACCGCGAGGTCACCCCGGGGGACGTCGAGCACGTGATCGATGCGGCGCGCGCGCTCGCCATTCCGGCCGACCAGAAAATCCTGCACGTGCTGCCCCAGGAGTTCGTGGTCGACGGCCAGGAGGGCATCCGCGACCCGATCGGCATGTCCGGCGTGCGGCTCGAGGCGAAGGTGCACATCGTCACCGGCGCCGACAGCGCGGCGCAGAACATCGAGAAATGCATCAAGCGCTGCGGGCTGGAGGTCGAGGACGTGGTCCTCGAGCAGCTCGCCTCGAGCTTCGCGGTGCTCACCGAGGATGAGAAGGAGCTCGGGGTGTGCATGGTCGACATCGGCGGCGGCACCACCGACATCGCGGTGTTCGCCCAAGGGGCGATCCGCCACACCGCGGTGATCCCGATCGCCGGCGATCAGGTGACCAACGACATCGCCGTCTCCATGCGCACCCCGACGCAGCACGCCGAGGACATCAAGATCCGCTACGCATGCGCGCTCTCGCAGCTCGCCAACCCCGACGAGAGCATCGAGGTGCCGAGCGTCGGGGAGCGCCCGGCGCGCCGGCTCGCCCGCCAGACGCTCGCCGAGATCGTCGAGCCGCGCTACGAGGAGCTGTTCGGTCTGGTGCGCGATGAGCTGCGCCGGAGCGGCTTCGAGGAAATCATCGTCGCGGGCGTGGTGCTCACCGGCGGCAGCGCGCGCATGGAGGGCGCGATCGAGCTCGCCGAGGAGGTCTTTCATGTGCCGGTGCGCCTCGGCCTGCCGCAGCAGGTGCAGGGGCTCACCGACGTGGTGCGCAACCCGGTGTTCGCGACCGGCGTGGGCCTGCTGCAGTACGCCCGCGACAACATTCTGCCGGTGCGGCGCGGGCGCTCGATCGGCGGCAACGCCAAGACGACGCTCGATCGCATGCGGGCGTGGTTCCAGGGGAATTTCTGATCGTGACTCAATTCATAAAACTCAGCCATCATCGAGGAGCGAGCAATGTTTGAACTGATGGACGCCTACAACCAGAGCGCCGTGATCAAGGTCATCGGCGTCGGCGGCGGGGGCGGCAACGCCGTCGCCCACATGCTGACGAGCGGGATCGAGGGCGTGGAGTTCATGTGCATCAACACCGATTCGCAGGCGTTGAAGCACGCGAAGGTGAAGACCGCCCTGCAGATCGGCAGCAACATCACCAAGGGACTCGGCGCCGGCGCCGACCCCGAGGTCGGCCGCCAGGCCGCCATGGAGGACCGCGACCGCATCGTCGAGCTCATCAAGGGCTGCGACATGCTGTTCATCACCGCGGGCATGGGCGGTGGCACCGGCACCGGCGGCGCGCCGGTCGTGGCGCAGGTCGCCAAGGAGCTCGGCATCCTCACCGTCGCGGTGGTCACGCGTCCCTTCGAGATGGAGGGCGGCAAGCGCTCGCACGTGGCCGACCACGGCATCGTCGAGCTCGGCAAGTACTGCGACTCGCTGATCACCATTCCCAACCAGAAGCTGCTGACGGTGCTCGGGGCGCAGACCACGCTCCTCGATGCGTTCAAGTCGGCCAACCAGGTGCTGCAGGGCGCGGTGCAGGGCATCGCCGAACTCATCACGCGCCCCGGGCTGATCAACGTCGACTTCGCCGACGTGCGCACCGTGATGTCCGAGACCGGCATGGCCATGATGGGCACCGGCACGGCGAGCGGCGAGGGGCGCGCCCGCTCCGCCGCCGAGGCGGCCGTCTCCTCGCCGCTGCTCGAGGAGATCAACCTCTCCGGCGCGCACGGCATCCTGGTCAACGTCACCGCGGGCATGGATCTGTCCATCGGGGAGTTCCAGGAGGTCGGTCAGATCGTCAAGGAGTTCGCCTCCGAGGACGCCACCGTGGTGGTGGGCACGGTGATCGATCCGGAACTGACCAACCTGGTGCGCGTCACGGTGGTCGCCACGGGGCTCGGCCGGCCCGCGGCTGCGACCGGCGCGCGGCCGGTGATCGGGGCAGGCGCACGCGAAGCGCTCGTGCAGCGCGATGCGCGCGCCGAGGCACCGATGCGGGTGGTGCGGCGCGGTGCGCCCTCGAGCAGCGACTACGCCAGGCTCGACCGGCCGACCGTGCAGCGCCAGCGGGCCGTGGGCGATGGGCTGCGCCAGGACGTCCCGTCGGACGACCTGCTCGACATCCCGGCGTTCCTGCGCCGACAGGCTGATTGAGGCGCGCCGCCTCCATCCCGCCGGGGCTGATGGCGTCCCCGGCGGATGGAGCGATGGCGCCGCCCGCCGACATGGAGTAAAAGCACCGGCTATGGTAGGGTAACCGGCCACTACCCGCCCGGGTCGGCCCATACTTGGGTGGGCCGCTCCGTGCGAACCACAGAAAAAGACTCATGGTTGGACAACGCACGCTGAAGAACTCGATTCGCGCGACGGGCGTGGGTCTGCATACCGGCAAGAAGGTGCTGATGACCCTGCGTCCCGCGCCGGCCAATTCGGGCATCATCTTCCGGCGCACCGACCTGCCGGCCCCGGCGGAAGTGCGCGCCCACGCCGAGAACGTGGGCGACACCATGCTCGGCACGACGCTCTGCAAGGGCGCCGCGCGCGTCTCGACGGTCGAGCACCTGCTGTCGGCGTTCGCCGGGCTCGGGATCGACAACGCGGTGGTCGAGCTGTCCGCGCCCGAGGTGCCGATCATGGACGGCAGCGCGGGCCCCTTCGTGTTCCTGCTGCAGTCCGCGGGCATCGAGGAGCAGTCCGAGCTGAAGCGCTTCATCCGCATCACCAAGCGGCTGCGGGTGACCGACGGCGACAAGTGGGCCGAGTTCAGCCCGTTCGCCGGCTTCAAGGTCAACTTCGAGATCGAATTCAACCATCCGCTGTTCAAGCGGCGCGCGCAGCGCGCCTCGATGGACTTCTCCACCACCTCGTTCCTGAAGGAAGTGAGCCGTGCGCGCACCTTCGGGTTCCTGCGCGACCTCGAGACGCTGCGCGAACACAACCTCGCGCTCGGCGGCAATCTCGACAACGCCATTGTGCTCGATGACTTCCGCGTGCTGAACGAGGACGGGCTGCGCTACGAGGACGAGTTCGTCAAGCACAAGATCCTCGATGCGATCGGCGATCTGTACCTGCTCGGTCACGGCCTGATCGGCGAGTTCAGCGGCTACAAGTCCGGTCACGCGCTCAACAACAAGCTGCTGCGGGTGCTGCTCGCCGACCGCGCCGCGTGGGAAGAAGTCGCGTTCGACTCGTACGACGAGGCGCCGATTTCCTACATCGAGGCGCCGGCGCTCGGCGGCGGCTGAGCCCGCGCGCCGCGTTACTTGCGCGGCAGCACTTTCACTTTGATCTCCTGTATGTTGGCGCGCGCGCGGTCGATGGCGGGCTTGAGCTCGCGCAGCGCGTAGCGCAGCCGCGCGGCCCACGCGGCCGAGTCGGCAAACAACGTCAGCGCGCCGTCGCGCTCCACCGCGCCGGTGAGGTGCGCATCGAGTTCCTGCGGCAGTTGTTCAGACAACCAACTTCGCCAGAATGTCTGACGCGCCGACTGGTCGCTGATCCGCGACAGGACCGCCGGGCCGCGCGCAATTAAGTCACCAACCGCGCGCGGTGCGGCGCGATTTGTCACGGCGGTGCGCCCGCCTCGCTTGTGCCCCCGGGTGATTTTCGGCATAGTCGCGCGCCGGGTCACAGTAAAAGCCCGGCCTACAGGCTAGTGTAGAACTGACAGTATGATATCCGGGGTCGCATGCAATGAACGACGCAGCTGAGAACGGGCGGGAAGGCCGCTCGCGCGTGGCGCGCGTTCTGGCACGGCTCGCCCACCTCAATCCGTTGCGCGGCGTCGCGCTGCGCGCAGGCCGCCCCGGCGTGAGCATCGTGGTGTTCAACCGCGAGGGCCGCTCCCGTGTCCTCGATCTCAATTTGCGCCACCCGCTGATCCTCGGCGCCGTGGGCGCGGCGCTGCTCGCCGTGCTCGGCGGGGCGTTCGCCTTCGGCTTGAGCCTCGGGCGCGGCGGCGGCGGCGATGCGGCGCTGGCACAGACCTCGCACTGGATGGATGTCCTCACCCGCCAGCGCGAGGAGATTGCCGACGTGCGCGCGCAGATGCAGGCGCGCGCCGAGGCGCTGGCAATCCAGGTTGGGGATCTGCAGGCGCACATGATCCGCCTGGACGCCCTCGGTGAGCGTCTCACCAAGATGGCGGGCCTCACCGGCGATGCATTCGATTTCGGCCACGACCCGCCCATCGGCGGGCCGGAGGCCGCGCTGTCCGGCGGCGGGGCTGCCATGCCCGGCCTCGCCAAGATGATCGGTCACCTGCAGGGGGAGGTCACCCTGCGCGCCTCGCAGCTCTCGGCGCTCGAGAACCTGATCCTCTCGCGCAAGCTGCACCAGGAGATCTATCCGGAGGGCCGCCCGGTTGAAGTCGGGTGGATCTCCTCGCCGTTCGGGCCGCGGATTGACCCCTTCACCGGCAAGCCGGGATTTCACGAGGGCATGGACTTCGCCGCCCCGCTCGGCACGCCCATTCATGCGGTGGCCGCGGGCGTGGTGACTTGGGCAGGTCCCATGGACGGGTTCGGCAATATGGTGCAGATCAACGACGGCGAGGGCTACTCGACGCTCTACGCGCACGCCGAGAAACTCCTGGTGCACGTGGGCGAGACCGTCAAGCGCGGCGATGTGATCGCGCTCGTCGGCGACACCGGCTGGTCGACCGGCCCGCACGTGCATTTCGAAGTGATCAAGTACGGCCGCGCCATCAATCCGGCCGGCTTCATCGGCCGGGGCAGCAGGACCCTGGCGCAGGTCATCAAAGGCCATTAGCCCCCCGCCGGTTTCCTTCCCGGCCCGCCCCGCGGGTCCCGTCAACGCTTGATTTCCCGCCGCGGCCACCCATTAGGAGGCGAGGGCCCGTTTGCGTAGAATAATCGGTTCCGTACCGGCGCCTCCCGGGGCAGGCCGGCACACCGACAGTGAATCAGGATCGTCAAGTTGCTCCACACCCTCAAACGCATCTTCGGCAGCCGCAACGACCGGCTCCTGCGCGGCTATACGCGCTACGTCCGTGCCGCCAAGGGATTCGAGCCGGCGCTGAAGTCGCTCAGCGACGAGCAGCTGCGGGCCAAGACCGAGGAGTTCCGCGGCCGCCTGCGGGACGGCGCGACGCTGGACGATCTGCTGCCGGAGGCCTTCGCGGTGGTGCGCGAGGCGGCCTGGCGCACGCTCAAGATGCGTCACTTCGACGTGCAGCTGATCGGCGGCATCGCGCTGCACGAGGGCAGGATCGCCGAGATGCGCACCGGCGAGGGCAAGACGCTGGTGGCGACGCTGCCGGCGTACCTCAACGCGCTGCCCGCCGAGGGCGTGCACGTGGTGACCGTCAACGAGTACCTGGCGCAGCGCGACTCGGACTGGATGGGCCCCGTATACCGCTTCCTCGGCCTGACCGTCGGGGTGATCAAGAACTCCCAGACGCCCGAGGAGAAGCGCGCCGCGTACGCGTGCGACATCACTTACGGCACGAACAACGAGCTGGGCTTCGATTACCTGCGCGACAACCTCGCCTTCAGCCTCGAGGAGCGCGTGCAGCGCAACCTCGCGTACGCCATCGTCGATGAGGTCGACTCCATCCTGATCGACGAGGCGCGCACGCCGCTCATCATTTCCGGGCCCGCCGAGGAGAGCACCGAGCTGTACCTGCGCATCAACAAGCTGGTGCCGCGCCTCACCCGCCAGGAAGTCGAGGAGGGCCCGGGCGACTTCTCCGTGGAGGAGAAGAACAAGCAGGTGCACCTCACTGAGGAAGGACATGAGCACGTCGAGCAGCTGATGCTCGAGAGCGGGCTCCTCAAGGAAGGCGAGAGCCTCTACGATGCGACCAACATCCGCCTGATGCACCACCTGAACGCCGCGCTGCGCGCCCATGCGCTCTACAAGCGCGACGTCGACTACATCGTGCGCGGCGGGGAAGTCATCATCGTCGATGAGTTCACCGGACGCACCATGCCGGGGCGGCGCTGGTCGGACGGGCTGCACCAGGCGGTGGAGGCCAAGGAGGGCGTGCAGGTGCGCGAGGAGAACCAGACGGTCGCCTCGATCACCTTCCAGAACTACTTCCGCCTGTACAAGAAGCTCTCGGGGATGACCGGCACCGCCGATACCGAGGCGCCGGAGTTTCTGCAGATCTACGGCCTCGAGGTGGTGGTCATACCGACCCACAAGCCGATGATCCGCAACGATGCGCCGGATTTCGTCTACCTGACGCAGGCCGACAAGTTCAAGGCGATCATCGAGGACATCCGCGACTGCGTCGAGCGCAAGCAGCCGGTGCTGGTCGGCACCACCTCGATCGAGACCTCCGAGTACCTCTCGGATCTGCTCAGCAAACAGGATATCCCCCACCAGGTGCTCAATGCCAAGCAGCACGAGCGCGAGGCGAGCGTCGTGGCGCAGGCCGGGCGGCCCGGGTCGGTGACCATCGCCACCAACATGGCCGGCCGCGGCACGGACATCGTGCTCGGCGGCAGCCTCGATGCCGAGCTCGCCGCCCTCGATCCGGCCGAGGAGAGCGGGCGCGAGAGCGCGCGCATCGAGTGGCAGGGGCGGCACGAGCAGACGCTCGCGGCCGGCGGACTGCACATCATCGGCACCGAGCGGCACGAGTCGCGCCGCATCGACAATCAGCTGCGCGGCCGCTCCGGCCGCCAGGGCGACCCGGGATCGAGCCGCTTCTATCTGTCGATGGAAGACAACCTGATGCGCATCTTCGGTGACCCGACGCGCACCCAGCGGCTCTTGAAGATGGCCGGCATGAAGGATGGGGAGGTCATCGAGAGCGGCATGCTCAGCAAGCAGATCGAGAAGGCGCAGCGCAAGGTCGAGGCGCACAACTTCGATATCCGCAAGCAGCTGCTGCTGTTCGATGACGTGGCCAACGACCAGCGCAAGGTGGTCTATCAGCAGCGCACCGAGATCATGGCCACCGAGGATGTCTCGGCGGCCATCCACGGCATTCTCGCCGAGGCCGTCGGTACGCTGGTCGATCAGTCTGTGCCCAAGCACGCCATGGCCGCCGACTGGGATCTCGAGGGGCTCGCCGAGGCGGTGCGACGGGATTTCAACGTCGTGGTGGATCCGAAGGGCTGGCTCGAGGCCGAGCCGGACATGGAGGAGGCGGTGCTGCGCGAGCGGCTGGTGAGCGCCGTCGACGAGGCGTACAACGCCAAATCAGCGCGCCTCGAGACCTCGCTGATACGACACATCGAAAAGGACGTGATGCTGCGCACGCTCGACATGCACTGGCGCGATCATCTCGCGGCCATGGACTACCTGCGTCAGGGCATCCATCTGCGCGGCTACGCGCAGCAGGACTACCGCACCGAGTACAAGCGCGAGGCGTTCCAGATGTTCAGCGCCATGCTCGATGAGGTGAAGTTCGAGACCGTCTCGACGCTGATGCAGATCGAGGTGCGCACCCAGGAGGAAGTCGACCGCGAGGAGGAGGAGCGGCGCGCCCGTCTGATGCGCGCCCTGCAGGCGCAGCACGCCGAGGCGAACATCTTCACCAGCGCCGAGCCGGCCGATGCGCTGTTCGACGGCGATCCGGGCGCGCCGCCTCAGCCGGGGATGCTGCCGGGCGCGGAAGGCTCGCACACCCCGTTCGTGCGCGGTGAGCGCAAGGTCGGGCGCAACGAGCCGTGCCCCTGCGGCTCGGGCAAGAAATACAAGCACTGCCACGGCACCCTCTCGAACGTCGGCTGAGCGACCCCGCCGTGCGCGTGGTGCACGTGGTCGCCGCAGCGCTGATCGGGGCGGATCACCGCGTCCTGATCGCCCAGCGCCCGCCGGGCAAGCACATGGCGGGCAGGTGGGAGTTCCCGGGCGGCAAGGTCGCTGCGGGCGAGAGCGAGCCTCAGGCGCTCGCGCGCGAGCTCGCCGAGGAGCTCGGCATCGAGATGCTCGCTGGCCAGCCCATGATGCGGCTCACGCACGCCTACGAGGACCGCGAAGTCGAGCTGTCCCTGTGGGTCATCGAGCGCTTTCGGGGCGAGCCGCGCGGGCTCGAGGGGCAGGCCCTCAAGTGGGTCAGTCCCGATGCGCTCGCCGCCGAGGACATTCTGGAAGCAGACCGTCCTTTTGTCGCGGCGCTGGTAGAATGCTTACGTCCACTATCCGCACGCGAGGGCCTCCATGGCCGCCCAGAATGACGTACCCGAGGTCCAGCTCGACTCGGCCAACCTGTACCGCGAAGAGATCTTCACCGACCGTCGGGCCGGGACCATCCGGCGCTTGAGCCCGGTGACTGCCGATGGATCGCCCGACCCGTCGCGCCCGGTGCTCTTTTCCGGGCAGACTCAGCTGCTCACGCCCGCCGGCATCCTGCCGCTGTCGTTCGAGCTGCCAGGCACGACGCTGCCCGAGGCGCTCGAGAACTTCTCAGAGGGCGTACAGGCGGCGATCGAGCAGGCCATCGACGAGGCGCGCGAGATGCGCCGCGAGGCCGCCTCGCGCATCGTGGTGCCGGAGGTCGGCGCCGCCGGCCTGGGCCCGGCTCCGGGCGCGGGCGGCGGGAAGATCAAGTTCCCTTGATCAGGATTCGCGCGGCCGCTCTGCCGTCGGCTCGGACTCGAGCGTGGCTGTTTCGCCCGCAATGGCGTTCCGTTCGCTGAGCCAGCCCCCCAGGTCGATGAGCCGGCAGCGCTCGCTGCAGAACGGCCTATACGGGGCGTGCTCCCACTCTATGGAGCGCTGACAGGTCGGGCATTTCACCTGCACGGGACGCCCTCAGGCGCAGGCGGTGAGCTGGAACGGCACGTCCTCGCTGGTCTGCGCGGCGCGCTCCGACAGGCCCTTCCAGGTGAGAAACCGCACGCTGCAGCGGTGATGGCTGCCGCTGACCTCCGGGTACAAGCCGCTCGCGGCCGGCAGCATGATGCGCAGCAGCTGCAGCGGGTTGTCCCGATCGAAGGTGATGGTGAAGGTGCCGCCGCGGGCGCACTCCGGGCGCGTGCGCCCGAACTGCCGGGTGAGCCAGAGCAGCTCCGCGACTGCATCGCACAGCGGTCTGAGCACCCCGAGCCACTGGTTGAACGCCTGCATGCGCACCTCGTCCGGCTCGGACAGCCAGAAGAGGTAATCGGGCAGGTCGAACTCGCAGGTCCCGCCGGGAATGGCGCTGCGGTGCTTGATGGCGTTCAGAAACTCGGAGTCCCGCAGCGGCTGTTGGCAGGCCACCCCGGCGTTCATCAGGTCCGCGCGCAGTCGGCCGAGGTTGGTGATGAAGGTCTGGACCCGGTGGGGATCGGCGCCCGGGCGGGACTGATACTCACCGAGAAGCTGCAGTTGACGCTCGATTTCCTTCAGGGCATCCGAGCGCAGGTCGCTGCGGGAGATGACCGCCAGGATGTCGATCAGGCTCGTCATGGCCGCGCGGCTGCCCCACTGGCTGCCGGTCTCGTTGTGGTAGAGCGCCTGGTTGTAGAGGAAGTCCAGGCGCAGGAATGTGCGCATCCGCTCGCTCAATGGCTGCTCAAAGACCAGCAGCCGGCCGCTGTCGAGCGCCACCGGGGCCACGACCGCGGCCGAGGGCGCAGCGGGTGCGGGCGCGGAGGCTGTGAATTCAGCGGTTTCAGTGCTCATGGCGGGTATTGTGCGCGACGCGCGCACGCGTCGTAAATGTCCCAGATGCGCCTTGTGGCCCGGGTCTCAGGATTTCGCGGCGAGCTCCAGGTAGCGCTGATGGAGTGTCGCGACCTGCTGACGCAGCGCATCGAGGTCCGACTCGTTGTGAATGACCTCATGCGCCGCCTTCAGGCGCGTCGCGCGCGAGGTCTGCGCATTGAGCATTGCACGCGCCTGCTCGCTCGTCGAGCCGTCGCGCTTCTGCAGCCGATCGAGCTGCAGTTCCTCGGGGCAGTCCACCACCAGGACCCGGTCGACGCGCCCGGTGAGGCCTTTCTCCACGAGCAGCGGGATCACCAGAATCTGATAGGGCCCGCCGGCGGCGGCCGCGAGCTCCTCCACCGCCGTGCCGATGGCCGGGTGGGTGAGCGCCTCGAGGTCGGCGCGCGCCTTGGGGTCGGAGAACACGATCTCGCGCAGCTTGGGCCGGTCGAGGTGCCCATCCGGCGTCAGGATCCCCTTGCCGAAGCGCTCCACCAGCCGCTCGAGCGGCGGCTGGCCCGGCTCGACCACCTCGCGCGCGATCCGATCGGTATCGATGATCGGCACGCTGCGCGCAGCAAATAGGTCTGCCACGGTCGATTTACCGCTGGCGATCCCCCCGGTCAGTCCGATGCGAAGAATTTTCGTGCTCAAGCGGGAAAGTGTAGCGCGGATCGCAGCGCGCGGGGCCGGCGCTTGAGGGGCGGAGCCCGCCTGGGCCTACTGCGGGAACAACCCCAGGTAGAACCCGACCAGCTGGTGCCCGAACATCAGCATCAGCCAGCCCGCCGCCGCGAGGAAGGGGCCGAACGCGATGGGCACCGAGCCGCTGCGCCGGCGGGCCGCAATCAGCACGATGCCGACGGCGGCGCCGACCGCGGCGGCGATCAGCACCGTCGGCAGCAGCATCTGCCAGCCGAGCCAGGCTCCGAGCGCCGCGAGCAGCTTGAAGTCCCCGTACCCCATGCCTTCCTTCGCCGTGAGCGCCCGAAAGACATGGTAGATGGCCCACAGGCTGAGGTACCCCGCGGCCGCTCCGATCAGACTCGCGCGCGGGTCGACCGGCACCGGGGCGCCGCCGGGCGCCGGCGCCGCGAGGCTCAGTACGAGCCCGATCCACATCAGCGGCAGGGTGAGGCTGTCGGGCAGCAGCTGATGGTCGATGTCGATGGCCGCGAGCGCGACCAGAAACCACGTGAGCACCAGGGCCGCGAGCGCCGGCCAGCCGAAGCCGAACTTCCACGCCACCAGCGCTGAGAGCAGGCCCGTGAGGGCCTCCACGAGCGGATAGCGCGGGCTGATGCGCGCCCCGCAGCCCGCGCAGCGGCCGCGCAGCAAGAGGTAGCTGAGCACCGGGATGTTGTGCCAGGCCGCGATCGGGGCCCGGCACGCCGGGCAGGTCGAGCGCGGCACGATGAGGTTGTAGCGCTCCTGCGAGACTGCCGGCAGGGTCGCCGCCTCGCCGCTCAATTCCGCGCACTGGGCGCGCCAATGCCGATCCAGCATGATCGGCAGACGGTGGATCACCACGTTGAGGAAGCTGCCGATCGCGAGCCCCAGCACGAGGCACGTGCCGGTGAACAAGGCGGGCGAGGCGGCGAGCAGCGCTGCCAGCGACACGTCAGTGAACGACGTTGCCGAGCTGGAAGATCGGCAGGTACATCGCGATGACCAGGCCGCCGACGATGACGCCGAGGATCACCATGATCAGCGGCTCGAGCAGGCTCGACATCGCGTCCACCGCGTTGTCGACCTCCGCCTCGTAGAACACGGCCACCTTGCCGGCCATCTCATCGAGCGAGCCGGCCTCCTCGCCGACGGCGATCATCTGCACGACCATGTTGGGGAAGATGCCCTGCGTTTCCATGGCGCGCTGCAGTCGCTGGCCCGTCGCCACCTCATCGCGCATCTTCAGCACTGCATTCTCGTAGATGATATTGCCGGTGGCGCCGGCGATGGACTCCAAAGCCTCCACCAGCGGCACGCCGGCGGCGAACATGGTCGAGAGCGTGCGCGCGTAGCGGGATATCGCCGCCTTGTTGAGAATGGGGCCGATGATCGGGATCTTCAGCGACATCCGGTCGAGGACCTCGCGCATCTTGCGCGAGCGCTTCTTGAAGTACACGAACACCCACGCCGCGATGCCGAGGCCGATGGCGATGAGAATGCCCTGGTGGCGCACCGCATTTGAGATGTGGATGACGAACATGGTGAACGCCGGCAGGTTCGCGCCGAAGCCCTTGAACAGCTTCTGGAACTCCGGGATCACGAAAATCATCAGCACCGTGGTCACGATGGCGGCCACGATCAGCACTGCGGCCGGATAGAACAGCGCCTTCTTGACCTTCTTCTTGGTCGCCTCGGACTTCTCCTTGTACGTCGCAATCTTGTCGAGCAGCGTATCGAGCGCGCCTGCCTGCTCGCCGGCACGCACCAGATTGACGAACAGGTCATCGAAGTACAGCGGGTGCTTGGCGAGGGCCTCGTGCAGCGAGGTGCCGGACTCGACATCGGTCTTGATGGCGAGAATGAGATTGCGCAGCGAGGGTTTGTCGACACCGCTCGCGACGATCTCGAAGGACTGCACCATGGGGATGCCCGCGATCAGCATGGTGGCGAGCTGGCGCGCGAACACCGCGATATCGGCGGCATTGACCTTGCCGCCTTTCAGGCTGTCACGCTTGCGGCGGATGCGCAATGGCGCGATGCCCTGCCGTCGCAGCTCCGCGCGCACGGCGGTCTCGTCGGGGGCCATGGTGTTGCCCTTGACGCGCTGGCCGCGCTTGTCGCGGCCTTCCCATAGGAAGGGGACGTCGGGCTTGGGAGTCTTGAGGGTCGCGGAAATTGCCGTGGCCATGGATGTGCTGCCCTGCGTCAGTCGATGGTGACGCTGTTGATTTCCTCGAGACTGGTGATGCCTGCCCTGACCTTCTCGAGGCCCGCGCGGCGCAGATCCCAGATGCCTTCGCGCGCGGCCTCATCGCCGATCTCGACCGCGCTGCCGCCGGCGAGAATGATGCGCGCGATGGCGTCGGTGACCGGCATCACCTGGTAGATGCCCGTGCGGCCCTTGTAGCCGTCGGTGCAGCTCGAGCAGCCCCTCGGCCCGAAGATCTTCAGTCCCGCGCGCACGTCCTCCGCGCTGAAGCCTTCTTTCAGCAGCGCCTCGGAGGGGATGTCGAGCGGCTGCTTGCAGTGATTGCAGAGCTTTCGCGCCAGCCGCTGCGCGATGATCAGGCTCACCGACGTGGCGATGGCGTAGGGCTTCACGCCCATGTCCACGAGGCGGGTCAGTGTCTGCTGCGCGTCGTTGGTGTGCAGGGTCGAGAGCACCAGGTGGCCCGTCTGCGCCGCCTTGATGGCGATTTCCGCCGTCTCGAGGTCACGGATTTCCCCGACCATGATGATGTCCGGGTCCTGGCGCAGGAATGCGCGCATCGCTGCCGCGAAGGTGAGCCCCACCTTGGGATTGATGTTGACCTGATTGACGCCGGGGAGGTTGATTTCCGCCGGGTCCTCGGCGGTGGAGATGTTGGTCCCCTCGCGGTTGAGGAGGTTGAGCCCCGTGTACAGGGAGACGGTCTTGCCGCTGCCGGTGGGGCCGGTCACCAGGATCATGCCCTGCGGTTTGGCCAGATACTGCTCGTAGAGGGCTTTCTGGAACGGCTCGTAGCCGAGCGAGTCGATCCCGAGCCGCGCCTGCGAGGCATCGAGGATACGCATCACCACCTTCTCACCGAACAGTGTCGGGCAGGTGCTGACGCGGAAGTCGATGCCGCGGTTCTTCGAGAGCTTCATCTTGATGCGCCCGTCCTGGGGCACGCGCCGCTCGGCGATGTCGAGCCGCGCCATGACCTTGAGCCGCGCCGCGAGCTTGCCGCCAAGCTGGACCGGAGCCTGGGCAACTTCCTTCAGCACGCCGTCCATGCGCACTCGCACCCGGTAGGTCTTCTCGTACGGCTCGAAATGGATGTCCGAGGCCCCGCGCCGGATGGCGTCGACCATCACCTTGTTGACGAAGCGCACGATCGGGGCGTCTTCGACATCATCTCGACCGATGCGCTCCTCGCTCTCATCCTCGCCGCCGCTGACCTCCAGGCTCTCCAGGTCGACGTCACCTTCGCCGGCAAACGCGGTGATCTGGTTGTCGGCCTGCTCGATGGCCTTGTCGATGGCGGCCTGCAGCTTGTCGTCATCGACCACGACCATCTCGATGCTGAGGCTGGTCTGGAACTTGATCTCGTCGATGGCGTGCATATGGGTCGGGTCGGCGACGCCCAGGAAGAGCTTCTTGCCGCGGCGGAACAGCGGCAGCACCCGATGCTTGGCCACGAGCTTGTCGCTGACCAGCCGGACCGTCTCCGGCTCCAGAGTGATGGCATCAAGGTCGAGCAGCGGGACCCCGAACTCGTTCGAGGCCGCCACCGCGATATCTCGCGCCTGCGCCGCGCCGCTCTCGACGAGCTGGGTCACGAGCGCGACCTTGCGCTCCTTGGCGGTGTTCAGCGCCTCGAGGACGGTCGCCTCCTCGACCACCCCGTCCTGGACGAGGCGCTGAGGCAGGCCTCCGAGCCCGGCGCGTGCCCCCCCGAGCGCTGCAGAGACATTGTCATTCATGGACTTAAGGGTGTCCGGTTCGATCCGCGGGGCTCAAGTGTACCGAAGCCGGCGGCGCCGGCAATTGTCAAATGTGCATCGATGGTCTCACAGGCCATCCCCCCTCACCGTGACTCGGCTCCCAAAAGAAGAAGCCCCCGCGGAGCGGGGGCTTCTGAAGGATGCCTGAGCGCTGCAATTACGGGTTGCAGCTGCTCGGGACATAGGCGGCATTGGGCATCGAACCCGCAAGGACGCCCTGGCCTCCGGTGACCGCTGCGAGACCATTCACAATAGCCGCCGTGTTGGGGGTTGTGGTGCCACTGCAAATCCAGCTGATATCGCCATTCTGCGACTGATAGGCAGCCAGCGTGATGGTCTTACCGGAAATGTTCGTGTTGGCGTTCGTTCCGCCGTAGGTTGCCGTAATCAACCCGTCGCTGTACGTCATGTTGCTGACATACGTACCGCTGATGGTGTTGTTGATGCCGAGATCTGCCAGAGTGCCGCAGGCGCCGGACGCGGTCCCGTGGTTGGCGTAGCATTCGTCGAAGGCGGTTTCGATTCCGCCGGCGAGCGAGAGTCCTTCGGAGACCTGCGCACGGATGGTGTAGTTCTGATACGCGGGAATGGCGATGGCCGCCAGGATGCCGATGATCGCGATGACGATCATCAACTCGATCAGAGTGAAGCCCTGTTGCAACGATTTCATTACGACACTCCTCAAGGAACGGTGGTTGTTCTTGCCAAGAGGCGCAAAGGGCGCCTGCTGGGCTTCTTGCAGCAAGCAACGTGCCAATAGCGCGAACCGTGCCTAACAAGTTGATTTTCTGCTCTTTTTTCTGCCACTGCCGAAGAGCTATGTCAAACACAAATCCCTCGATTGACGTCACTTGGACTTCGCAAGGGCAGAATGTGACACAAAACGTCACCTCCTCGGGCCGGTTGAGGCCGAGCTGCAGTCCTGGGCGCCGACCGACTCAACCGGATGAGAATCTGACGAACCAGTCACGCCGGCATCCGGCCACGCAAAGCGAAAATGACTCATCAGTGTATCTACGGCGCTGGCAGCCGGCGCGTATTCTGGCTGTCGCAGCGCGGGCGCATCGGAGTTGATGTTACTCGCTTGGAGGATCGACGATGGCTGCGGTTGTGACGATGCCCGTGAGGGCGGAGAGCACTGATGCGCTCCCGCTGCCTCAACTCGAGCTGACGATTCTGATGCCATGTCTCAATGAGGCCGAGACCGTGGCAACATGCGTGCGCAAGGCTCGCGGTTTTCTGCAGCGTACCGGTGTTGCGGGCGAGGTTCTGGTCGCTGACAACGGCTCCACCGATGGTTCCCCGGAACTTGCCCGGCAGGCGGGTGCGCGCGTCGTGGCGGTTTCCGCCAAAGGCTACGGCAGTGCGCTGCTTGGGGGCATCGAGGCGGCCCGGGGCCGGTTCGTGGTTATGGCCGACGCCGACGACAGCTACGACTTCTCACGGCTCGACGGCTTTCTCGCCGCATTGCGCGCCGGTCACGACATGGTCGTCGGGCATCGGTTCCGGGGCGGTATCCGACCGGGCGCCATGCCCTGGCTGCACCGGTACATCGGCAACCCGATTCTGAGCTTCATTGGCAGGCTCTTCTTTTCCTGCCGTATCGGCGATTTCCACTGTGGGCTGCGCGGCGTACATCGCGCCGCTGCGCTTCGCCTGGGGCTGCGTGCTTCCGGGATGGAGTTTGCCAGCGAGATGATCGTGAAGGCGGTGCTCGCGGGCTGGAAAATCGGCGAAGTTCCCACCGTCCTTTCACCGGCGGGTCGGTCGCGCCCGCCGCACTTGCGAAGCTGGCGCGACGGCTGGCGTCATCTGCGTTTTTTGCTCATGATGAGCCCGCGTTGGCTGTTGTTCTATCCAGGCGTCTCTCTGATCGCCGTAGGCAGCGCCGTCGAGCTGCTGATTGCCCAGGGTCCGGTGATCATTCATGGCGTCGGATTTGACATTCACACCATGCTGTACGCGGCCGGTGCGACGATTCTGGGTCTGCAGCTGGTCCTGTTCTCGGTCATCGGGCGCACGGTCGGCGTCTTGAAGGGATTGCTGCCGATGACTCAGAAGCTGACGGCGTTTCTGCGGATCTTCACCATCGAGCGTGGGGTTCTCCTTGGTGTCGTGCTGGGCCTGACGGGTCTCGCCCTCGCAGTCTATTCACTCGATACGTGGTTTCGGGCGCGGTTCGGCCCGATGGGCCCGCTGGAGGCAATGCGCGCGGTCATCACTTCGGTGACGCTGATGCTTTCGGGCGGCGAGATTCTCTTCGCGTCCTTCCTTCTCGGACTCATCGACGTACCGCCTGGAGCCGGAACGGGAACATGACCCCCGCCGGTGAGTCTCGAGACTCGCTGCGCGCGAGTCTCTCGTCGCTCGCGCTTCTGAAGCGCATTTGCGCCTCACCCAGACTCTACGTCTATACGGCCAGCACACTCCTGGTTGTGACCACGAGCTATTTCCTGGGAAAGGAAATGCTCTGGGACACCCTGTACTACCACGTGTATGCGGGATTCAGTGCCCTGCATAATCGCTTCGGTCGGGATTATTTTGCAGCAGGCCCCCAGGGGTATTTCAATCCGTACGCGTACGTGCCGTTCTATCTGCTGATCCGCTCGTCGCTCACGCCACTTGCGATTGCCTCAATTCTCGCGGTGATGCAGAGCGCAATCCTGTGGCTCACGTACGAGCTGGCAACGGCGAGTGTTCCGCGGGACAAGCCGCAGATTCGCGTGCTGATTGGCGTATCTGCCGTCATATTCGCATTTGCCAACCCGATCCTCATCAATGAATTCGGCTCGAGCGCGATCGACGTCACGACGGCGGAAATCGTCCTTGCCGGGTGGCTCGCTCTCATCGCCGCCCTGCGAAACCCCGGGTTGACCAAGGTCGTGTTCGGGGGGCTGCTGCTCGGAGCGGCAAGTGCACTGAAGCCGACCAATGCCGTGCATGCGGTTGCGGCCGCGGCCATACCGCTGTTCGTTCCTGGGAGCTTTCGGCGCAAGTTTGGATACACCAGCCTGTTTGTCGCAGGCGTGGGCGTGGCCTTTGTCGTAGTCAATCTGCCATGGTCGCTCCATCTCGAGCGGCACTTCGGCAACCCAGTGTTTCCGCTGCTGAATGGCGTCTTCCGTTCGCCGGAGTATCCGACAGGGTCGATGCTCGATTATCGCTACATCCCCGGCACGCTCCGGGCCGCCCTTCTGCGACCGTTCGCGATGGTGCTGCCGATTCCTTTGGTGGATTATGGCCTTGCGGCGCCCGATCTGCGTTACGCACTGCTGGTAGCCGTGGTGCTCACGTTGTTTCTGCGCTGGGGGTGGCGGCGCATGCGTGCCGCAACGGATGCTGCGGCGCCAGCGCTTGAGTCCCATGAGTCGCGCGTACTCGCTGCACTGGGCTGCGCGTTCCTGCTGGATTGGATGATGTGGTTGACGGTCTCCGGGAACGGCCGCTATTTCATTCCCATGGCTTGCGTCGCTGGAGCGCTTGGCGTCGTCCTTCTTTTCCGGCTCTGTGCGCAGCGGCCGGCGCTGCTGGGTTACCTGCTCGCCGCGATCTTCGGCATTCAGCTTTTCCAACTCTATGCGGGGAGCGGTTATCGAACATTCCTGCCGTGGCGCCACGGTCCATGGTACAGCGTGACCGTTCCCGCAGTGCTCGCTCGGCAGCCGAAGCTGTATATTATGGTCGGGGGGCAGACCAATTCGTTCATCATTCCGGATATGCCGGACGGTTCGGCATTCGTCAATCTCGGTGGCGGCTATCTGTTCATAACGCCGGATAGCCCCAATGGTCGACGCGTCGAGGCCTTGATTCAGCGCTATGCGCCCCATGTGCGGGTCGTGATGCGCGATCCGCGCAGCGATGCGTCGGTGGAGACTCGCTTGCTGCGGCCGTCGGCGGTCAATGACGTGCTCGCGCCCTTTGGGCTCCGCGCGCAAGATCGAGATTGCGCGAATATCGTCGTGCGGGGCGTGCACGTGTTGTACACGGTGCCTGGCGCAACTCGGAGGCGGGCCTCTGCCACGCATACCGAATACCTCATGACCTGCCGGGTCGTGCGCGCATCCCACGGTCCGAGCTGGGTCTTTCCTGGGCAGCGGCAGGCCGATCTTGCGTTCGATCACCTGGAGGAGGCGTGCCCGGCGCTCTTCCGGCCGCGTCAGCCAGGCGATCAACTTAGGGGTGACCGGCGAGACGGCTATTACTTTGCGCGATATTATCCGGGTACCGGTGTTGAGGCATGGATCACCCACGGGTCGGTTGAATTCGAGAAACTGTTCGGCGGGCACGAGGAAAGCGCCGGAACGGAACGCATGTGGCAGAGCGGCGTACCCAGCGTGGCCTGTGGTCGTGCGGGGGCGGGGTTTGTGCGGGTGGTGGGATCGCACAAGGACATGCATCGATTCGCGCAGAGCCGGAATCCCCCGGAAACGGGGTCTGGGAAGCGCGCGCAGGTTGACCGGCAGGTGAACCAGTTGTGATTGAGTCCTCCGCCGGGGTGCTGAGTCTCCCGGACCCATTGAGCCAAACTCGCATCATCGTGCCGGTTCGCAACGGCGGAATCCGCTGGCATGAGGGTGCGCACGCGCTGCGCACAGCACTGCCCGACCCTTCGCTCGTTGCAGTCGTCGATTCCCGTTCGACGGATGGCAGCGACCGGGTGGCGATCGAGTGCGGATTCGCGCTCGAGCGGATCGATCCCAGCGCATTTAATCACGGGGCGACTCGCCAGTGGGCCATTGATCGCTTCTGCGCGGGCCGCACATTCGCGATCTTTCTGACGCATGACGCCGTGCTGGAGGAGCCCGACGGACTGCGTACCCTGCTCTCGTCCTTTTCTGACCCGAGCGTCGGCGCCGCGTACGGGCGGCAGGTCCCGCACCACGGGGCGGGGCCGTTCGAGGCGCACATGGCGCTGTTCAACTACGGTAGCGCCAGCGAGACGCGATCGCTTGCGGACGCAAGCCGACTAGGCATCAAGACTGCATACCTCTCGAACTCGTTCGCGGCCTACCGGCTCGAGGCATTGCGGGCGTGCGGTGGGTTTCCGAGTCACCTCATTCTGGGTGAGGACACTTGCGTAGCCGTCAGGATGCTCCTTGCGGGGTGGAAGATCAGCTACTGCGCTCAAGCGCAGGTGCGCCATTCCCACGGATACACAATTGCGCAGGAAATCCGGCGCTACTTCGACTTCGGAGTCATGCACACGCAGCTGCCTGAGCTGATGCAGAATTTCGGCGCAGCGGAGGGCGAGGGCGCCCGATTCGTCTTCTCCGAACTTCGCTACTGCGCAGTGAACGCGCCGATGGCGCTGCCGCTCTGCCCGGTGCGCAATGCCGCCAAATACATCGGCTATAGGTTGGGGCGGGAATTCGCGCGGCTGCCGCGCGGGCTGTGCCGGCGGCTGAGCATGACCAAGGTCTTCTGGGACGGTGCCGCACCTGCGCGCTCGCGCACACGGCCTCGATGAAAGTGCGGAGAAGGCGGTTTGCAGGGCGCAGGGCTCGCCCATGGCGCGTGATGCGCCCATCGCGGTGCTGAGCACGGTCAAATCCTCGAGAATATGCCGTAAATCGCGTAGTAGCGGAAATAGCGGTCGAGCAGGCGTGAGCGAAATGGCTGATGAAACATGCGCGCCAGTTCGAATCCGGCGTTCTCAATCGTGCGGGCCAACTCGGCTTCAGGATAGTGGCGCTTGTGATCGCCATCGCTGCGAAATCCGCGCTCGCCAGGGACACCCACCACGAAATTACCGTGTGCCTTGAGCACCCGGCGCACTTCCGCGAGCAACGGCTCAGGTCGCTCCAGGTGCTCGAGCACGTTATCGAGTACCGCGCCGTCGAATTCGCTGTCGTCGAACGGCAGCCGGTCGGGCTGCATCAGCTGTACTTCGAGTCCCTGGCTCTGGCAGAGGGCGACGGCTTTGGGATTTACGTCGACCCCGACCGTGCCGCAACGATATCGCAGCATGTCGCCGATGCCGCAACCGATGTCGAGCACCGAGCCGCTCAAATTCCGGCAAATTCTGGGGTACAGCCAGAGACGGCGATACCAGACGGCGGCACGCTTGCGCCGAACTAAAGAATTAGGGTCATCGTGGAAACGAGTGGGTAAAAGTTGATCGTTTTCGGTTCAAATCTGGGGCAGCATCGAAGTCAGGACTTTCAGCCTGAGATATTCCTCGTCACGCAGACCGTAGGCACGACGCTGGATG